>JAFYDR010000286.1 GCA_017544725.1 Kiritimatiellia bacterium
GACGACGAACTCAACCAAGGTATGGTAAACGGATACCACCGCGGCGGGGTCTCGTATGGTCTTACCGTCGAATCGGAAACGGCGAGAATCGTCGGACGCTACGAGAACTGGAATGGCGAGGATGCGGGAATCGCCTCGATTCTGCTGGAGACCGCGCAAGGTGCGCGAATTGCGGCATTCGGCTGTGACGGATTCCAGGCCGCTGCGCTGAGCCGGAATCGAATCCGTCAGCTGGCAAGAGCTGCCGACTGGGTTACACAAGGTACGCTTCCCGCATTGGCAGAAGACCCCGCGCAATGTCTCGTCGTTCCGCGTGTAGAGAAGAACGGGGATTTACGGAGCGTGACGGTTCTCAACACGACAATCGACCAGCTGCAGCCGCTCACGATCCGAATGCGCAAAACGCCGAAGGAACTGGAAAACGCGCAATGGATCGCGCTCGGCGAACGCCCCGTCCCATTGCGAATCACGCGACAAGGAAACGACATGCTCGTCACGCTCCCCGCAATCGCCCCGTGGAACATCGGCTGGATCCGACTTGCCGAGTAAGGACTAGGTAGCTTTTAGCTGTCAGCTGTCAGCTATTAGGGATACCGCTCAGAGAGGGGCAACGTCCGCGTTGCCTCACTTCGTTCGGAATGAAGAATGAAAAATGACGAATGAAGAACAGCAGCTTTTTTTCGTCACTCGTCACTATCGCCTTCGGCGGCTTGCCTCTCAGCTTCCCCGCTTCTCAGCTGGCGGCGAAACCGCCTTCATTCGTCATTCGTCACTACTTCGCGCAGCGAAGTAGTTGTTTTCATTTTCAAAAGACGACGGTGAAATACGCAGATGCGCCCGCCCAGCTTTACATGCCAACCAGCTTATCCCGTTGGTGGCTTCGCCGCTCCAATTGCCGCGTAGCGGCAACACACGAAGTTCTCATTTTCGTTTCACGGCCTCGTCTCCCGCTGTTTCCGTTCCCTCTCCTTCTTCATCTCTTCCGCCTGTTTCAATTTGTCGCGGTATATACCATGAACCCTCTCGCTAATGAGCGGTTCGTTGACAATCAGCCGAGCGTAGTGTTTCCATTCGTCGCTATACTCGAATTCAGGCCTTGCAACGCAAAGTGGCCGTAGCATTGCCAAAGCACGAAGGCTATTCTCGCCGATCCATTCCCTTGCATATTCAAGATTGTTACTCGCAGACATCGGAGAAGGTGGACCGTACCCGATGCTAAAGTTAATCATTCTGTTGATTGCACCTATCAATTGCATTCGGTTTTCCATCTGCAACTTGCCGCTACCATCGATGACATTTCGAGCTTCCGAAAAACACTCGGGAGAAAATTTCATCAGTCGAAAATAGCTCCAGGCGGCTGTTCGAATCTCATGCATATAACCATGTCTCATCGTCCGAAGCAAGAAATTGGTCGCAACTACCGTAACCGAGTCCATTTCTCCCAAATAGCGAACCCCCTGTTCCCAAGCCCAATCCAGATGACTTGAAGCTGGATCCCCTTTTTTCAGTATCGGTTGGCGCAAGGATTCCACCGCCGCGACAATCTCTGCCGCGAAATCCTTGTCCAGGATGTCGCGTTCCTCCTGATACCGATTCAGCATAGAGAATGTATCTGCGGAACGACGCGAATGCCCCAAGAACTTATTCGTGATCGTGCAGATGTCGTCCTCGACCAGAATCGGATGACGTGCGAACGCGGAGAACCCGATTCCGATAAACAGTAAGGTTAACAGTTGAAGCATTTTCATCATACCCTCCTTCTCATTGGAACAATTGGAATATTCCGACCTTGGTCATGTTGATACTCCACAGTTTGTTCCCGTACTGATCACCTTCATCACCGTACCCAGCTTCTCAGCCTCCACGCTTCTCCTCCTCTTACGGCTTCGCCGCCTTGCCGAGTTTCCGCAAGGCTTCGCGCATATACCCCCGCACGAATTCGGAGGCTTCCGGGGATTCTGCGACGCGCTTCAGCGTGGCTGCCCGCTCCTCGCTCGACGCATATTCGGGAAGTTCCCGACAGAGTATTTTGTCAAGCCAATCCGCCGCTATCACCTCGTTTTGCAACGATTCCTTTAGCGTACTTAAGATAATCGAACGCTGTTCTTGAGTCAGCGAAGAATATTCAAGATTACCATCTATAGTCCCTAAAAACGAATACCGAAAAAGTATATCATCTCTTTTCCCTTCTTTCAGTTGGCGGGAAAGAAAATGCATCGATGCTTTTGAAAAGGAGGTCGTATTAAGTAGTCCACCTATAGCATCTCGTGCAGATCGTCCAGTTTCAGTAGCAATGACGCATTTCAGATAATTTTCCGCACCCTCTTTGGAGAATTTCCCAAGTGTTCCTAAAATCCGATTTCGGATAAGAGCGCCTGTCGATGACTTGTCGTTTTTCAGACATTCGCTCAAATAGACCAGTTCCTTGAAGAAGCCCTCTTGCGTATAATCACTTTTCTCAAAATAGGACTGTACCTCCGATTCAATTATATCTCCATGTTCCGCAGCGAACACGTAGTTCGTCAGCTCGTAATGCACAAGCTCCCTGCCGACAAGATCGTGGGCAGAGACCGAGATCGTTCCGACTGCGACAACGAACAGAATGAGGTGTAGTGCTTTCATGTTTCTCCTTTCTAATGACTGACCGGCGTAGCTGTTGCGTGCAGAAAAAAGCCAACCGGCGCTAGTGAAGCCTTCCAGACCATTTCCCACTGAAGGGTATCGAAGTTCAGTTCCCGACCTCGCCAAATTCCTTTTACATCTCCGTACGAGATGTCCGATTTCCCAACGTTCGAATGACCATACATCAACAACCGTTTGAGGAGATTCGGGTATTGCAAGTTTCGAGTATAAAACCCGACATCGGAAACGCTTCCCCAATCGTCCGGCAGATTATCAGCCTCTATTCCGACTGTAAGTGTCAGCCCGGATTGAGAATGCTGGTCATAGATGTCTTCCAATCCACAGGCATGACCGATCTCGTGTCCGAGGGTCTCTAATGGCGCAGTTGATGAAATGATGATTCCACCATCGCGGTGGAGTCCGGTTGCCCAATCAATCGCAGCAGTGAAATAGATTTCCAAACCATCTGTTCCATTAGTATAATTAACAACTTGTTGACTGCGTGGCCAAGTATTGCTAATCATTTCTATCGCCATCCATTCTGAATTCGTGATCCGCCCGACCGATTCCAGCTGGAAGCCCATACCCACCTGTGCATAGAGTTGGTTGGCGCGCCCGACCATTTGACTTATATGGGATGGCGTCGTTGCCCATTGTCTCCCGTCCCCGATAATCCATGCCCTGATCTTGACGGAGGACGGATTCACGACGCGCAGCTTCATGGTCGGCCTGTCCTGATCGCGCAGTCCCAAAATCCCCGATACACTTGCCTGGATGGTGGCATCTCCTGCAGCGATCCCCCTGACGGAAACGATTGATCCCGTATTGTTGCCCAGGAATTCTAGACGTCCGGGTGCCGAAACGCTCCATGTGATTTGGCTTTCAGGAAAACCTGCCGGATAGATTTGAATCCGGTACTTCGCCTCCTGTCCGATGAGGACACCGCACGGATTGTACAGGATCCCGTCGCCCCACGTTTCCGTCGTGACAGGCTCGGCGCGGATTGCCCGGCAGGTGAACCGCAGCTCGGCGGAACATTCGACGGACGCCTGGCCGCCGCCGCCCGTGTACTGGAACCGGACGAAGCCGTCGCCGTACTCCGTCGCCTCCACGAGCAGTTCCGCGTTTCGCGCGGCGTCGCAGAAGAGGCTCCGCCACGTCGCGATGTCCATCATACCCGCCGTGCCGATCGGGTCGAATACGGTCTCGTACTGCCCGCTTATCCGGTTCCGCGCGCGGACGGTCGTGCCGGTACTCGCGACGAAGCGGATCTCCCCCGTCGGCAGCAGCACGTCGGTCTGGAGGAACGCCTGGAAGGGGGCGCCGACCAGAACGTCCGGTTTGGTTGCCTGCGTGTCCGCGAAGGATGCGGTGAGGGCAACGCAGGTCATGCGCATCCGGTAGAAGGTGTCGCCCGACCGGATAACCACCGCCTCCTGGCTGAAATTGGTACTGGGTCCCAAGTAGGACATGGTGTAGAACATGGTTGTCTGGTACGACATTTCCGGAAAGACGGCGACATTGTGCGTGCGGCGCCAAAGGGCAGAAACCAGGTTCCATGCGGAGTCGAGCGGACAGCCACAGAGATCACACGTCCTGTCTGAGGCAGACGAGGAGACCGGGACGTACATAAACGCGGCACTCGTTGGCGTGACCGTCTGGTGCGGATAGTCCACGTTGCGGAATACGTTCGTCGTTCCGCCCTCCCCCGGTTCTTCCCAAAGACCGGCGGGCGTGAGCCAGACCTCCTCGTCCGGATGTTCGCAGTCCCAGCAATGGCAGTTTCCGTCCCCCGCCTGCGGCGCACCGTGGTCCCCGTCCTCCTGCGCGTCGCCCTGCGGCGGCTGGTATTCGTCGGGCGGGTGACAGACATGGTACGGAACAGTTTCCCGTCCGCCGAGGGAAAGCCAGCCGCCGAGTCCAACGACCACGCGGTAACCCACAGGCGCGGTTGTGAAAAAGCCGTTCTCGAACCAGTTCACTTCCGGTTCCGGCGGCGTGAGCGTGTCCACAGGTCCGATGCCGGGATTGAGCAGGGCCGCAGTCCCAGACGGACTTTGGATCGCGAACGTCTGCCAGTAATGCGAACAGAGGTGTCCCGGCATGACCGTGTAGGTCGGCGAGAACAACGTCCCCCTGAATCCGTCCCAACCACCGTCCCCGTTCCGGGCCGCGTGGATCGTCACGCTGTCGTCCGCGTTCGTCCCCGCGTTTCCTGATTGCGGCAGAAGCCCGCACGGCGGTGTGCCGGAAAAGTTCGCCTCCGCCGTCGCACCTTCGCTTGTCCGGATCCCTTCCGCAAGCACGACCGGGATCCCGCGATCCGTCGGCAGCAACAGCGTGTTCGTAACCGTCTCCCCCGCGAAGATCGGGATCGTCGCGTCCCCCGCCCGCAGCGCGGCGGTTCCGACCGCGCTGTCGAGTCGCGTGACGACGGTAAACGCCGCGAGGCTCGTCCCGCTCCCTGCCAAATACGTGTGGTCTGGATTCTCGGAAGGGTGATAGATGTGCCACAGGTCGTTCGTACCGTTCCCTTGCGTGTCGGGCGTCAGCGGATCGGTGCCAGCCGCCACCTCCTCCCCGTCGGAAAGACCGTCCCCGTCGGTGTCCCATGTACGCGGACCCGTACCGAACCCGAACAACTCCGCGCTGTCGGAAAGCCCGTCGCCGTCAAAGTCCCCCGGCGCGACCGCGCCGTGCAGCAGGTCGCCGAACCCCGTCCACCGCATTTCCCCCGCTGGCGGTCCGGAAAGCGTGTTCGTGATCCCGTGGATCGTCCACCCGATTGTCGCGGGGGGGAAGTTCGAGTCCGCGTAGCGGAAGACGAACCCTCCGTCTTGAAACATCTCCGTCTGGAAGGTAACCGGCGATGCCGTCTCCCGTCCGGCGAGTGCGTTCTCCCATGTGATCAACAGGCTGTTCGAGGACGTCAGGGCGTTCCAGAAACGCGAGGCACCGCCGCCCGCGAGAACTCCCCAGTTCGCCTCCGGCGCAAAGGAGAGCTGCGCGGCGAGCGGTTCCAACCGGTCTGCATCCCAACCGGTCCGTCCGCCCGGTTCGACCCACAGGCGGGTCACGTTATTCGAGAAAAACCGGAAGGCGAAGCCGTCGGGCAATGTCAGAAGGGTACGGTCGTCCGCCGCGCCGCGCAGCCGCCATTCCCGGTGGACGGACGCGCCCTGCGGTATCGCCGCCACACCCCAGCGTCCCGTCGCGACCAACGTGAGCGCGACGCCGCTGGCGTACTCCTCCTCCGTCAGCTGGCGGAGCGGTTCCCCTCCGCCAGTTGGGGGAATACCGCGCGGATTTCCGCCGTCCGGTTTCGTACATGCGTATGCCGCGACGAGAATGACGCCAATGATCGCCGCGACGCGGGTTCGGAAAGGAACCTCACGCCACTTGCTACGGAGCGACCGGATTCCCTCCCGTCCGCACAGCCACGCACAGAACGCGACCGCGTACAGCAGGAAAACCGCCGCCACCCATGCGTAACCATGTACCTCGTCCAATCCCATTTCCTTTCTACGTCTTGGTATCGCCGAATGATCATGCGGATGACGCTAACCGCCCATTACGACATATTCTCGTCACGCCTTTCCGCAAACACAAAACCATTCTAACAAGTATCGACTCTATGCGCAACGAGAAAATCGGATCAGAGGTGCATCTGCATAATTCCCCATCTCATGCGCACGAGAGGATTGTGGAAACAACAGGAACAACCTTGCCTATAACTTCGCTTCGCGAAGTAGTGACGAGTGA
>JAFYDR010000287.1 GCA_017544725.1 Kiritimatiellia bacterium
CTCACGCCGACAAACGCAAAATCGTTAAGCGAAAGCGGCATGTCCGCGCGCGCGAACACCTGCTCTATCGGCGAACGGCCACCATCCGGCGGGTCGTTCTTGCTGAGAAGCACCAGCACCACGCCCTTCGCCTTCAGCGCCAACAGACCGCGCTGGAACGCCGCGTACGGTTCCACGTCCGCCGCGCCGTCTTCGCTGACGATTCCGTTCCAAAGCGTGTTGTCCGCATCCACCGCCAGCACCTTCGCCGGTCGGCATGGCACGCGGAAATAGAAATCGGAGAACGACTGGAGCCTTTCGACATCCTGGATCGGAATCTTCGCGCCCCACCGCGCCTCCAATTCCATCACGAGGTTGAAGTGGCGGATCGAATCCCACGCCCCCTTCTCGGGGTTGAGACCCAGCGCGTCGAGCGTTTCGCGGAACATTCTCTCCGTAACGGTTGTTTTCATGGCGGTCGTCCATCAAAATGGTTTTGCTCAGGACAATCCCAGCAGCTTCGAAAACGGGACTATGGCGTCAAAGTAGCCATTGGCTTCAACGGTAGGCGCGATGGCACCGTCGAACACAAGCGCAGTGCGAATGGAGACGCCCGCAGGGCGGGAGATGCAGGCAACCTTCCTATCGACTTCTGCTATGATTGATTTGTCTATGTCGCACCTCTTGACCTCCACGATGCAAATCATTCCCTGCGCCTGAATCATCAGGTCCACCTGACACCCTCTGCTTCGTCCTCGGACTGCCGCCTTTTTGTATGGCGCGGCGGACGTTATCAAGGTATTGCCAAGGTGAAGATGCGAAAGCAAATGTACGTAGTTGTTCACAACAAGATTCTCGAACGCAAGCCCCATCACGGAATTCCATCCATCCAGCATCGAAAGCGACCCGAATCTGTACGACCCGTCGTCGATCATCCGCGCAACTGGTTCGACGAACTTGAGATAGAAACGCGAATAGTTGTCCCGCAGCCGATATCGTCGTTCACGGATCTTAGTTCCAGTCTCTGGATTCAAACCGGAATCAGGCGATACCAACCCGCACTCTGCCAGCATGTCAAGCGCCTTCGATATCCGCCCGCTCTTCTCCGTATCCAGCGCGGCAGCGATTTCCGTGACGCTTTGGGGGCCGTCAACCAGCAAACGCAGAACCTTTCCCGTGAAAACAGGTTGCTCCGTAATGACATCGTTGAACATGTCGTCGAAGTCAACTCGCAGGATCGAATTCGGAAGATAGCACAGGCGCTTTATGTTCTCAGAGGCCGAAAGCGATGGGTCTATCTCCTCCAGATAACGTGGCACGCCGCCAGTGACAGAAAGAACGTCAATAATTTCACGCGTGTCTATCCTTCGCGCCGCTTCGCCCCAGAACTTGGCGCATTCCGCCGGCGGAAGCTCCTTGAGTACCACGTCAAGCGAACGGCGACCGAGAAATGCTCCGTTGTCGATTATGTTGTCGCGTATCCATCCAGAAACGCTTCCGCACACGACGAGAATCAATTTGTCGTGCTTCTTGAAATAATTGTCCCAGGCAATCTTCAGGGTCGCCGCAAATGTATCGTCAAAATGCCCAAGCCAGGATATCTCATCCAGAAGCACCACTGTCTTCTCATCATCCGTTATCTTGTCCGAAAGACGGATGAAGGCGTTCAGCCAGTTTGACGGAGGCGTCGTTTCTGCGCCTGTTTGCGCAGCAAGCTGTTCTGCAAAAGCCTCTAGCTCGGTCTCATTGCTCCATCCCTTCTGGGGCCGCTTTCCCTCTATCTTTATAAACCTTGCCTTTGTCCTACGGGAGAATTCCTCTATAAGCACACTTTTGCCAATGCGCCTGCGGCCTCTACAGGTGACAAGAGATGATACGCTCTTGCGCCAAAGGCCACCCAATTGATTCAACTCTTCTTCTCGACCAAAAAACATTAATACTTCCTTTTACGCGTTAACGGAGGGTATAGTATCATATTTCACAATGCTAATCAATCCAAAAACTTCACCTATCTGCATTTTTGCAAATAGGTGAAATAAATTCTTCCGCCAAAACTTTTCACCTATCCGCATTTCTGCAAATAGGTGAAATTCATGCCGCGCCGAATATTACGCGGAAAGCCCTCTCCGTAACTGCTGTTTTCATGGCGGTAGTCTATCAAAGATTGGTCTGCTACACGATCGGCACGTCACCTCCGAGGCACTCACAGAACTTTTTCATGGAAGAACCTACGATCCGTTCTAAAGACCAAGCAATCGCCTTGCGGAGACGATTGCGTCGATGTAGCCGTCCGCTTCGACCGAAGGCGAAAGTTCCCCGTCATACACAAGTGCCGTACGAAGCGAC
>JAFYDR010000288.1 GCA_017544725.1 Kiritimatiellia bacterium
GCTCGGCGAGCTGCGGTAGAATACTCTGCCGCCCCTTCAGGGCTTGGCGGATACCGCTCGCACCGCCGGGGGTTACGCTTCGCTCACCCCCGTCTGTACAGTTGCCGCCCTTCAGGGCTTCCGTAACCATGCAATCGCAACCCCTGTCGATTTCGACGACGAGGGCATTCGTCGTTACGCATGGCGACTACACCGGGGCATGTCCCTCCCACTCGATTGCATTCGATAGCAATCGATAGCTACCGATGACACGCAACAAATGACACGCGGCATACCGGGGTGGACTAGCGTGGCTGGTCACCTTTCTTTCATTCGTCACTCGTCATTGGCGGCCCGCCGTTCCCATTCTTCATTCTTATCTCTTCATTCTTCATTGCGGTTCGCCTCTCAGCTTCCCCGTTTCTCAGCTGGTGGCTTCGCCGCCTGTCACTAGTTCGCGCACGAGGTTGTTATTTTCTGTTTAAGCGATAGCTGAACTGGTGGCGAGATACGTAGTGCACCCCGACTCCCGAAGTTGGTGTATTTCTTCTTGACGCGATAGCATTCACATGTCAAACTTATTTTGCATCCGCATGGTGCGGAGCATGTATGTTGGTATGTAGTAGCTCCATGAAGGGATCATTCTTATGAAACGTCACCGTATCGCATGGATTCTTGGAATTGTAACTGCCGGTATTACCGCCGTGTTTTCCGCAAATGCCGAGGGCGTCGGTCCGCTCGGTTATCCGAACCTGTTCGTCAATCCCGAATTCGAGAACGCCACCGTTGCTTCCGACAGCAACAAAGGCAGGTGGGGATGGTTCAAGGACGGCAAGGTGACGCTCACCGGCTGGACGGGCGGCGAGAATGCGGGCGTGGCGTCGAAAGACGACCCGGATACATGGTTGCCGAAGCTCTCAGCGAATGACAACTACCGCGTCTTCATCCAGATGCAAAACGGGTTTGTCAAGGGACAATCCTGGATCGAGCAGACGGTAACGTTAGAAGAAAGCGGCATTTACGCCTTTACCTGCCGGTATGCGACACGCCATATTGCGAATGGCTCGTACGACAATCCCGGAACGCTGGGATTCAGCGTCGCATGCGGCGGCGTAACAAACGAATTCGCAAGCGTGGAGTTTCACAGAAAACGTTTCGCATACCAGAACACGACTTGGTACCTGAAGCTCGAAGCAGGTCAAACCTACACCTTCCGGCTCTACGGCCTGGCGGACCAGACTACTGACAGAACGGCCATGATCGGTTCTTGCGCATTGGAGCGTCTGCCGCAGGCAGATCTCGCGGTTGAGAGCGAATACCGTCTCACTGCGGACGAGGACTGGTCGGACGCATTGGTCTATCTCGCGCCGGGCGCACGTGTCTATCTCGACGGTCACAATCTCAAGATCAACGGCAACTTGTGCATAGAGGCAAACCGCACGGCACCCGTTATCACCGACACCACCTCGAATCCCGGTGAACTTCGTATCACGGTTCCGGCTGGTGTCGAAAACGCAAACTGCGGTTACTCCATTCAAGGGGGAATCAAGCTGGTCAAGGACGGTGCCGGCAAGTTCACATGGAGCGGCGGCACCATTGCCGCCACGGTTCCCATCACCATCACCGGCGGCGTTTTCAAGGTCAATGTAAAAACCCAAAACGTCTTCGGATCGAGCGGCACCATTACGGTCAAATCACCAGCGCAATTCGACATCAACTACAGTTTGGGCAATAACGTGCCAACGCGTAGTCGTACGCTCTACTTTGAAGGCGAAGGACCCGACGGCTCCGGCGCACTCGTGAACACGTCCACATTTGAAAAATCAGGAAAACATTGTACCAAGGTTTACATGACAGGTGACGCGACGATCGGCGGCACCTCGCGTATCGACTTCCGCGGTTACGATGTCGGCATCGACGGCACGGGATATACGCTCACCATCAAGAACACGCAGATGGTCGCCTTCTGCGCCGGTTCGGCATACCTCAACTGCGAAAACGTAATCGTGACGGACGGCGGCATCTTCCAGCCCTGCAACGACGGTAGCGTAGTCAACATCGCCGGATCTATCCTTCTCGTAAACGGAGGGAAACTGGCAAGTTGGTCCCCCGGCGACGCAAACACCTATCAATACGTGAATCCGGTTGTCATCGGCGCCGGTGGCGCAATGATTTATAGCGATTACAACTATTTCAACTACACCAAACCCGTCACGGTCACATCCGGCAACACGCTGACAATAGGTAACCGAGGCACGTGGTACACCGCCATCACGAATGAGACGGACGCGACCATCGTCTTGACATCAAGCAGCACAGAGTTGCGAGACACTGGCATCTTCGTGAACCACGGTTTAGTCGAACAGCGGGCGGGCGAACTGCGCTTCGGCAGCAATCAGAACGCGAACAATCCCTGCCGCCTCGAGAACGACGGCACAATCCGCACGACCGGCGGCAAGTTCTTCTTGAATGCGGAAAGTTCCGCGATCGGAACCGGTGCCTTCGACCTCGGCGGAACCTCCGACGTTTCCGGCAACCTTTCCGGTTTTACCGGCACACTCCGTATCTCTGGCGGCTGGGCAAAGCTTCCGAGCATTGCAACTTTCAACGGAACGCTCGTCCTTGCGGACGGCGATGTCTCCAACTCCCTCGCCTCTGTGACATGCCCCGTCATATTTGATCTTTCGGGCAAGACAGCGCCGTTCACCATCCCCGAAACCTGGCTCACACTCCCCGCCAACCAGGCCGTGGCGATTGAGCTTCGCGGCAGGAGGCTCACGTGGGGTGAACAGATTGTAGCCTGGGAGACGGGATCCAGGCCCGCGTTGGTCTTTTCTGCACCATCGTTTACGCTCGTCGAGAAGGCGGACGGACTCTATCTCGGCGACGGCGATATCACCGATGTGGCATCCGCCACATGGACTGATGCAACGGGGAACGGCGAGTTCGCAGACCCGAGCAACTGGACGTGCCTCGATTCCCTCGGCAATCCTGTCGCGTCTTTCCCGACTCCCGCTACGGCGATCACACTCGCTGCGGATGTTCCTTTCGACGGCTGGACGGCGTTTGATCCGTCCGTACAGACGGGCGCGATCGACCTGAACGGGCATCGTCTCATTCTTCGTCCCGCGAACGGAAGTGCCGCAGCCTTCGACATAACGGACACCTCCGCTGACACAGACCATCCCGGCGAGCTACACTTCACCCTCGGCAAGAACGTCAATTTCTCCAAGACCGAATACCTTGAGATCACCGGGAATCTCTCACTCGTTCTCGATGGCGAGGGTATGTTCACGTGGAGCGGAGGCACACTTGCCGCAACTGTTCCGATCACCATCACCGGCGGCGTTTTCAGGGTCGGCATGACGAACGAGAACGTATTCGGCACGAGCGGTACGATTACGGTCAAAGATCCCGGACAGTTCGACATGAATTTCTCGATACAAGGTAAGAATGCACCATTCTTTATGAGAACATTCTACGTAGAGGGAGACGGACCGGACGGGTCCGGTGTGATCGTCAACGATGCTTACGGAAATGCTTCAGGACGTCATTTCTCTACGGTTAACATGACAGGCGACGCGACATTCGGCGGCAGATCGCGTATCGACTTCCGAGGAGACAACGTGGGGCTTTACGGTACGGGACGCACCCTGACCGTGAAGAACACGAAGGTTGCCTTCTGCGAGGGTACGGCGGCCTATCTCAATTGCGCGAACGTTGTCATCACATCGGGCGGCATACTGGAGCCTTGTAACAACGGCGGCATCTTAAACATCTCAGGGAAAATTTCCATCGACCAAGGCGGTACACTGATGAGTTGGGCAAAGAATAATACCACGCAGAGTCTTTTGTTCCCTGGCGGCATCGAAGTTGGCGAAGGCGGCGGAACAATCCAAAGTTCCACACGGTACTGGTATCGGATCAATGCTCCCATTACGGTGCAAAGTGGTGTCACCCTAAACTGCCCCACGGAAGGTCCGTGGTACACTGGCGTCATCACAAACCAGTCGTCCGCGACGTTCAACATCGGCAATGATTTCTTCGCGACTGGCGGCATCTTCAAGAATGACGGAACGGTTGTCCATACGGGCGGTAAACTGTATTTCGGCAGCCGCGACGATCAGACACATCCTTGCCGCGTGGAGAACAATGGTGTCATCCGTACAACCGGCGGTAACTTCTTCATCCGATCCGAGAGTCATGCACATGGTGCGGGTGTGTTCGAGTTCGCTGGCGGAACGCAGACCGTAGCGGGGAATTTCTCGGACTTCACGGGTACGATCCTGCTCAAGGGAGGAACCGCTACCTTCAGTTCGAATTCCACGTTCCCCGGTACGCTCATTCTGCGGGATGGTGCGTTCTCCTCCGGAACATCGCTGGCAGGATTCAACGGTACGGCGGTGGTCAATCTCAAAGCTCGCGATCTCCCGTTCGACGTGGAAGGCAAGAACTGGTTCATGTTCTCCGCCGGAAAGGAAGTCCTCGTCGATACGGGCATCCGCACATTCGCGAATGGCGACCAGCTGATCTCCTGGACAACGCCCCCGTCGAACCGTGTCAGGTTCGTTCTGACGAACGGACAAACCAACGGCGCACTCTGTTCCAATGACACCGGCGTCTATTTCCGCACCACCGGCTGCGTCATCAGCATCCGGTAGGGGGCGGCTGATGCCGCCCAGCTGGTAAAGCGAGTTAAGCTGGATAAGCCGGTTAAGCGTGTCAAGTTTAGGCAACGGGGACGTTGCCCCTCCCGCTTTCATTCGTCATTTTTCATTCTTCATTCCGAACGAAGTGAGGCAACGGGGACGTTGCCCCTCCCGAGGCGGCAGAGCCGCCCAGCTGGTAAAGCGTGTTAGGCTGAGAAGCATATCGCTCGAAAACAATCGAATGCGGTCGATTGCTTTCGATTGCTTTCGAGGGAGGATCAGCGGCTAACAGCTAACAGCTGAAAGCTAAAAGCTCCCCGAAAAGCTATCCCTGCATTCCGCGCTTGCCACCGATAGCTTTTTTCGTTACAATTTCGGCATTGGTACTGGTTACAGGTCAAGTTTGGAGGATACAATGAAAAAACTGTCTTTCTGGTTCGGTCTCACTGCGTCTGCCGTGTTCACCGCAAGCGTAGTTCGCGCCGACATTCCCCTGCCGGAACATCCGCGTCCGGATTATGAACGTGCCGCCTGGCAGAATCTGAATGGGGCTTGGGCCTTCCGTTTCGACAAGGATTCCAAGGGTGAAGCGGAAAAGTGGTTTGATCCCGGCGCGAAGTTCCCGCTGTCGATCACCGTTCCGTTTGGTTGGGGCTCCCCTCTCTCCGGCGTGGCGAACGATGCCGACATCGGCTGGTATCAGCGTAAAGTCCGGGTGCCCGCCGAGTGGAAGGGCAAGCGTGTCTTTCTCGTAATCGGCGCGTCCGATTTCGAGACCAAGGGTTGGTTCGATGGCAAGCCGGTTGGTTCGCACAGGGGCGGCTACACACCGTTCGAGTTCGAGCTGACGCGCCTCGTGAAGTGGGGCGAGGAGCAGACGCTCGTCGTACGTGTCTATGACATGCCGAAGGGGCAGGAACGGATCGAGAACCACCTCTACGGCAAGCAGGGATACGGCAACGTGCGCGGCATCTGGCAGACCGCCTATCTGGAAGCGCGTTCCGAGACTTATCTGGAGTACGTCCACTTCTATCCGGACATCGACAACAGTCAGGTTCGCGTCCACGCCAAGCTCAATGGTCCGGCGAAGGACACGCTCGATTTCTCCGTCGCCTTCAAACCGGAAGACCGTTCGGGCGCAGCGGGAACCCGCATTGAGCCGGGAGAGATGGATACGGATTTCGTAATCCCGCTGGAGAACATGAAGCTCTGGGATCTCGACAATCCTTACCTCTACGAGGTCAAAGCAAAGCTTGCAGGGAAGGATCTCGAAGACGTGGTTTCCACTTACTTCGGTATGCGCAAGATCAGCGTCGAAAATCTGCCCGGAACGGACTTCCCCTACATCGCGCTGAACAACAAGCCGCACTACATGCAGCTAACGTTGGACCAGTCCTATCATCCGGAAGGGTTCTACACCTTCCCGTCCGACGAGTTCATGAAGAACGAGATCTTGATCTCCAAGAAGATCGGTCTGAGCGGCAACCGCATCCACATCAAGATCGAGGTGCCGCGCAAGCTCTACTGGGCTGACAAGCTCGGTCTGCTCATCATGGCGGACGTGCCGAACGCCTGGGGCGAACCGACCCCGCAGATGTTCCAGGAAAGTGCCTATGCGTTGATCCAGATGATTCGCCGCGACATGAACCACCCCTCAATTTTCAGTTGGGTGCTCTTCAACGAAACATGGGGACTCTTCACCAACATCGATTCCAAGAACCGCCACGACCGTTACCTCCCCGAAACCCGCGAGAAGGTTGCCGCCATCTATCGTCTGGCGAAGATGATCGACCCGACACGCATCGTCGAGGATCAGTCCCCCTGCAACCAGGACCACGTCATCTCCGACCTGAACTCCTGGCACGCCTACAAGCCTTGGTACCAGTGGGAAGCGACCATCGCCGAGTACGTGAAGGGCAACTTCCCCGGTTCCACGCACAACTACATCGGCGGCTACAAGCAGGAAGAGGGCGTACCGATGATGAACAGCGAATGCGGCAACGTCTGGGGCTACGACGGCAGCACCGGCGATGTCGATTGGAGCTGGGATTACCACGCGATGCTCGACGCCTTCCACCGTGCGCCGAAATGCGCAGGCTGGCTCTACACCGAGCATCACGACGTGACGAACGAGTGGAACGGCTACGTCCGCTTCGACCGCTCCGAGAAGTTCACGGGTATCGAGCAACTCTTCCCCGGCATGTCGCTGAAGGATCTGCACGGCAAAGTCTATCTCGCTCTGGATAAGCAGCCCTGCACTGCATTCGCGCCGGGCGCGACCTACAACGTCCCCATGACGCTCTCGATCATGACCGACAAGTATGCGGGCAAGACGCTCAAGCTCTCCGTCACCGTCCGTAGCTGGGACGCTTTTGGCAAGCTGCAGGAGAGCGACGCCGGTACGCGCGACATCCCGACCGTCACCTATCAGCAAGGTGCGCTGGAACCCTTCGCCGTCAAGCTGCCGACCGTTCCCGCCGCTGGCGTGATTTGCTTCGCGCTCTCCGACGGAGCCACGGTGGTCGGACGCAACTTCACGACCTTCGTCACCCGCAACGAGGGCGGCAACTCTCGCGACGAGACGGTGGCTGGTGCGCGGATTCTCCGCGTTGCGCCTAAGGCGTTCGCCCGTCAGGAGTGGTCGCAGAAGCAATGGAACGTGATGGACGGACTGAAGGTGAATGGCGCCGGAAAGGGATTCTTCGAGTATGAGATTCCTTGGCCGCAGGGCGTTAAGGCCGCCAACCTCAAGAACGCAACCTTCCTTGCGGAGATTTCCGCCAAGCGTTTGAACGGCAAGGACCTCGCGAACGCCAAGAAGAAGGATGACTCCGATTACATGCTAGGGCGCGGTAACTTCGATCCGAGCATGAACCAGAACAGCTACCCGATGACCGGTTCCCATCCTTGGAAGGGTGCCGTCACCATCGGCGTAAACGGCGAAACGATCACCAAGGTCGAGTTGCCGGATGATCCCGCCGACCATCGCGGGATCCTCTCCTGGTTCGCCCAGAAACAGGATCGTCACTTGCACGAGGCTGGCTCCTACGGCTATCCCGTCGAGATTGCCATTCCCGCAGCCGCGCTTGCCAAAGCGGAGAAGGAAGGGAAGATCGTGATCCGTCTGGCTGCAGACGCCAACGGTCTCGCCCTCTACGGTGAGTCGTTCGGTCGTTACCCGATGGACCTGACCGTGAAGCTGCAGTAGTCGGCGTGTAGCCGAACAAATGTGATCGGGTTTCGGGATGTGCAAATGCCCGAAGCCCGATTTTCCGTAAACAGAAAGAGTGATTTGAGACCGAGGTTGAAAATCGACAAAAGGAGAAGGATATGATTTCCACGAATTTCACGTTTCAGCATTTCGCGCCCACGAAGATCGTCTTCGGTGCAGGCAAATTGAACACGCTTCACGAAGAGGCACTTCCGGGAAAGATGGCACTCATCGTCATCTCGAACGGCAAGTCCACCCGTGCAAATGGATATCTGGCTCGTCTGGAAAGCGAGTTGGATCAAGCGGGGGTGGGGCACGTGGTCTTTGACGGTGTGGGCGCAAACCCGACCAAGACTGCCGTAATGGCAGGGTCCGTCGCCGCTCGCGAGGCGGGTGCCGACTGCATCATCGCACTCGGTGGTGGATCGGTCATGGACGCTTCCAAGGCGATCGCCGCAATGGCTGTCAACGACGGTGACCTCTGGGAGTACATCCTGTTCGGTACCGGCGGAAAGAAGCCGCTCGCGAACAGACCGCTTCCGCTTGTCGCGATCACGACCACAGCAGGCACAGGATCCGAGGTCGATAACTACGGTGTGATCACCAATGAAGAGACGAACGAGAAGACCGCATACTGCGACGCCAACGCCTTCCCTGTGCTAGCGGTCGTCGATCCGGAACTGATGCTCTCCGTTCCGCCGAAATTTACCGCATATCAAGGATTCGACGCACTCTTCCACTCCACGGAAGCGTACATCTCAAATCTGGCGAACCTCAAAAGCGACATGCTGGCACGCGCCGCAATCGAGAATGTCGGTGTGGCTCTCGTCCGCGCTGTCCGCGATGGTTCGGATCTCGATGCTCGCACACGCATGGCCTTCGCGAACACAATGTCCGGACTGGTCATGCTCGACGCTTGTACAACCAGCGAACACTCGCTGGAACACGCGCTCTCCGCCTACCACGGCAACCTGCCACATGGAGCAGGGCTGATCATGATCTCCCGCGCATACTACACCTTCTTCATCAACAAGCACGTGTGCGACGACCGTTTCATCGCGATGGCACGGATGCTTGGCAAGACGGACGCGAACGATCCGATGGATTTCGTCGAGGTGCTGATGAAGTTGCAGGAAGAGTGCGGCGTGGCGGATCTTAAGATGTCCGACTACGGCATCACGCCCGACGAGTTCCCGAAGATGGTGCGTAACGCGAAGGACTGCATGGGGCTGCTCTTCCCGTTCGACCGTTACCAGCTCTCTGACGAAGAGTGCATCCAAATCCTCACCGACAGTTACCGCTAGGTGGACGGCGGCTATGCCGCCAATGAAGAATGACGAGTGACAAATGAAAACGGGGAGGGCAACGTGAATGTTGCCCTCCCCGTTTGTCGGTAAGTGCCTCTGTGGGGACTAAATGCCTCACTTCGTTCGGAATGAAGAATGAAAAATGACGAATGAAGAATTGTAGCATTTCCTTTCATTTTTATCTTTTCTTTCTTCATTACGGCTTTACCGCTTTTGCAACTCTTCATTCGTCACTTGTCATTCGTCATTTTTCATTGCCACCGGAGGTGGCTCACTTCTCAGCCTCTCAGCTTCCCCGCTTCTCAGCTGGGCGGCTTCGCCGCCCTACGAAGTTATAGGCAAGCTCCCCGCCCGTGCCGTGCGCGGGAACGTTCATGTGGATAACTTTCGTTTCGACGATGATGGTGTCGTCGTTACGCGGTGGACGCGACGGAGCGCGTCCCTCCCCATCCGTCAC
>JAFYDR010000289.1 GCA_017544725.1 Kiritimatiellia bacterium
AGGCTGAGTCAAAGCATCGCGTAAATCACGCAACATCCATGGATTCCCGATCGCGCCGCGCGCAACAAGCAATGCATCTACTCCTGTTTCGAGGAGCATCAGTCGTCCGGTTGCGGGAGAGACTACATTGCCATTTCCCAAGATTGGGATGTGCGCCTTCGCTTTTACCTCCGCGAGAATGTCGTAGTGGACCGTCCCCGCGTGTCCCTGCGAGGTGAAACGTCCGTGAACGGCGAACGAGGAGACGCCCGCTTCTTCAGCCGCCGCAAGATTTTCAAAAACCAAGACCGTTCCGGGAACGGGACCGATGCGGGTTTTCACGCTGACAGGGAGACGGACTGCATGTACGATTGCGGAAAGGATGTCGTGAAGTCGTTGCGGGTCTTTGATCAAGGTCGCGCCAGCACCGTCGTGCATCACGCGCGGGGCGGGGCATCCCGCGTTGACGTCAATGCCGGCAAAGCGACCTGTCGCCTCGATTTTGCGTGCCGCCTCCGCCATAATCGCAGGATCGGAACCGAAAATATGGGCGACAACGGGACATTCGTCGGGCAACGTTTCGAGCAGGCACCATGTTTTGGGATCATCCCGGACACAGGCGTAGGCGTTGACCATTTCCGTATAGGCAAGGGGAACTCCGCCGAATTCATGCGAGATCTGCCGCATAGCGGCATCCGTATAGCCCGCCATCGGCGCCAGAAAGACGGGCGGTGTGTGCGCACGCGGTAGTCGATAGATGTCATGCAGGTCTTTCATCCGGAATCTCCACCTTGGTACGGAAAAGTAAAAAGGCCCATCCCCATTTCTGGGGAGGGCCGTAAATGGTCGGGGCGTCGGGATTTGAACCCGAGACCTTTTGCACCCCAAGCAAACGCGCTGCCAGGCTGCGCTACGCCCCGATCAGGGATCTTCCGCAAAACTGGTCGGACCGGAGGGAATCGGACCCTCGACCCCAACATTAAAAGTGTCGTGCTCTACCAACTGAGCTACGGTCCGACATCGTGTCGCGAAAAACGGTAATTATTTAACCAAACTTCCAAGGGGTTGTCAAGAAGAAAGAATTGGCGGTCTGTGACGAGTGACGAATGATGAGTGAGGAATGAAGAATGTTCCGCGTTCAGGCATTTTTGCCCGCGTCCTCCAGCTTCCTCCTAAAAGCTAATAGCTAGTAGCTAAAAGCTGACATCTACTTCTTGCTTTTGCTGGTCGGGATTTTTTGGTAAAATAAATCTTTCTTTTATGCGAGGGTAATCAGTGTATCTGAAACAGGTAGAGATAACAGGCTTCAAAAGTTTTGCGGATAAGACGCGGCTTCAGTTCAATCCTGGCATGGTTGCGATTGTCGGGCCGAACGGTTGCGGAAAAAGCAATGTGTCCGATGCCATCCGTTGGGTTTTGGGAGAACAGCGTCCAACGCAACTTCGTTGTGCGCATATGGCCGATGTGGTGTTTAACGGGACGGACAGCCGCAAGCAACTGGGTATGGCGGAGGTGAGCATCACTTTCGCCGAGTGCGAAAAGGCACTGGGAACGGAATTCAACGAAGTCACGATCACGCGCCGCGTCTTCCGTTCGGGCGAAGGTCAGTACTTCATCAACAAAACACCTTGCCGCTTGAAGGACGTCAACCGGCTGTTCATGGGAACCGGTATCGGAACTACTTCGTACTCCGTCATGGCGCAGGGACAGATCGATGCGATTCTTTCTTCCCGTCCGGAGGATCGTCGCGCCGTGTTCGAAGAGGCTGCCGGTATCACGAAATTCAAAGCCGACCGCAAGGAGGCGTTGCGCAAGCTCGATCAGACCTCCGCCAACATGGTGCGACTAGACGATATGCTTCGCGAGGTGAAACGTCAGATCGGTTCCATGCAGCGTCAGGCGGGGAAGGCTCGCCGCTACAACGAACTGCACACCGAGTTGCGTGGACTTGACATCTTCCTGACCAAGCGGCGGATCGCGGCGTTGGACGAGCGGCTGGCGCAGATCGACGAGAGTCTCCAGTTGTTAGACGGACAGATCCAGGCGCATCAGGATTTCGTCGCGGAACAAGAAGCCGCCTCTTCGCGAATGCATGCGGAGGTCCATGAGATCGAGGAGCAGATCAACCGTTTCACGGAACAGGCTGCCCAGGCAGACAATGCTTTCATCCGTGCGCAGGAGGTGATCAAGACTAATCGCGAACGGATCGATGAGTACAAGGCTTGGGCGGAGCGTGACAATTTGGAGATCTCCACAACGCAACGCCAGATCGATCAGATGAAGTTGCAAGTTGATTCGCTGGAACAAAAACGGCTCCTGACGGTGAAGGCGATGGAGTCGGAAAAGGTCCGGCTGGATGAGGCGCAAGAGAAATTCGATAGCCACCGCGAGGAACTGGAGGCGACACGGACGCAACTTCAAAGGGATCGCCAGCAACAGGTCGTTTGCGAACGTCGTTGCTCTGAAATCCAACAGAAACTCACCGAGATGGATAACCGCCAGCGCGAGATTCTGCTCAAGCGTGATCGCCTGACCGCCGAGCATGCCCAGTTGAGCGAGGCTCTTGCCGTCACGGAAAAGACACGCGACGAGATCGCTTCGCGGCTCGCCAAGTATCGCGAGGGTGTCGAACAGTGCGAGGCTCGTTTCGAAACGTTGGAGGAGTCGCGTACGCAGGCTGCCGATGAACTGCACCAGTTGCAGGAGGAGAATACGCGGATGCAGTCCGAAGCTGCCGCCACACGCGCCAAGCTGGACTTGCTCAACGCCTCTCAAGAATCCGCCGATGATTATTCGGGCGGTTCCAAACTCTTGCTGGATGCCTCGAATCCGCTCTCGATCGAGCGTGGCGAGGTGTTGGGAACGCTTGCCGAAAAAATCACCGCTGAACCCGACCTTCGATTGGCGGTCGAGGCGAGTCTCCGTGCTTGGTTGGATGCAATCGTCGTTCGAGATGCCGCCACCGCGCAGGCTCTTTTCTCGAAACTGCTGGCTCACGGGGAACATTCCGCCGCGAAATTCATCTTGTCGGTTGGTACCCCGCCCCCCCCGCGCAACGAAACACCTTCCGGTCTTCCGAGGTTGCTGGACTGCGTGACCGTCGATGCCGATTTCGCAGAAGCGGCTGAACGTTTGATTGGACGTGTCTATCTGACGGATTCGCAGGCATCAATCCCGCAGGGCTGGTTCGAGAATGCGCACGGGCTTTCCGTCGTCACCCGCGAAGGTGTGATTTTCCACGGCGACGGCAGTGCGGAACTGTGGATGCCGGACAACGCGGTCTCCAGTCCGCTGGCGCGGCGTATGCTGGTTTCCCAGACGAGCGGAAAACTAGAGGAGTTGCAACGTCAGATTGAACAGTCCAAACGGCGTTTGGAGGAGCTGAACGCGCGCGTCTCCGAACTCACGCTGGATCTTCAGCAAACTCGCCGCGAGTTGGACGAGGATCGCCGCAAGGCCGCACAGACGGAGGGTGAGTTCCAGGCGATCGATCGCGACGCTTCGCGTGCGCGCGAGCGTTTGCAAAATGTCGAGCGGGAATTGAACGCCGTCAAGGAGTTGACCGCGTCCGATGACGAAGAGCGCATCGCATTGACAGAGGAGTTCGACACGCTTTCGCGGCAACGGGTTACCTTGCTGAACGCAACGCAAGAGGCCTCCGCACGTCTGGAGGTGATGGAGGGCGTGTACAGCCAGTTGAGTCAGGAACTGACGGAGGCGCGTATCCAGGTCTCCAGCCTGAGCCAGCAACTGACCTATACCGACTCTCAACGGAATTCTGTGCAGGAGCATATCGACGAATTGAACAAGACGATTGAGGGACGTAACTCCGGGCTACAGTCGTATCAGAACAGCATCGAGAAACTGAATCACGAGATTGAACAGTTGACCGGTTCGCTGGAACCATTGCAGTTGGCATCGGAGGAACTGCACGGAAAAATCGACGCGACGCGGCAGGTACGTCTTGCGAAGCAGGACGAAATTGATCGTGTCGATGCGTCGTTGCTCGAACGTCGTCGGATGCTGGACGGTTCTCGCGAGAACAAGACCAAAGCGGAACTCGAGCATCAGGAGTCCAGTATCCGCCGTCAAAATCACTTCGATCATATTCGAAACGAGTATGATTTGGACGAGCAGGCATTTATCGCCGAGGCGGATCCTCCGTGGAAGGAGACGAAGGGCGTGCCACCCCCGATTCCTGAGATCGAGCAACGTGTCCAGCAGTTGAGTGCGGACATTCAGGCACTCGGTCCCGTCAACTTCGCGGCGATTGAAGACTACAAGGCGTTGGAAGAACGCTATGCCTTCTTGAAGGCGCAGGAAGAAGACCTGACGAACGCGAAAACCGAAGTGCTGAACGTGATCCAGCAGATTAACACGCAATCGTACGAGATGTTCAAGAAGACGTTCGATCAGGCGAACGAGAACTTCCGGACTATGTTCACCAAGTTGTTCAACGGCGGTGAGGCGCGTTTGGTCATGCTGGAGAATCAAGAAGACCCGCTGGAGTGTGGCGTCGATATCATCGCGCGTCCTCCCGGCAAGCGTCCGCAGTCCGTCACGTTGCTCTCCGGTGGCGAGCGTACGATGACGGCAGTGAGTCTGCTCTTCGCGATCTTCATGATCAAGCCCGCGCCGTTCTGCATCCTCGACGAGCTGGATGCTGCGTTGGACGACAGCAACATCGGACGTTTTGTCGAGGCACTCAAAGGATTCCTGTCGCATTCCCAGTTCCTCATCATCACGCACAACCAGCATACGATCGCTGGATCCGATATGGTCTATGGCGTGACGCAACAGGAGAAGGGAGTCTCGAAAATCCTCTCTATTTCGCTGGCGGATATCGGGAAGAAAGGAGAGATCAAGGTATGACTACGCCAATTCGCGGAATTATTTTCGACTACGGTGGAGTCATTTCCCTGCCGCAGGTCAAAGACGAACTCTATCCCTTCCTCGAAAAACGTTTCGGGATTTCGGAAGAGGCCGTGCTCGAAGGGTATCGGAAACACCGCTGGGCTACGGACGCCGATCTGCTCAGTATGGAGCAACTCTACCGTAAGATTCTGGAAGACAATGGTGTGACGCGGTGCCTGATTCCCGCACTCCTTTCCTATTTGGCTGACGCGGACTTTCGTAGTTGGGCGTATCCGAATCCGGAAACCCCAGAATGGATTCGCGAGTTGAAAGGGCAGGGGTACAAAATCGGAATCCTGACGAATATGCCGACCAGTTTCCTTCCGTATTTCGAAGCGACCGCGCACGATGTTCGTGTGATGGCGGATGCGGAAATCATTTCGGGCGTGCATCACCTCGTCAAACCTCATCGCGAAATCTTCGATCTTATGTCCCGGACAATCGGGATTCCCGCGAACGAACTGCTCTTCTTTGACGACTTGGAACGGAACGTCCAAGGTGCTTTGGACGCGGGATTCCACTCCGCAGTCTTCACAAGCGTTGCCTCCGCCAGACAGCTTCTGAAGGAGGGATATGTACGGATGGAAAAGGAAACGAACAAATGAACTGGACTCGAATCTCTTGTCTCTTCGCGCTTTTCCTCGCGACCTCGGCTTGTGCCGCGCAATCCCAGTTTTCCGGTCCGGAGAACTGGACAATGATTCAAACGAACGCAATCGCAGCTTGGCAGAAAGCGCAGGCCGCGCTTCCAGACTGCAAGGTGTGGAATGGGGTTGTCGCCGATTTGAAGAAAAAGGAAGTCCGTCTTCTCGCAGAGGCCGTCGGACATCAAATCGGGATCACCACAGAATTCGCGATTGTTGGTCCGCTCAGCGACCGCGCCTACGAAACGGCGACTGTTTCTGTTGCGACGCCGAGCGATGTGGTGCGTGCGATGGAGGCGCTCGGTCTTCCTCGTGGCAAGTGCAACGCCACTTCGCGCTTCCAGTTCTGGCCGATCGGTGAGCGTGTTTCGCTCAGTTACCGTCGCTTGGACGCTGCGGAAGCGAAGAGCGAGCCGCTGGCCTCGCTCTTTGAGGACAAGGAGACCGAGCATCCCATGCTGGGTGACGGCGGACTCGTCTTCACGGGGGGCAACTGGGTCGCCGGTGGATGTCATACCGACACGAACATGCCGTCCTCTATCGTCTCCCTCTACAATGCCACCGACACGGTGTTCGATGTGCCGTTTCGCGTCAACCAGAGCGAAGTGTACGGACGCCTGACACTCTCGAAAGCTTTGACACGCGGTGACTTGATCGAGTTCACCTTCAAACCTCTGTTGGCGAACGGTAAACTCCGCGTGATGCCGCTTTCGATCACGATCCTCCCGTCGGTGGCTGGACTTGTTGCCGAGGTTTCAGGTGACAAGTCAGGGACGTTCGCGGGAAAACTTCCGTTGCAGGATTTGATTCGCACTCTTCAGCGTGTGGTGAAGGAGGGAATGGAACCGTTCCTCACGCTCGACTTCGCGCAGGAGTTGACGCTTCAACAGGCAGCCGAAGTTTCCACCGTCTTCCAGATGCTGGACGGGAAAGGGGTGAAGATGGTCGGCAAGACCGACAAAGGAATTTATTTCCAGGCGTTTCTCCCGGAATCCAAATGGAGGGAACGGAAGGACCGCGTGCCGCAGCCGTTTGAGTTGCATTTGACTAGACAAGCGGACGGAGCTCTCCGCAAGGTGCTGACCTTTATCGAAGAGGATTGGTCAGGCGAATCCCTCGATCCCGCGTTGAAGCCGCACGACTACGAATTCACGGAGTGGTCAGAGTTTCTGCCGCTCGTCCTCAAAAGCGGGGGAGAAGACAACAAGGTCGAACTGCTCTTCGTTTTCGCACCGAAAGATCTCTCGTTGCGTGAAATCCTGCCTGGCATCCATGCCGTCGATTCCCGCCTCCGCACCGTCTATCTTTTCGGAGAGTGAGTGACGGATGTTTCGTGCACGGACATTTTTGCTCGTGTCCACCTGTCGGTGCCCTCGCTCCACCTCAATTACTGTTTCATCCACTTGCGGTTCGTTGCAAAGCCGTGGGGTAGGAGGTCAGCTGCTGTAGAAGCGGCGGGAGAGGCGTTTGAAAACAACGGAGAGAAGCATGAAGGTCACAGCAGGAAGAATCCCGTTCACACCTGAGGCAAGGCAGAGCGTTGCCTGAAGCAAGAGAAGGTTGCGGATGTGTCCACCAACCGTTTCGGGAACCGGCTGCAAGGAGAAGAGGATGCCACCAAGAAGCCAGGAACGCATCATTGTGATCACCGCAAAGAATCCGAGAAGCGGAATGACGAAGGACGGCAACTGGCGGACTTGGATGGAGAACCAGACAAAGGCGGGCATGGTGATAAGCAAAGCTACGAAGGGGAAGAGACGGAACGTTGTGCGTTTGGTGTCTTCTTCCATCTCGTGTTTCGCCACTTGCGAAAAGCCGATCACGTAGAGCGTGACAGCGAAAAACGCGAAGGCGATAGGAAGTAGCGAGCGGATGTCGGTCGATTCCAACTGATAGGAATTCGGATTGGCTGCCAGCACACCCAATAGGAAACTGCCGCCCCGACAGAGTCCCATTGCGCAGACGCCGGCAACGGGAATTCGCTTGAGGAAGGCGTTGTAGAGGAAGATGAGCAACGCAAGACCGACCGCCGCAAAAAGGGTAGGGCGGTTACACAAGGAAGCGAGATTGAGACCGAGAAGACCGACCAAGACAGCAAAGATTCGCGCCTGATGGATTGAGATTGCGCCAGACGGGATGGGGCGGTCAGGACGGTCGCGACGATCCTCCTCCACATCGATCACGTCGTTCAGGACAAGCCCGAAAATGTAGAGACAGAGCGAGCACCCCACGACTGACAAGAGCGCAGGCAGAGAAAGCTGTTGCGCGTTTGGAACGGACGCGAGAAGGAAACCGGCGACCGGTTCACCGGGGACTGTCAATAGGTTGGGCACGCGACACAAGGCGAGCCAAGCATTGCGTACGGATGGTGTAGTTGTGTCAGACATCAGCTATTCTTTCTTGGCTGAGAACTCGGCGTTCATTTCCGGATAGATCATGCATTCGACCGATGCTTTTTTCAGGAGTGACTTGTAGAATTCTTTCTTCGCGTCTTCCAGTTTCACCTGCTGAATCGTATCCATGATCCGTTTCCGGTTGATCGGGACCTCGCGCAGGAGAATTTGTGAGAGCCGGATTTTTTCAGGAGCGGCGGGAGAGTTTTCCGTCTTTTCCTTCGCGGGAATTTTTTCCGTCACCTTTAGGATGTGGAATCCCATGGTGGAATGGATCACGGGGCTGATCTCGCCAACTGCGAGTTTGAAAGCCTGATCTTCCACAACCTTCGGCAAAAGGCCACGCGAGATTTCTCCGAGGTCTCCGCCTTTACTCCGGCTTTGGCATTGCGAAACGTTGCGGGCGACCTCGGCGAAATCGGCTCCGTCGAGAATCTGCTTCCGGACCTTTTCGAGTTTCTGCACGGCGAACTCGTTCGTTTTGGCGATCTCCCTGATACTGTGCTCAATTTCCTCCTGCGAGATTTTCAGTTTGCTCCGAATTGCGACGTTCCACAGCTTCTCGATCACGATCCCGTCCTCAAACTCCTTGTGCATCGTTTCGGGATCGAGCGGTCCCTTGTTGAAGAAATCATTGGTTGTCCAATTCCGTCTGCGCATTGTGGCGACAAGCGTCTGGAGACTGTTCGCGCGATCAGTCGGCGTGATCTGGATCTTTTGGCGGATTGCCTCGTTCATCAAAACGGTCTTGAAGACGAAGGTGCGGATGGAACGCTTGCGGTAGAACTCCATCGCCTCGTCCATCTTGTTCGAGGGAATCAACAGGTGTTCCGTCTGAACCGCGTCCTTCAAAAAACCTTTTGCGCGTTTTTCCATGTCGGCGAATGTCAGCGGGGTGTCATCTACTTGCGCCACGATCTGGTTGGGGTCTTCCGAGAAACGGATCGCGGCTGGTTGCGATCCAGGTGTGGACGCCCCTGATGCATTCTTCGAGGAAGACGAAGTATCCTTCCCGCAACCGAGGAAGATCAGGATCGAGGTGAAGATGCTCAACGAACAGAAAATAGGGATTTTCCGCATGATTGGATTCCTTTCAAAAAAGTTGTCATTCATTGTACCGAAAAAGAAACCGCTTTCCTAGAATAAAATGATACTATGCCACTGGAGGTGGCAATGAAAAGATGAAAAGGTTAAATCGCCGCTTTGTGGCTTGGAAATGGCTGGCATAACTGTCAATGACGAGTGGGGAACTGCACACGGTGCAAGCGACACGCTTGCCTATAACTTCGGGCGGTGAATCCGCCCTGGGGGATAAGCGTGTTAAGTTGAGGTGCTTCGTGCAGTGACAGAAAGCCCTGAAAGGGTGTCACCTATACAGACGGGGGTGAGCGAAGCGTAACCCCCGGCGGTACAAGCAGTATCCGCCAAGCCCTGAAGGGGCGGCAGAACAATCTACCGCCACTCGCCATGCCGCGTCGCTTTCCGTCGCCCTTTCAGGGCTAACGTGCCTTTACTTGATTCCGGGGGCGCGCTACGCTTGCCCCCGTCTGTGTACCTTCGCCCCTTCGGCGCTTGTTAAAAGTTATTCCCCACGAACGTTCCCGTGCGCGGCGCGGGCGG
>JAFYDR010000290.1 GCA_017544725.1 Kiritimatiellia bacterium
GAGCCTTCCTGCGTTTGGGACGCGTAACCGGCTTTTTCGACTTGTCCGCCTTATCGGAAACGCTTTTCTTTCTTGGCATATTTCCTCCTCTCCTGTCGCTCACATCCGACCGTCACGCAACGTCTATTCCGCCAACGCCTGGAGGATGAGGGTCGCCCACGTCATGGAACGGACGAACTGGTCGAGGCTGAAGGATTCGTTCGGACTGTGAATCTTGTCCTTCTCCGACCCGAAGCCCACGAGCAACGGCGCTCCGCCGGAACGGTGCCGCAGTTCACTGACGATGGGAATGGAGGCACCTTCCCAGATGAACACGGGACCCTTACTGTCAAGCTTCTCTAGCTCTTCTTTCGCGATCCAGAAGATCGGGCTGTCCAGCGGCAACCGGAAACCGGACGCTCCGAGATGCACCTCGGTGATTTCGACCGTCATTCCCGCCGGACAATGTTTCTCCACGTGCGCCTTCACCGCGTCGAAAACGTGTTGCGGCGACTGGTCGGGTACAAGCCTCGCGGAAATCTTGGCGAACGCGCGGGACGGAATGATCGTTTTCGATCCCTCGCCCCCATAACCGGAATGGATGCCGTTCACCTCAATCGTCGCACGGAAGCACTTGCGATCTACAGGCAGAAGCGCGCGCTCCCCGCCGACCGGCGGCACGCCCGTCGTCTTCTCGTACTCCTCGTCCGTAATCTCCCCGCGCTTCGCCTCCTCGATCTCCCTCTCGGTAGGTGGGCAAACGCAGTCGTTGAACCCCTCAACGGCAATGGAACCATCTGGGTTATGGAGGGAGGCGACCAACTCCGCGATGCCCTGTGCGGGATTCGGTGCGATACCACCGTGCGCACCGGAGTGCAGGTCATAGTCCGCCCCCTTCAACTCAATCGTGTAGTGCTGGACACCGCGCAATCCCGCGACGATGGCAGGCTGTCCGTTCGGTGCTGCAGCCGTGTCGCAAACCAGCAACACATCCGCATGAAGACGCGGCGTCAACTCCGGCAAGAGGCTGAACAATCCCATGCTGCCGTTTTCCTCTTCACCCTCCAGCAACAGTTTGAAATTCGGCAACTCCGCACCCGATTCAACCAACGCCTTCAATCCGCAGAGGAAGGAGAAGAACTGTCCCTTATCGTCCTGCGCTCCGCGCGCATACACGCGCCCGTCCTCTTTCAACGTCGGCTCAAACGGCGGTGTCTCCCAAAGTTCCAGCGGATCTGGCGGCTGGACATCATAGTGCCCGTAGAACAGGACGGTCTTGGGCGAATGTCCCGGACGAGGTTTCGCCTTCCGCTCCGCGAAAACAACCGGCACGGGCGGTTCCGTGGAGGGCGTAATCAACTCGACCTCGAACCCCAGTGGCTTCAGGAACTGTTTGAGCCAAGCCGCCGCACGCGCACAATCACCCAAATGAATCGGTTGCGCACCGACCGTAGGGATACGGACCAGTTCGTAGTACGACTTTAAAACCGCGTCGCGGTTCTTCTCGAAATAGCTCTTCGCAAAAGTTGCGTCTATCATCACAGAATCCTCTTTGTTAGCTTCCAGCTTTTAGCTTCTAGCTTTCAGGGGCGGCTCCGCCGCCAGCGCAGCGTGTTAAACCGGATAGGCTGATTAAGCGTGTAAAGCTAGGCAACGAGGACGTTGCCCCTCCCAAGGGCGGCTGTGCCGCCAGCTGTTCAAGCGTGTTAAGCATGTAAAGCTAGGCAACGAGGACGTTGCCCCTCCCAAGGGCGGCTACGCCGCCAGCTTAACTCGCCTAACACGCTTAACCAGCATCTTTCCGCCTCTCAACTTAACACGCTTAACCAGCTTTACCAGCCTAACACGCCTAACCAGCTTAACACGCTTCTCAGCTTTTCAGCCTCTCAGCTTCCCCGCTTACCCGGCTGGGCGGCGTCAGCCGCCCAGCCCCTACTTATCCACAAACTCCAGCTCACAGGTGTCCAGGTTGATGCGGCGGTAGTAGCAGTTACGCGGCTCGCCCTTCTCGTTCTTGGTGTGGCAGATACCGCCACGGCAGGGACGCACGATGTAGAGCAGGGAGTTCTGTTCGCAGTTGACATACGCCTCCAGAAGGTCAAAGGTCTCGCCGCTCGTCTCACCCTTGAACCAGTGCTGATTGCGCGAGGTGCTCCACAGGATGAGCTTCCGTTTCTCGAACGACTCCTTCATCGCCTGCTCGTTGGTGTATGCGACCAGAATTACCTCCTTGGTGTCGGCATTCTGGACGGCGACGGGAATCACGTCCTTGCACTTTTCCGCGATCTTTGCAATCTTGCTGAAGTCCAGCATCAACTTGGTCGTCTCTTCAATGATACCCATTTTTGCCTCCGGGTCTGCGGTACTACCACCGCGTGCGTTCAGTAGTTCAGCTGGCTACCGCCGATGGTCTCGCGCAGGATCGAATCGCCCGGCACCACGTCTGCGGCCAGCGTGGAAAAGTTGTGCAACATTCCCGATAGCCTACGCGCCACCAGATATTCCCTGTGCCAAGGCTTGATCTGGTTCAGCAGAATCGTCGCCGTCGGCTTCAATACCGCCAGCTCGTAATCCAGCGCCGAGTTGAACACCGCATCGGCAAGATGCTGGAACGGATAGATCCAGCGACGCTCTCCACGTCCGACGGATTGCCACATCCGCAATGTATCAACGGGATCGCGCTTACGGAAATGGAAGTCGCGCACCAAGCGGCGCACCAGACGGTTGTCGGTCGTGAAGATGCGGTTGCTACAATCCACGCCCAGCTGCGTCAGCGTGTTGATATAGATCAAAAACTTCTCTTCCGGCAGGATGTCCGGCGTCAGGTCGGGATTCAGGCTGTGGATGCCTTCCATCACGATAATCCCGTTGGCGTCCATCTGGGTTTCGAACGGCTGGTCAAATCCGTCATGTTTGGCGAAATCGAAACTGCGCATCCGTACCGCCTCACCCTGCATCAGGCGACGCATGTCGCTGTTCAGGCGGGGACGATCCACCGCATCCAGATGTTCGTAGTCAAGGTTGCCGTCCTTATCGCGGGGATTCCGCGCATCTCCCACAAAATAGTTGTCCGTCGAGATCAACAACGGCTTCATCCTGTTCACGCGCAGGTGGGTGCAGAGGCGCATGGCAAAGGTCGTCTTGCCGGCGGAAGACGGTCCTGCCACCAACACCAGCTTCACCTTCGGGCGCGAAGCAATCTGGTCGGCGATTTCGCCCAGACGCTTGTCATGCAACGCTTCGACCGTCCGCACAAAATCCTCGGCACGATGCGACGCGATCGCCCGGTTCAAGTCGCCCACCGTTGAGATACCGATCGCCCGCCCCCACGCAATGTGCTTGCGGTACACTTGAAAAATCTCCATCGCTGAAGGAAGCGGCGGCAGGGTGTCGGGATGGGCAGACTCCGGCACGCGCAACAAGAAACCGTCCTCAAACGGGGTCAGGTCGAACTTATGGATCAATCCAAGACGCGGCAACAGGGGATGCTGCGAGATCTCGGAGAAACCGCCGCACTGCGAGAGCACAACCAACGGCGGGTTGCGATGCTCAAGCAGATTGAGCTTGTCTTGCTGCCCCGTTTTCTTAAAGAGGTTCACAGCCGACTCATAGGAAACCGACTCCATCGTGATCGGCAGATCCTGACGAATCAACTCGTCCATCGCTTTCTTGAGCGCGGCAATCATTTCCGGAGTGTCCGGCTTGTCTCCGTCCGGCTCCTCCAGCGTACAGTAAAACCCGGAACCGAGCGAATTGCGCACACGGCAGTCAATCGTCGGGTTCAACTCATGACAGGCCTTGGCGAGCAGGAAGCAAAGCGTGTTGCGATAGATCGACCAACCGTAGGAGTCCGAAAAAGTCA
>JAFYDR010000291.1 GCA_017544725.1 Kiritimatiellia bacterium
AGACCTCGTAAAAATACCGATCGAACAATCCTGCAACGGTCATCGCACTGGCCTTCGCCGACAACAGCGACTGCAACAGTTCAGGCAACTGATTCTTTTTGCGGGCGGCAATCTGGCGATCCATCCAAACGCCCGCCGCAAAATTCGCGGAGGCAACATTCCCGGGCTCGGTCTTCCACAAGAACTCGGAGAGAGGCAACAAACGTCCCGTCTGCCCATTCTTGCGCATCGCGGTGAAGATCTCACGCGTCAGCTTCAGCAGTTCCGTATCCGGAAACTCGCGCACGGCCTTCTGGAAAACCGGTTCGATCTTCTCCCACTGCATCCGTTGGATGAGACTGCGTGCGGTCAGCACCAGAAGTTGCTGCTGAAACCCCTGATCCTTAGATGTCCCCGAAATCTCCTGACTTTGAATCAACGAATCGAAGAGATCATATTTTTTCTGCGTCAGCAGTTCAGTCAGCGAAGTCTGGATCGTCTGGTTCACCTCTCCTTCAGGCAATGCAGCGTACAACCGCTTCACCGCAACGAGGATCTCCTCTGCCTTGCCCCCCAGCATCGCACCACGGAATCTCCATTCAGCCACTTTCGGCAGAAACCCTTCCGGCAGCTTGGTTGCGGGCAGTGCGAGCTTGTCGCAAAACGACAAGATCCCCTTCGTGTTCCTCTTCTCCTGATAGTGTTCGAAAATCGTCCCGAAATTGAGCGCGGCTACATCGGGATCCTGCTGCCATGCGAGACAAGCCAGTTCCTCCGCCTCTTCCGCATGACCGGACTCGAGGAGAATCAGAATTTTCTGGCGGATAAAATAAGCGCGGTAGAGCTGGAATTCGGGCGTTGTCAGAATCTTGTCCAAACTCTGCACAGCCTCTTCGTATTTCTCATCGGCGCGAAGTTTGCCAACCTCTTCCCACGCCTTGTTCAGTCGAATCAGAACCGCCTTTTCCTCTTCGGACAAAACCGGCTCAGAGGAGTCGGTCTCTTCCAGCGCAGCGGCAGTCTCCTCCTCAGGCTTTGCCTGTTCCTGCTCGGCACCAACAGCAGAGAACGCCATCAGCAACAGGCACAACAAAAAAGAGGGATAGGACGAACGTACAAGATTCGCTTTTTCAACCAACTGATTCATCGCATAATCCTTTCTCATCGTTTTGAGATCGATCCTTTTCAGATGTCCCACTCAACAAAAAACGGCGGCATTTTACCATAAATTCCGAGACAAGAAAAGTATGCTTTTTGGAGAGTTCTGAGCCGAGGCAGGATTATCATTTGCGATCAACTCTCGACAATCCCGCCCCGTAACGAGAACGTCCATGTTCATCGACTTCGACGGCAATCGACTGTTATCGAATGACACACAACACGCGTCATTCGACATGCATCCTTCATTCTTTTCTCTTTTCGGCACACTTACCACTGGCGGCGAAAGCAGTCCTGTGGACTGGCGAGACTAGCACGACTGGCGAGACAGGCGGCGGAAGAGCCTAGAAGCTGGTGGTTACGAAAAACACGATCCTCCCATTCGCCATTCTCATTCCTTCATTCTTATCTCTTCATTCTTCATTTTTATCCCGCATGAGACTTAAACGAGGTCTTCGGGTTAGCGGATGATTACCACAATTCCCTTCTGCTTTACGTTCAGAACAAGATCGCCATCAACGACAACCGCCGAAAGTACCCAATCCGGCGGATCGACAAGTCTGACCGTCTTGCCCGAGAAGTCGATTCCGCTCGTAAGCGTAAACGACAAATACTTTGGATAAAATTCCTCAGATGCGCTTATCTTCACGTTCACCGTCGCGGGGAGGTCCGCCGTCTTGCCGGGGGCGAGTGCCAACACGGGCGCGGCAGTATTCTCCGTAAAGTTAAACGCCAGATTTGCATTCTCGCCAAGCGACAGGTTACCGCCTATCGTGACCGATCCCGACTGCGAGACCCTGAATGTCGATCTATCCAGTAACGTCACATCGCCCTGGCCGGGGCAGACGTTCGGGAGGACCTCGATTGTCGCGGAGTTGGTGGCCGTCACTCCGCCGGAAAAGATATTGCCGTTGGATGTGTTGGCAAACACGAACTTTCCAATTCCCTTCACATTCACCCTAAACTTCTCCGCAGACGCGGCGTCTGCGGCCCCGATAGGAGCCTCGCATGTGATCGTTCGCGCAACGGTGTCGTCATACCAGTCCGTTGTATCGAAAGTCAACGTCGTCCACGTGGAACTAGCGTGCTTATAGATCACGAATTCGCGTGTGTCCGTGTTGGATCCAAGTTCATTATGGTACATTACCCAATCAGCGTACGAACCGATCTCATGCGCACCGTTGTTGCTTACGCGGAGATAGCCGTTACCGCGCAAGATGCCACCGGAACCGAGGACCGTCTTGCCATTCCCCATTGGAACGATACATCCGCCCTGAACGGCTCTGATCCTATCTACAATGAACGTTCCTGCGCCACTGCCCGTGTAGTGCGTCGGGGTTGCACCATTGCCATTAACGAGGAACTCGCCGTCCACCTTGAACTCGCCATCGTTCGTGCCAAGCAGAGTCCTGGTCGCATTGGCGGATATTTTCGCATCCTTCACCACGGCCCTTCCGCCCGCATCCAGATGGAAGTCTCCGTTGTGCTTGTAGAATGTGGCATTGGGGAGCAGATACACGCCGTCGCTCTTTACGGTCGTTCCGGCATGCTCCGTGTAGTTGTCCGATACCGTCAACGTGTAAGTGCCGTGAATATCGGTCGTGTGAGCGAGTTTCACGCCTGTCACACCGCCGGTGAATTTGACCTCGCCGGGATTCTGTGTTACGTCGATGTCCTCTGCGAACGCCACGGCGTTCTCGAATTCGACCTTGCTTACCGAATCGTTTGCAATCGAGGCAATGCCTGTAAGCGCCGTACCGGAAATCGTAATCTGTGCGGAGTTCGTCGGGAACACGATGGCCGTCGTTGCGAAATAGCTGCCATCCGGATTTGTCAGATGCGCCTCGGATGCGCTTGCGATGACCACCATACCGCTTCCGGGGACAGTTCTAGACAACCAGTTCGCAGCGTCGTTCAAGCTTCCGCTCGCTCCTCCAATCCAGACGTGGGCATCGACATTGTCCGAATACATGCACCAGAGTTCCGTCTTGTCTTGATTGAGGAAGAAGCGGAAGTTCCCGGAGGGCGGCAACGTAGCCGTCGAAAGAATATCGTCCATGAGCACGCCGCCGCCGGTAATCGCGAGGACCTTGTAGATACCGGAAACGAGTCCGTCGGGGATTGCAATCTCAAGGTTTGCACCGGCGATAGTTGCGGGCAAGATGAGCGTAGTGCCAAGTTCAACCGTAGTCTTGCCAGAGTATGCAGGGAAAACATTGAGCTTAACCGAACCACCGCCCGTAAATCTCATTCCGCCCGTACCGGTCACCCCTTCCGCAATGGCGAAACTCGCCCCCGCGCTGTCAATCGTCCCCCCCTTCGGTCCCACGATCACGTCAAGCTTGTTGTGCGCGCTTATCAGCGTGGTCGTATTCCGTTGCGCCTTCAGCGTACCGCCGTCGAAGTTCACGGTCGCCAATCCGGCGCCTGACCCGTGCGCGATGTACATCGTCTCCAACGTACCACCGAAGAGATTGAGGACACAGGCGTCGCCGTTCTGGTTGGAATCGGAAGACATTGTGATGTGCCCCGCATCGTCGTAGGTCCCGGTAACAACGTAGGCATCGTTAGTGAGCGTCAGGGTCCCGCCCGCCTTGTCCCCGATCAGGATGGACATACCAGGAGCAACGCAAGCGTCTTCTTTGACGAGCATTTCCGCCCGAGAACCCGACGCACCTTCAAATCCGATGTAGATATGCCGCCTTGCCGAGAAATTGACAGTTCCTCCTGAAACCTCGATCAGCGACCGCGAAGAAACGCTGGCGGAATTCGCGCCGAGATAGACATGCCCGCCAATCGTCAACGTCCCGCCCGCATGGAGGTATTCGCCGGATGCGTTCACTCCCGAACCAAGTGTAAAGTTACCATTGGCAGTCCAATCGCCCGCACTATAGAGGCTTGCCGTAACGCCATCGACAGTCCCCACATTCAACGCACCAGCGGACACAATCGCCGCGCCGTTTTCAAGTCGAAGCGCGATCGGACTCGCGACAGTGCTACCAAGCGTCAGGCGCGCGCCATCGAGCGTGACACCGTTTCCCGTCATAATGAGCGTTCCGTCCGTGAGCGTCGTCTGCTCCGTGCGAGAGGAACAGAGCGTGAGCGTTCCAGGGCCCGTCTTCTCCATTGCACCGGACGTTGCACCGGAAATCGATACCGAGACACCGTTGGAAACGGCGACCTCCGCAGCGGAGAGAGTGGCGGTACCGGTAATCGTCGCGTTTGCACGGAACGTAATTGACGCAGCCGTGACATCGGAATCGACCGTCGCTGCGTCACCGGGGTTCTCGAACACAGCCGCCGTGGAATTATACCAATCGCCCGCCGTACCGTTCTTCGTCCAATTCCCCGCCGTCTTCCAAGATGCGCCTGACGCACCGCCGTTCCACACGTACTCGCCCGCGAGCGTGTCGGTTATCGCGACCTTCGTACCATTGTCCGTGAGGATAAGCGCGTAGCGTCCTGTACTGTCGCCCACAAGCGTCACATGGTCGTCGATGTCGCTTTGTGTAAATAATCCACCGTCGGTGATTTCCATGACGATCGCGCCGTCCGACACGCCGCTGGAAAGAATCGCCACCGTAACGCCGTTGGCAAACAGAGAGGACTTAGCCGAGGTTGTAAGGGCGAGTTTCGTGCCCGCATCGATCGTTGTGCCGCCGGTATGGCTCGCCGTACCTGTGAATGTGGCCACGCCGCCGCCGGTAAAGCGGAGAGTCCCCACCTCACCCGTCGCGTTCTCGATGTCCTCGCTGATCGTGATGTTGCATCCATCCGTATCGAACGTGCCGCCGTTCGCACCGACATAAACGTGGAGGTTCGCATGGGCAACGAGGAAGGAAGCGTTAGAAGTATACGCCCGAAGCGTCCCTCCATTGATAGTTACCGTACCGCTGCTTGTTCCCGAACTTACCTGCTGCACACTGCCTGCAGTAAGGACACCGCCATCCGTCACGTTCACTGTTGCCAGATTGGCGGAGTTGTAACAGAGCATAACGGTATTCCATACCGTGACATTGCCCCCCGCGACATTGAGCGTCCCAGACGCACCAGAGGTCTGTCCGATTGTCAAATTCCCGTTGGAACATTCGAGATTGTCATAGGAAGCGCCAGACTTGACGGTCACGATGCCGCCACTACTGCTCAAGCCGATCCGTGAATAGTTTCCCGTGGCCTTCAGCTTACCACCGTTTAGCGTCAACGTTCCAGCACTGGTACTTGATCCGATTTGAAAATAGTAGAACCGATACGTGCCGGATTGGATCTGTATTTCCGCACCACTGTGAATGCTCAGTATGCCAGAAGATTTGATTCCGTATTCGTCATCCTCCGCAACAAAGAGAATCGGTACATTGGCGTAATCATCAGTTAACATCCCAGCGAGCGTCGTCTCTTCACGGAAAGTGATTGTCTTGTCCCAGTCAAGGTTGAGATTGTTTCGACCAGTACTGATGTTATGGTTACTGTCGGGGAAGGCGGTTGTTCCGGACTTGACCCAGCAACTGGTGTCATCGAAATAGCTTGTTCCGGACGACTTTCCTTTCCAATCCCAATAAGCTGCATACGATGACAAAGGCATCATCATTACGCATACTGCGGCAATCGCAGCAAACACAGACTGAATACGCTGGAAGTTCTGCATTGTCTTTCTCCTTTTTGTCCAATCGGATTCCTCGCCGAACATTCTGTCCACACCATTTCGCCGTGAAAACGGAATCATGATACCATAAACTCGTATAAAACGAAAGAGAATGTTGCAAAACCTACTTGCCCAAGGCGCATCTGCGTAATTCCCCCATCTCATGCGCCCGAGAGATTTTGGAAACAACAGGGACAACTTGAAGACAACATTTGAAAGTGGTACGCGACCCAACCGGTCCGCGCATCGCCTCTCACTTGCCTATAACTGGGCGGCGAAGCCGCCAGCGAGATAAGCGTGTTAAGCTGGTTAAGCGTGTTAAGATGAGTCGTTTCACGCAGTGACGAATGGGAGGGACGCGCTCCGTCGCGTCCACCGCGTAACGACAACGCCCTCGTCGTCGAAACTGAAAGTTATCCCCATGAACATTCCCGCGCGCGGCGCGCTTGCCTATAACTTCGCTTCGCGAAGCAATGACGAATGACAAGTGACGAATGACGAATGAAGAATTAAGCAATGCGGTAGTTTTCCAAGAGCTTGTTGCAAAACCTACTTGTCCGTTCCACGCTAAGCCTACAAAGTAATTCTAAAAGCGCAACTTCGTGTACTTTGTGAACTTTGCGTGAGATATATTCGGAGGGCAATTGCCTCGAAAGTTATTCCCCATGAACGTTCCCGCG
>JAFYDR010000292.1 GCA_017544725.1 Kiritimatiellia bacterium
GGACGCGTGGGTTGATGCGATGTCGAAACACTTCAAGGGGCGTGTCCGGGACTGGGCGATGTGGAACGAACCGGATATTGGCAAGAGCAAGACCCCCGAAGAGATCGCTGCGTTCAACGTACGGACGGCGAAAATCATCAAGCGCAACATTCCCGACTCCCGCATCGCGGGACTCTCCCTCGCGCACAACAGCTCCGAGTTCCTGGAGAAATGCCTTCATCCGATGGGGGAGGATGCCAAGCTCTTTGACTGGATCATCTACCACGGCTATGCGCCGGCTCCCGAATCCTCCTATGCGAACGTAGAGGAACAAAAGTCGATTCTTGCGAAGTACAATCCTGCGGCGAAAATGCGCCAGGGCGAGAACGGATGCCCCAGCGAGATGGCGACGAAGTTCGCGTTGAGCAACATTCCCTGGAGCGAATATTCGCAGGCGAAATGGGACATGCGCAGAATGCTCGGCGACCTCGGCCACGATGTGGAATCGAGCGTATTCACCATCTGCGACTTCAACCACACCGGGCGTGAAATCAATCTGAAGGGGTTGCTACGCGCAAGCTGGAACAAGGAAGTCATCGCGGTCAAACGCGCCTACTACGCCGTCCAGAACGTGGCGAGCGTCTTCGACGACACGCTGGTGCGCGTGAAGAACTCCCGGTTCGGTACGAAAGACACAACACTATCGACTTACGAGTACAAGAAGGTGGATGGAAAGCGGCTCTTCGTATTCTGGACCCACGGGGAGCATCCGGGCAAGTATCAGCGTCCGGGCGACTCCTTCCAGACGCGCCCCGCCGTGCTGAAGCACCCCGAAGGGAAACCGTTCGCCGAACCGGTGTGGGTCGATCTCTTCACCGGAGCCGTATACCGATTCCCGAAACAGAAGCAGATCGTCATTCCCGCTGGCGTAATCTTCCTCGACGCTCCGGTCTATGACTCCCCCTGCCTCCTCACCGAACGTTCCCTTGTCCTCCCCTGAACGTGTTTCATGTGAAGCCATTCCAAGCTGCGGAATACACGGAATGGTTTTTCAGGAAACCCGCGATCTTCGGCGCTTTCCGTGGTTGAAAGAGGATGCCGGGAGTTTTTTCTGCTAAGGCCAGACGCCGAGTCTGAATCCGCGGCTGAAAAGATGGGGGACACGGTGGTTCCCCACCCCATTGGGGCCAAGCCGCTCTCCCCTCTACGGAGCCGGCGAAGAATCAGCGGATACTGAGGACGAGACCGTTCGACTGATAGACGCCGTCCGCCATCTTGATCAACCCGATCGCGCCGGTGTTGTGTTCTCCGATGAACCTGAGCGTGCCCAGATTGGAGGGCTTGGTCTCAGCAGTCCACGAAATCAGCGGCTCGCTCGGCGGAATCACGCGATCGCCCCAGCTGACATGGACGATCGCCCCGTCGGCGAAGGTGATGTTCTTCGCATTCGCAACGCATTTATCGCCGATGCGAGACTGGCACGGCAACGGGGTGGTACGTCCAGAGATGTCAATCGTCGCACCGCTCTGGATTTCGAGGCCGTGGAAGTAGTCGGTGTTCGGCTTGAACGTGCCGTAGAGTTCAAACTTGCCGCCGTAAGAGCTGGAATCGTCTTGCGCCTCGGCATCCGAAACGTATCCGCCAAGTTTGACGTTCACGTTGTTCCTGGCGCGGATCTGGCTACCGTCCGTCACAATCAGGTTCACGAGGCGCAGATCCGAACTGTCCGTTTCGGCATTGTACGTGAACGCGATGATCCGAGGTCCGTGCAGTTCAATCGTGCCCGCCGAAACGGCTTCCACCGCACGGAAGAAGATTGAGGATGGGGTTGTGATCGTCAGCTTGTTGCCCCCCAGATCGAGCGTGGCAGACCATACACTGTCAACCTTATTCCCCAGCGTATAGTTTCCGCTCAAGACAATGGAAGAATCTTCCGTAAGCCGCAGAGAACCGATGCCGCTTTGGGTTTGGCTTACGTCGGCGGAGTTGGTCAAGACTCCGCCGGACAACACGAACGGATAGTTCCCATACGGGTATTTGCCGTTCAGATGGAATGTACCTCCCGTTGAGACGGTGATTGCGCCCCCATCCGCGCCGAACGGATTTTTCGAGCCGTCCGTCCCGCAGACGAGCATTCCGTCCGCGACTTCCGTGCCGCCGGTGTAGGTCTGGTTTTCCCGCCTTGCCGTAAACACACCACCGCCTTCCTTGACCAGTTTCAGGTTTCCGGTAAATTCAACATTTCCGTTTTCGGGCGAGGCGTTTACCCCTACAGCCTCGCCGTACTCGGCGATCGGAACGGGACTCGTGTAGAACTTGTCCCCCGTCCGGTCGTACATTCCGTACTGGCCCGTAACCATGTCACGCGCGGGAATCATGTCGCAGCGGAGATTCCCCGAACTGTCGTACACGCGGAAGTAGTAGCACCTGCAGTTTGCGAAGTTGTTTGTCTTTGGCGGATCGGAAGACGGGTCACATGAAGCGAAAAGCATGATCGGCGGAGGGGTGCCTGTAAACGATCCGGGGGTGAAGCTGCCCCAGGATTCGTTGTTGACGATCAGCGAGCCCGCGTTTCCGTCAACCTGAATCTCATAGTCCGTGTTCAGGGCTGGGTTTTTGTCTTGCATTTTGTTCTGCTTTTTTCCGTGATCCAAGCGGAAATAGGGGGAGCTGCCCTTGATATAGAACAGGGAGAACGTGTCCAATGACCCTCCGTTCCGCGAACAGAACATCGCTCCGTTCACGTTGGAACGTATCTGAACTTTCATCTCCATGCGGTCTGTCTTGTTCGGCGAACAGTCCGTCTGAAGCCACTGATTGTTGGTCGTGGCGATGTAGTCGAGTTCCTGGTAACGAGGAATGTTGAGGTGCAGTTCCCCCGGCACACCGGAACCGGAGCTGGTGATCGTGGCGGAACGGGGCGACTCGGCTGTGAACGGTCCGCCAGGACCGGCATTCTCGTAGAACTTATTCGCGATGCGGTCGTACACGCCAATCATGCCGTCGCTCTGTCTGACAGCGGGCACGAAGTAGGCGACCGGAACGCCGGCACGAAACACCCTGAGATAGTAAAACCGGATGTCTGCATGGTGGTCGAACCCCGTCATCAGTCCCGATGACGATGAAATCTTGAACGAGGCGAAGAGGACGAGGTTCGTGCGCACGGTGAAGGGCGTGAGATCGACCATTGTGGTGGCGGATTTCGTGTTTATTTTTGCCGCTCCCGTTTCGTAATCGGCAACGATGGTGTAGTCCGTCTCCAGCGCAACGGTAACACCGGAAAAAGTCGCGTTCGTACCCCGGTCAAACCGAAATGCATCACCGTACTTGAGGGCGCAGAACATATTCGTCGATGTACTGGGGCGTGAACACCAAAGGAATTGATAATCGTCGCTGAACTTCTCGTGAAACCTCACGCCCATCTCCACGGTGTCCGTGCATTCCGGCAGGAAATCGGTTTCGATGCGTTGCCCGCCGCTCGTGTCGAGATAGCTGAGGTCGCTGTATCCGGCGACAGTCCCCGTCTCGTTGGTAATCGCGAGACCCGAAGACGCTACGGAAAAACCGGCAGCCGTGAGCTTGTGTCCCGCCAGGTCGATAGTCGTACCGTGCGCGAGTTCAACCGTTCCGTCGCCCGTCCAGTCTTCGTCTGCGACCAGCGTATAATCTGTGTTGACGGTGCGGGCAAACGCCGTGCCGAAAACCAGGGAAAGGATGGTCGCGATCATAGGTTTCATCGTTTTCATAGTTCCTCCTGTACTTGCTGTCACTGTCCTTACACGCTTCACTTGTCTCCACACCGCTCACACGGGTAGGTCTTCGCGGCCTTATAGCCGGGCTTGTCGATGGGGCGCACGGTTTCGAACTGGATGTAAACCGAAGTCATGCGGATGTCCCTCACGCCGGACGCGAGGCGCGCCCCGTCCTTCGGGAAGAGACGCACGAGATGCGTCATGTGCCCGGGCACTTCGGTTGTGTACTTGATTCCGTAAATCCCCTCGTCCTTCTGACGCCAAAGGTCGCGCGCGAGCCACTTGCCCTCGATCCCGAGCGAA
>JAFYDR010000293.1 GCA_017544725.1 Kiritimatiellia bacterium
AGCGGACGCGACGGAGCGCGTCCCTCCCATTCGATTGCATTCGACAGCTACCGATGACACGCGACAAACGACACGCGACACGCAGCTACTGCCTACTCCCTATTGCCTTCTTTTCATTCGTCATTCTTCATTTTTCTCTCTTCATTTTTCATTGCCGCCTCTGGTGGCTTACTTAGCCTCTCAGCTGGCGGCATCAGCCGCCCCGCTTAACACGCTAATCCCGCAGGGCGGCTTCGCCCTTTCAATAGATCGTGTCGCCGATTTCAAGCCGCGCAGCGGCGATTTAACCTTTTAACCATTTCATTCGTCACGTAGGGGCGAAGCCCCGCTTCGAGGCTTCGAGCCCTTCCCCAAAACCGTTCTTGCGACTGGTTTGAAAATATGGCACAATACGCCACTACCTTTTCACAAGGGTAGTAAACAAAGGAATCGAGATCATGAAGCAAGCAAGTGTTGTTCTTTCTGCGGTACTGGCGTTCGCGACAGTCGTGACGGTTCAGTCCGCTTTTGGCAAAATCGAAATCAGCTCTGACTACCCCGGCGGAAATGTGAAGGTCATGAGGATCGACGAGGTGGCAGGTATCGTGAAGGTCGCTCCAGACTTGCGCGACACGAATGGACTATGGTTCCACTTCGACTTCACGGTTCGCGGAGCGGCTGGACAAAAGTTGCATTTCCAGTTCCCGAACAGCAAAGCCGCGTACCTCGCCACACTCGGTCCGGCGATCAGCAGCGACGGCGGTGTGACATGGCGTTGGCTTCGCTCGGATGGTACGCGCCATGAACCGCAGAACGCCTTTGACTACACGTTCGGCAAGGACGAGAACGAAACGCGCTTCGCCGTCTCGATTCCGTATGTCCAGAAAAACTGGGACACAGCCGCAACCCGCTGGCGCGGAAAGGAGGGCGTGAAGTTCGATGTCCTCTGCAAGTCGCAGAGTGGAACGAGGGATACCGAGCTTCTGCGCATCCCCTGCAGGAAGGGAAACGCGAAGTGGATATTTGCGTTCACCGCCCGCCACCACGCCTGCGAGACGACTGCGAACGCCGTCATGGAGGGTGTGATCGACGAGATACTCTCCGGTTCGAAAGAGGGCGAATGGATTCGCGACAACGCCGACTGCGTGTTCGTGCCGTTCATGGACAAGGACGGCGTGGAGTGCGGCGACCAAGGGAAGAACCGCAGACCGCATGACCACAACCGTGACTACGTCGCCGAAATCTACACGTCGGTGCGGGCGTTCAAGAACCTACTGACGAAAGAGTCGAGTGGAAAGCAGATCGTGTTTTTCGACCTACATAGCCCGTACATCAGGAGCAGGGGGAAGGCAAATTCCAACGATAGCGCATTCACGTTTGCCACTCCCGACCCAGTGCGTGGTCGCCGCATAGAGACGTTCCGTCGCCTGTGGGCAGAGGAGCAGAAGGGAAAGTCGCTCGTGTATGACGGCAAATACGACGAGGGCGGATCTAAAGGGCAGAACGCACGACTCAACAAGGCGCGCAAGTCCGGTCTCCAGAACTCGCGCGGTTGGGTGGACGGGTTGCCGAACTGCTGGCTCTCAGTCTGCGGCGAGTTCGGCTATTCCCTCTGCGGGGGCGTCTTTTCGCAAGACGGAGGCCGCGAGCTTGGGCATGGTCTCCTGAAGTCCGCAGTCCGTACAATCAAGGAGTCGAATTCGGCGTCAGGTGGAGTTGCCACCGCAACGGAGGCTACCCGTCCGTCCATCGTGTTCGCATCCATTGCGGAGGCGGACAAGTATATCGGGATGCACCCGCGTTTCGCACAAGCGTTTGCCACTATGCGTCGTACAGACCTCGCAGAACTGAAGCCCGGCACGCGGATCGAGATCGACGGTACAAACTGCTGGGCGTTCGTTCAGGAGAGTAACCTGAAGCCCGTCTCCGAGCAGAACACTTACGAGGCGCACGGCGCATTCATCGATATCCAAGTGCCGATCTCCGGTCCCGAGACCTACGGAACGATGAAGACACCCGATGACGCTCGGGCAAAATTCGACGTCGCGAAAGACATCGTACTTTTCCCGGCAAAGGGAGAGACCCGAACGCTTCGTCCCGGCGAGTTCGCGATTTTCTTCCCGCCCTACGGTGCACACGCGCCAGGATTGTCGGACAACGGACCGCGTCGCATTCGCAAGCTCGTCATCAAAGTCCGTGACTGAACCGGGATATAAGCGTGTTAAGCGGGGCGGCTTTGCCGCCAATGAAGTGCCGCGTCGGCAATGACGAATGAAGAATGACAAGTGACGAGAGAATAGGGAGGGATGCAATCGGACGCGCAGGAGTGCGTCACTCCGTTCGATTACAATCGATAGTTACCGATGACACGCGACAAACGACATGCGACATGCCGCCTTCATTCTTCATTTTTATCTTTTCATTGCCGCCATCGGCGGCTTGCCTCTCAGCTTTTCAGCTTCTCAGCTGGCGGCGTCAGCCGCCATTCTTTTTTATGACCTTTTTTCATCGCAAAATTATGTTATACTGAACCATCACTTTTAACAAAGGGAGAATGTATGCGTAACTTGCTTTTGACTGTCGTGCTTGTTGCGGCCGGATTTGCCCACGCCGATCCAGCCGTCGGTGTTCACATCGGATTGGAGCTGCCGCCCGGACCGAACAACCCTCGTAACAGCGAGGGCGCATTTCTGCCGCTCAAGGACGGTCGCATTCTCTTCGCCTATTCTCGTTACTACGGGACCTCCAAGTCCGACCATGCGACGGCGGACATCGCCGCGCGATACTCTTCCGACAAGGGGAAGACTTGGACAACAAACGACGAGATCATCGTCAAGAACGAGGGCGGCATGAATGTGATGAGCGTGAGCCTCCTGCGGCTCCAGACCGGTGAAATCGCACTCTTCTACCTACGTAAGAACAGTACTGTTGACTGTCGTCCCGTCTTGCGTCTCTCTTCCGACGAAGGTAAGACATGGGGCGACCCGACGATTTGCATCACAGACGAGGTAGCCTATTTCGTGCTCAACAACGACCGTGTGATCCAGCTGAAGGATGGGCGACTTCTTTTCGCCGTCTCGAATCACAGTTCGCCTACCGAGAAAGGGTTCACACCGGGTACTGTGCTCACTTACACCTCAGACGACAACGGTAAGACATGGCAACGCGGCAAGTCCGCATTGGAAATCCGTGCGCCGAACGGTCATCGATATGTCGCACATGAGCCGGGCGTAATCCAGCTGAAGGATGGCAACATTCTTCTCTGGATTCGCACGAACGCCGGTTGTCAGTTCATGAGCCACTCGAACGATCGGGGCGAAACCTGGTCTCCGCCGCAACCTACATGGTTACGCGCGCCGACCTCCCCCGCCAGTATCAAGCGCCTTCCCACCACGGGTGACCTGCTCGCGGTGTGGAACGACACGGAGTCGCGTACGGTGCTGAAGAAACCTGTCAGCGGTGAACGTCGTACTCCGCTTGCTGCCGCGATTTCGCGTGACGAAGGTGTCACATGGAGTCACGTGAAGTTGCTCGAGAACGATCCAGACGGCTGGTTCTGCTACATCGCCGTCGAACCACTCGACGACGGCACGGTGTTACTTGGCTACTGCGCTTATAAGGGGTTGGCTCACACGCGCCTCGTCAAGGTACCGGTGGAGTGGTTCTATCAGTAGCTTCTGGTTTTCAGGGATGCGGGCAAGAATGCCCGCACGCTGAACAGGTACTGCCGTGCCCATTCCTCGCTCCGAAGCTGGTGCGAAGTATCTCGTCGAGAGCGTAGCCACAGATCTAGAAGTCCACGTCTTCCGGCATGTGTTGGGCACTGCATCCGGCATCGACCACCAAACGTTCGCCACCGATATTGCGTGCGGCGTCCGAAGCGAGGAATGCCACCGCTTCGGCAATGTCGGAACCCATTGCCTCTTTACGCAACGGGCAGTTCAGGCGACGGCGCGCCTTAATCTTTTCGTCCAGTACATCCCAACGTTCGGTGTAGATATAACCGGGAGCGACCTCGTTGACGCGGATACCGAGCGGACCGAGATCGAGCGCAAGCGAGCGAACCATCGCATCGATTCCGCCCTTGGAGGTGACATACGCGGTGCGGTTGCGGATCGCACGCATGGAGACGTTCGAGCCGAGGAAGACAATCACGCCCTTTTGACCTGTCGCGGGATTTACCTCCTGTTTCAGGAAGAAACGGTTGCACGCCTGCTGCGTCACCTGGAAACCGCCGATCACATTGGTCTGCAGGACTTCCAGCAGTCGATCAGGACTCATCTCCAATGGAGTACCGTGACCAATCCCTTGGTTCGCAGCGTTGTTAACGAGGATGTCCAAGCGCCCCGCATCACGCTCGATCTGGTCGAACAGCGCATTCACTTGAGCGATGTCTGCGATGTTGCAGGGGATGGCGGTAAAACCGTCGTGTCCCCGAGCGCGCAGAATCGATTCTCCCTTCTCGGTGGAGGCTGGGGTGGAACCGCACAGGAAGACCTTCGCGCCTTCCCGGATAAACAGGTCCGAAATCTCGATGCCCGTGTTCCGATTCCCGCCAGTGACCAATACGACTTTTCCTTCAAAACGTTTCATCTTTTCTCCTTTCAGGGTTCTGCGTGGGTGGGCGTCTGCGCACCCATTCCGTGATGACTACAACTTTTCGTGTGCCGCGTTACTGGGCGGCGGTACGCGTGCGGTAGAGATCGTAGCCGACTTCACGCACGGCCTTGATCGTTTCCGGGTAAGGCTTATCGCAAATGTCCGTCCAGCCGACCTGCAGGTATTCGCCGTCGAAGCGTCCGGAGGTGGCCTGATCCGCAAACTGATGCCAGTGTACACCGACGATCTGCGGGTTGGCGAGCGCGGAACGCACATACGCCTTTAGCTTCTCGGCTCGATCATTCTGGTTTTCCGCAACACGTACGCCCGTACCGAATGGACCGCGATCCGTCGCACCGAAGTGGAATTCGCCAACCATCACTGGCGCGTCCAGATTGTTCGGCAGACGCCACTCCTTGATGGTGTCCGCATAGATGTTATAGCTGACGACATCGCAGTACTTGGCGCATGCGCCAATCACCCACGGACGCGCTTTCGAGCCAACGAAGCGACAACCGAGGTAGAGCAACTGTTGGTCAAACGCCTTGACGGTTTCGCGTGTCCGCTTGAAATACTCCTCCGCAACGCGAAGGGTGAAGGCGACCAAATCGGCGCGGGAACCGCCACCCGGAAGCTGGATGGTGTGGAGCAGATCGTCCCAATCGACGTAGGTCGTTTTCCACGTCTCGTTGAGCTTGGCGACCTCGCCGTACTTCTCGCGGAGGAATGCGGCAAAGGCCACTTTGGCCGGCTGGTCCGCAGGGGACTGGAGCGTCCACTCGGCGAGTTGCGTCGGACTGGCCCCCCAGTTGATTTCGTTATCGACAAAGAAACCGATGCACCAAGGGTCGTGCGCCTCACGTCCGTGCGCCTGCAATGCTTCGGTGACGCCCTTGGCGAAGGAGTCGTCCCACGGGTCGCGGAACTTCCACCACATTCCAGTGGAGGCGGCAATTGGACGCGACAGGCATTCGACGCGCTCGGCGTAGGGCGTACGATCCATCAGGCAAATCTTCACGTCGGAGGAGTTGGCGATGGTATTCGCGCCCCAGCTACGGAGACGGCGGTGTGCGGTGTCGGCAAACTTCTGGTAGTAGTCCTCACCGTACTTGCGGAAAAGGTTGGCGGAGGAGAAGTCGAAGATTCGCGTCTCGCCGCGTGCGAGATAGAACGGGTAGAGCAGATCATCGTGCGTAGTCCAGAACTTCGAGAAGGATGTCGCGTTCGTCGCATCAGGCGCGGGCGGCAGCTCGGCGAAGAAGCAGTCGCGATCCGGTAGTGTGCATCCGCGGCGAGGCTTGAAGGGATCGCCGTTCATGGGAGTCATCGCGGAGGACGGTGTGACACGCACGGGACCGAACGACCAGTAGAGGCGACCTTCTGGATCGACCAACCACCACTTGCCCTCCACCTTCTCGGTACGGAAACGTCCGGTCGCTTTCAGTTGCGGTCCGGCAGTCCAACCGCCGTACTTGTTCCAGTCCTTCGGGCCGGGATTGGCCGCGAGATCCTTTTCCTCCTCGACGGCGGCGAGTTTCAGTTCTTCGTCGCTCTTGGTCTTGCCGGGCCAATCGCGATGCTTGAACTGACCGTACTTGTCGATGCAGGGGAGGAACTCCTCCGTCTTCATCTTCATCCAAGGCTGAGAACCTTCAGGCGGCAACGCCTTCATGTGGTTGCTCTGCCCCGGCTTGTAGAAGGTATCGACGATGGCGTAGGGCGAGAGCTTTTTCCAGTCGTACTGGAGAGGAACGCTCAACACATCGGCAATCATCACAGGCGAGTCCCACATCGGCAAGTCTTTCAAGACGGTTTGTCCGTTCTCGTAACGAATGTTCTTCTTGTCGATTTCAAAGACGCGGCCGGTGATCATCTCCACCCAGACAGGAGACGGCAGATGGTCATAAACTTTGATCGTCACGCGGTCGAAACCGAGCGTACTGGATGGACGCTGATCGGCAAACCAGTAGAAACGGATGTTCCTGCCGAAGCGGGAGAAGCGCGTCACCGTCAGCGAACGGTTGGAGGTGTCACGCGGATCGAACCGTTCCTCGATGGTGAATCCAGCCTTCGTGTCGAAGCCCGTCGGCAGCACCTCGTCGTCGAGGTAACTAAACACATGTTGCATGGCATAGTAGCTCGGGCGACGATAGACGAACTCCTTGAGCGTGTTGGAACGGATCAGTCCGAAACTCTGGAGCATGAAAGTGTACTGCAGGTCGATCATGGTGAAGACGTTGCAGGGGATGGAACGGGCGGCGTCGCCGATTGTACGGCGCAAATCCCATTTCGCTTGCGCGTACTCCGACCACTCGATGTTGCTCAATGCGTGGGCGAACTCCAACTGCGTAGGGCAACCGACCTCGCCCTGCATGATGTTGAACGATCCGCTGTAGCTCTTGACCAACTTGCGCAGAGGTTCCGCCAAACTCGCATAGGAGTGGTCCGGATTAGCGGCGTACGGATGATAGATGAAGTAGGAGCCGAGGTCGAGCGCGTTCTCCTTCTTCAGGCGTTCCAGCAGGCACTTGTAGTCGTGTGGGAAGGAGATGGCTGTACAGAAGAGCTTGGCGTTCGGTTGAACGGCACGAATTGCCTTCGCCGTGCGGTAGAACATCTCGGCATATTCTTCCTTCTGGTTGAACGGCTCGTTCCAGATCTCCCACTCATCGACAACGTCCTTGTAACGTTCCACACAGGCAACGCAGTAGCGGATCCAAGCATCGAATGCCTCTGGCTTTCCTGTCACCTGCTTCACGCGCATGCCCAGACGAAAATCACTGCCCCACACGGGATTGCCGTAGGAGAGGCAAATCCAGGGCTTCACGCCCATTGCCGCCATTTCGCGCACCTGTGGGTCGAGCCAAGTAAAATCGTACTTGCCCTTCTCCTGCTCGGTTTTCGCCCAGCCGGAGAAAAGACGTCCGTGCTTCACGCCGAGCGGTCCCAACCACTCCTTGTAGGCATTCCAGTCGGCATAGTCACGGTCCATCGTCTCGCAACCGATCGACCACTTGGAGGACTTGATGTCCTTGGCATCGCGCACGGAGAGGCGTCCGATCTCCTTCAGTCCGGGATCGAGCGCATTCAGTTTCTGCCAGGTCACGCATTTACGTTCGGGACGTTTCGCAGGTTGTTTCTTGTGGTCACCCCAGGCGTCCCAGCTTTTAATCTTGGCCGCGTCTTTGAAAGCGACGGGTTGCTGGTCTTGCGCGAGGGAGACGGTAGCTACAAACGCGAGTGCCGTAGGGAGGATGGAAAGAATCAGGTGTTTCATGGTTGTCTCTCTTTCGTCTGGTTTGGATACGAGGAACGCCGCAGAACCGGCGTTCGTCTTCTCTATTGCTTAGCCTTTCGGTAAATCCCGATGTTGAGTGCGCAGGGACGTTGCATGTCAGATGCCTCCGTCGGTCGATTGCAAGTGACAGGCGTGCCGGACGCCTCGTCCCAGTACATCAGCGTGGTGGAGCCGCCGCCGTCCATGTTGATGGCATCCGTCGCTCCGAGGCGCAACATCATCTTCGCCAAGTCCCAGTAGTCCGCGCCGATGCTCCAGTTCTTCTGGCGTCCATCGACCGCCAGCACATAGAGCCAACGGCGGTCTGCGGAAAGTCCCAGCACCATACGGGGATGGTAACTTCCCTGCTTCGGGTTCACAAGCGGCTTGCCGTCCTTCAGGATCAGATCGAAGCCCGCATGAGAGATCCAGACATCGCTCCGCCGTTCAGTCGGTACAGAGGGGAGAATGGAGGCCGTGCCGTTCTTCCAAATGACGAACACGGGCGACTGCCCCTTGTCGTGATTGTCGGTAATCATCTCACCGTTGGAAACGTTGTATCCGTGCGGATCGCCGTAGCGGAAGGTGAACGGTTTCCGCCAAGGTCCCCAAGGTGCGGTGTTGAACGCCACGATCATGTCCAGCCCATGTCCGCCCTTTCCGACCGGTTCGCGCGCATTCAGCAGGAAGTCACGTACTGTGACGCGCTGGGTGCGGATGGTACCGTTCGTGTAGTCCGGCATCGGCTTGCCCCACTCCGGGTCGCGTCCGTTCGCCGTGAACGCAAATGTGGGATTCGAAAGGTCGATACGCATGGCGTACCCCTTCATCTTGCGCGGCTGCTCATAGACGAGACGGGTGTACCGAACGCCCTCCGTGATCTGCACGGCACGATCCCAGTTGACCGCAACGTCCGTTGCAGACTCCGCGGCAAACACCATGCGCGTTTCCGCTAGTAGAACTAGGCAGAACGCCAGCGCAAGGAAAAACGCTTTTTTCATCCGATTCGCACTCCTTTGATTCCCATTCTGAAAACGCCTCCAGTATAGCAGAAAAGCTGGTAGCTGTCAGCTTTTAGTTTTGGAGACGCCACCCGGCTTTACACGCTTAACCAGCTGGCGGCGAAGCCCGCCTCGGCTGGCGGCGTCAGCCGCCGATTGCTTTCAGCAATGCAGTGCATCCGCAGAGGATGTCTGCGTAGGTGGCATCGAAATTATCTGTGTACCACGGATCAGCGATGTCACGCGAAATTCCCGCGAACGAAAGGAGCGAACGGATCTTTGTGCGATCACTGGGACGAACAAGCCGATTCAAATCCGCGAGGTTGTACCGATCCATCCCGATGAGGAGATCGTACTCGGCTGCTTTATCAGCAGTCAAGAGCCAAGCGGCTCGGGGCGCGAACGGAATCCCCATTTCAGTCAACTTCCGCCTGGTTCCCCAGTGGATGTCGTTCCCGATCTCATCCGTATGCAACGCGGCGGAGACAACGGTCACGTCCTCGATCCCCGCCTTGCGAAGAAGATCCTTCATCACGAACTCTGCCATCGGCGAACGGCAGATGTTCCCGTGACAGACAAACAGTATCTTGAGCGGTTTGTCAACGGTTGTTTTGGGTATGTTCTTCTCTTGCGATTGTCCGTTCACTTTCTCTTCCTCATTCTAGGCGTGTTTTGATTGTTCAGTACCGCGCTGTTTTCAGCGCGGATTAGGCACGGCAGAGAAGTCCTTTCAGGTAGAGTCCTTCGGGGAAGAAGATACCCTCGGGATGATCTTGCGCCTGCTGGAGATGAGAGATGATCTGCAAGTCACGTTTGGCGTCGAGCGCGGCCTCCATCACGACGGTACGGAAGAAATCGGGCGACATCCTTTCCGAGCAGGAGAAGGTGGCGAGCGTTCCACCCGGCCGTAGTAACTTGATACCGAGCAGGTTGATATCCTTGTATCCCCGTGAGGCCTTTTGCAAAGCCGCTTTTGAAGTAACGAATTTCGGCGGATCGAGAATGATCAGGTCGAAGGACCGTCCCTGATCGCGGAACTTCCGCAGTACTTCAAACACGTTACCGCAAATGAATTCCGACTTGCCCATCGTGCAGATGGCATTCCGCTCCGTGTTGGCTTTCGCGATCTCGAGCGCAGGCTCAGAGAGATCGACATGCGTGACCGAGGCGGCACCAGCCGCAAGCGCGGCAATTCCAAATCCGCCCGTGTATGAAAAGGCGTTCAGTACCTCTGCGCCGTTGGCGTAGGCGGCGACCTTCGCTCGATTCTCCCGCTGGTCCAAATAGAAGCCGGTTTTGTGTCCGGCACGTACATCGACTAAGAATCGGCAACCTCCCTCGCGAATCTCGATACGTTCGGGCGGCTCCTCTCCCGCCAATGTCCCGACGCAGGGCTCCAGTCCCTCACGCGATCGCGCGTCCGCATCCGACCGCTCGTAAACACCCTTGCAGGATGGGAGAAGCCGACGTAAAGCTCCGACGATTTCCAGCTTCCATTGTTCCGCTCCGGCGGAGGTGAAAGAGCAGACGAGCCAGTCACCGTACTTATCTACTACGCAACCGGGGATGCCGTCCGCCTCCGCGTTGATCAGACGGAGCGCGTCGGTGAAGTCCTCCGCAAACAGGACGGCACGCCGCCCCACGCTCTCCGCGACAAGTCGCTCGATCAGTGCCTCGTCCACAGACTCTCTGCCGTCGAACGTCCACATCCGTACCTGAATCTGCGAGAGCGGTGAAAAGGATCCATAACCGAGAACAACACCCTTGTCGGAGAGAAGTCGCACGGTATCGCCCGGATAAGGCATTCCCACCATACGCGCAATCGCATTGGAGAAAACCCAAGGGTGGCGACGGAGAAGCGAGAGTTCCCGCTTTGGATGCAAGATAAAATCAACCATAACGAACCTTTCACATCAGAAACGCAAGCAGTATAGCAGAAAAGCTGATAGCTGTCAGCTTTTAGCTTTGGCGGTAGATCCGCCAAGGCTAGTTAGGTGGTTGGGTGGTTAGGTAGTTAGGTAGTTGGGTAGTTGGGTGGTTAGGTGGTTGGGTGGTTAGTTCCAGGATTGCTGTAGCGTGGCATTTGGGAGGGGCAACGTCCTCGTTGCCTGCATCGGACACGCGATTAGCGAGACTGGCAGTTTCCCCGTCATTCGTCATTCTTTCATTCTTCATTGCCTAGCTTAACAGACTTACTCAGCTTAACACGCTGGCGGCGGAGCCACCTCAGGTCTTCTGGTACTTGTCCGCAATCCAGAGACCGTACCGATAGATCATGTAATAGACATATTGCGTCAAGCAGTAGAGTTTGTTCCAATAAAAACCCAGCGGGATGTCTGTTACGCAAACGAGGAAGAAACCAATGCTTGCGACATTGACCAAAAAGATCAACGTGTATGAAAGAATGTATCCGTACTGTTTGCAGTCCGGTTGTGAAATGGTAAGGCTTTGAATGGTAAAGCAGAGGTGAAATGTCCAAGTGAAGCCGACTAGAAATGTCCAGACGGGGTGACAGGGAACGGGAGAGAAAAAGAATCCCGTAATCCAGTGGATCAGCAGGACGAGAACGGTGTAAAACGGGAAAAAGTAGGGTGCTAATGTAATGATGATGTTGTCCTTCGAGAGTACCACGCTTCCGCCGCGCGTGGTTACCTTCAAATTTCGGACTCGTGCAAGAAAAAGAAGTCCGAAGAGTGCGTGCGTCATCTCGTGGCCGAAGACATAGAGGCGGAAGGGACGACGGAAAAAGCACCACAGAATCATCCAAGTTCCCATGCCCACGAGGAACCACAGGAGATCGGGGGAGAAACCATCGGAGGTCATCAGGAGTCTCCGGATAACCTCCAGCGTGCTCCACGTAAGGGAAATACACAACGGGACTAAAAAGAACCCGATCAGAATTCGCAAAAAACGAAACATACTTGTTCGCATCTAGGCGGCAAAACCACAGCTTCTCCCTTTTGGTAAGGGCAACGAGGACGTTGCCCCTCCCGTTTTAGGCAATGGGATGTTACCCCTCCTATTTGCGGTACACCTTTCCTCCTACCGCACGAAGATGATGGTGCCTCCGAAGCGGAAGGTGAGGTAGAGCGTCTTGCCTTCGACTGTCGGTAGGAAGGTCCCCGTGGCATCGCCGTAGTTCCGTGCCTTGATCGATGACGGAGGTGTGCAGTTGCCAGTGAAGGTTGCCAGCGCAATCTTCGTTCCCAACGCAATGCCTTCCTCCTCGCCGTCCAAACCGAAATCGACTGTCATGCTCGTCGGACAGGTGAGGTCGCCTTCCACGTTGAGCAGATTGCCGGGCGTGGTCTGGAGTGTCGCACCGGAGGCAATCGTCAGATTGGTGGTGGTATAGACCTCCGCGTCATCCGCTTCCATACCGCCAAGTACCAGTGAACCGTTGACCGTGAGCGAACCGTTCATGACCTGCGGAAGAACGAGACCGCGCTCCAGTATCAGGTTGGTGGCGGAACACGCTGTGCCATTGAGGTCGAGCGTGGTATTGTTAGCGAGCGTGATATCCGGCGAGAGCGAGGACTGACCCGTGACGCGAAGCGTTCCCTCTGCGACGACCGTCATGCCGGTGTAGGTGTTGGCACCGGAGAGGACGAGCGTACCCGCGCCGAGCTTGTGGAGTCCACCGTCTGCGGTTACCGCGTCCAGCGCGGGATCGCGCAGAAGTGCCTGTGCGACGGTATAGACACCACAGGTGACGCTACCGGTATCGATCCAAGCGCCGTTCGTCGAGACGTAGGCAGAGGTCAACCCGGAGAGCGTCTGGTTCGCCTCTACATCCGCAAGCGGCACGTACTTGCCGCCGTTGAAGTAGAGTTTGCTCGTCCCGCGCGTCGTCACGATGTTCTGCGCCGTGAGCGTGCCGCCGTTCAGGCGCAGTGTCCCGGTGGTGGCAGCTTGACGGCAGAGATTCACCACTCCATTGGTAAGCTTGACCTCGCCGCCATTCAGTTCTACGAGTCCCTCCGTCGTTCTGTAACTTCCAGTACTTGCACTGTCGTAATGGGCGACATACAAAGAAGTCCCGACATTCAAGCGGCCACCGTTCACGATCAGTTTCGAAGTGTAGCCGCTGATCCGCGACCGCTGGTATCCCAACGCCAGCCAAGCGGAGAGGTTGACCTCGCCGCCGTTGATCGTGATCGTCGGGTTCTGGTAGGCGTTCTCGCTGTTGTTCTGCACGGTCCGCAGCGAGGTCGCGTTGATCGTGCCGCCGTTCACCGTCAACTTTAACGAGCATTTCGAGCTGATTCCATCGTAGTATCCGAGGTAGATGCTTCCACCCGTAAGCGTTCCGTTGTTCATCACGAACTCGCAGTCGTAGTCGCCGGCGTGGGAAGTACCGATCGAGAAGTCGTCGCAGACAATCTTCGGCGCATCCGTATCGTCATCTATCGTTCCCGCAATAACACGTCCGCGCGTAATGTCGAACTTCCTGAATCCCGAAACGGGCGGATCGCCATTGGCTTTGATTCGCAGGTTTGCAGTACTTTCCCTGTTCTTCGCCTGATTACCCATGGTGAAGGTGCCGTTGCCTTTGAGAATGAGGTCGCCGGGACCACTCTTGATGAGCGCGCCGTTCGCGACCGTGACCGTCCGGATCGCAAGGTCGTTCTCGATCTCCACAACGGAGGGCTTGCCGCTGCCTGCGTTAAGCCGGAAACCGGGAATCTCCTCGCCCGTTCCGGTGTACTTCAGCGTGGAGGGTCCGAGCAACAGATTCGCCGCGCTCGTGACCTGTCCGAGGCAGCCAACCACAAGACGACCGGACAGGCAGTAGAGTCGCCCGGAGATACCGGAAGGATCGGCGAGGTAAATTTCACCGCCGCCAGTAGAGTAGCCGTAGTTGGCGTTGAAGGCTTCCGTACCCGTTAGATGCCCCGTGAACGCGATACGAGTACCAGAGGGACAGGTGGCGGTGACAGGACCACTGTAAGAGACGTCGTTGGCAATCGTGTTCGTTCCAGCAGATGCCGCGATGTACGCCATCCCGCGCGATCCGGTGTCAAGGGTGAGCGGATTGCCGCTGAGTGCATATCCGTTGGCGGTGGCGGTGGCGTAGAGTGCGAGGCGTCCGGCGGTCACGTCCGTATCCAGCCGCACGGGAACTGCAGTTGCCGTCGCCGCGTTGAACACCGCCTGCGCGCCAGGCGCGTTCGGGGCAGGGTTGCCGTTCCAGTTCACGGATTCGCTCCAGTTGCCGCCCGCAGAAACCGCCGTCCAAACCGTGTCGGAAGCGGTATCGGGCGCGGCTGCGCTTGCCGTAACGGTAGCAACAATCGCCTTCCAGCCGACATAAGGTCCGTCTTCGAGCGTGATCTGCTCGCATGTCACGGCAAGACCGGCCTTGGTGGCGGGGGCGTGGAAGAGCGAGGTATCGACATCTGGATTGGAGGCATTGAATACCAACGCTGTGTAAACACCCGCCACGAGCGTGTCGTTGCGCGAGTAGTTGTCTGTATGCAGCGAGATCGTCACAGGGGAAAGTACCTGCAGGTCGTTCGAGACGATCATACAGTAGTTCGTCGTCGCCATACTGGAGGCGTTGTAGAAGTTCAGATTCACCGGCTTGCTTTCGCCCTCTTCGCCGAGAGTCAGGTTCTTGTATGCCTGCCAACCGCCCCAGCCGCGCATGGCGGAGCCTGGCTTTAGGATGACGGTGGAAGTGGCGCAAGCGGAGAGGTTGCCGCCGAACACACCGTCCAGAACGCGGATCGGTCCGGTGATGGTGCTGGCTCCGACCGAGGTGTTTCCGGGAACGACCCAGCCGCCGCCGTAGATCGTGACGCCACCGTCCTGCGCAATACCCGGTTCCGGCTCCAGCGTCTGATAGAGGTTGAACGAATACACGTATGTGAGATCGAGACCTGCGTTCTCGCTGGTGTCGATGAAGAGGCCCTTCTCTCCGATGTAGAGGTGCGTGAGGTAACCCAGCTCCCTGTTCGCGTTGGATGGGACGACCGGCTTCAAGACACCGCCGCGTGCGTAAAAGATACTTTCAGGCTTGGCCGTCTGCTGGCTGCCGTCGAGGTTTCCAACGCGCAACGTCGCACCCTCGTTCAGGTAACAGGTGCCGGGTGAGTAGTTCGCCAGGCGGAACGTTCCGGGGACGCTCAACATGCCGCCGTTGAGGTTGATCGTCACGGGCTTGTACGTCCGCGTCTCGTTGGTAGCGACATCGCCGCAAGTTACATCCGACAGATAGACCGCGCCACCGTTCTGCGTGTATTCGGTTTCGGCGTTTGCACCGGCATGGTAGTTGAAGTACGCCATGTCGCTTGTAGCCGTCAGCGTTCCGTCATTGATGGTGATGACCGCCTTTACATTCTGGGTGTAGGTCTTGTCCCAGAGAGAACGGAATTGCTTCGCTGTAACCGTGCCGCCGTTCTGCGTATAACGCAGGAGCGTTGTCTCCGGCGCGAAGTTGCGGATGCCACAATAGTACCCCAAACCAAGCACGGTACTGACAGCGACATTGCCGTTGTTGATGATCAGTTCACCGCCTGTCTCGTTCAGGCCGTTGGTGCCGGAGAGGAGACTGCCGATCGCCACTTCACCGGTGACGGTGACATTCGGTGCGTCGGTCTCGTCGCCGACCGTACCGATCACGACGCGTCCGCCACAGATCTGCGAGGATCGGAAGGTGGAGGTGGGCGAATCGCCGTTCACGCCTGCACCGAGTTCCGAGCTTTTATCCACTTGAGCATTCCCGAGACGGAAGCTGCCTGTTCCCTTGATGAAGAGGTCGCCGAGACCGCTTTTGGTGAAACAGGAACTGGAACAGGTAACGCCAGAGGTGAGCGTCAGATCGTTGTCGATGTTGAGAATCGAGACGTATCCGCCCGCACCCAACGCGAAGCCGGGGATGCTCTCGCCCGTTCCCGTGTAATGGAGCGTACCACGTCCGATAGTCAGCTTTGAAGCATCATCGACAAAGGCGAGCGAGTCAAGTTCCGTCGTGCCGCTACCAGTCTTGAGTTTACCGGTGAAGCCTGACTTGTCGCCCGTCAACCGCACCAAGCCAGACCCTGTCGCAGCGGTGTTGACGCTCAACAGCGAATTTCCGGAGATGGCGGAATCGATGACGTTTGTGGCAAGTGCCAACGAAGTAATCGGAACAGTCGCGTAACCGTTGTCGAACGCGAGCGTTCCGCCCGTCAGCGTGTAGCCGTTGGTCGTGGTGAAGGAGAGACCGCCGACCGTCTCCGTACCCGCAAGCGTCACCGTGCGGAGCGTTGCCGTGTCATCGAGGTCTGGGAAGGCGGGAACCGCACCCGGTGCATTCGGAGCTGCGTTGCCGTCCCAGTTGCCGCCCGTTGCCCAAAGGTCACCGTCGTTAGCCGCACCGGTCCATGTGAAGGCGGAAGCCGCCGGTGTAGCTATCTCGGGTACCGTTACGGAAAGCGTCGCGGTGTTGCCCTCTTCCGTCACGGCGAAGATGGCGGCAGGTGCCGTTGACAAGGCGGGATTCGCAAGCGTCGCGTGCGCCGCCAGATATTCGAGTGCCGTGCGGGAAGAGGTGGGAGCGGAAAGCAGAGGATAGGTACCGCCTGTCGTCGTAGCGGTGGTCACACCTTTCGCCTGGTAGAGCGAGACACGAAGCGTCGGTGTGCCGAGAACTGTCAGGTCTCCAGTCGAGGCGAGTTTTACGTCGCGCGCCACACGTAGGCTGAGTGCGGGCGAGGCGTTCTCCGTACCGAAGGTCGCTGTGGCCACCGTCTGGTTCTGGTTGGTGATCAGGAGGAAACCGCCGGTCATGGTGAAGTCCGTCACAGGCGGCAGCAACCCCGATCTGGTAAGGGCAAGTCCACCCGCTTTGAGGATGGTCGGTCCGTTGTACTGTTCAACAGCTGCGAATGCGGTAATGGCGGTGTCGGTGAGTGCATTGAGTGTGATGCCACCGTCTTTTTCAATACCGTCCTGCGTGGTGAAGGGCGCGAAGAGCCAATAAACACCCGAGTCGCCGTAGGTACGGATGGTCGCGCCTTTCGCACCGATTTGCACAGAGGTGACGTTGGCGTAGGTACCGTTCGATCCGCCGTTGCTCGTCTTCCGCATTGTGCCGCCATCGATCAATAACCGAATCTGACCATAAGTGCTTCCCTTTGTCCGAGAGGAATTACTATCACTGTATCGACTATTGTTGATGGTATTGATGCGCAACTGGCCACCGTCGTGGACGTAGATGTTCAGCACACTCGCGTCATCGTTGTAGATGGCTCCGTTTCGGTAGAAGATACCGGTGCCGCAAATCTCCAGCGTGTTGGTGGTGTCGATGTTTCCGGAACAACGACCGCAGAGCACGAGATTGTTCGCCTGAAGCGTGCCGTTGGTGATGAGGATGTAGGTGTTGGCACCGCGATCTTCGCCGATGTAGAAATACTCCGTCGTCAGTTTCCCTCCGAACACCTCCAAACGCGGTGCCGAATGTTGCGGGAAAGTCGAGTATCCCAGCTTGTTCCGTCCGAGGGAGAATGCGGTCGTGAAGGTCGCGTTTCCACCCGTAATGCGGAAGGTGGATTCCGTTCTCTTTTCGGGTGTGTTGGCGGTCTTGCCGTTGTAGGCGCCGTGCATAATCCAGCCTTCGAAGGTCGTGTTTCCGCCGACGACCTCCAGCGTCGCCTCCTTCTCCTGCCCGCTGTCGGTCGTCCAGCCGCCGACGCCCGCGTCGCCGGTGGGCTTGATCCTGTAGGTGCCACCGTTGCGTCCGAGCACGAGCTTGCCCTCCAGCACGTGGAAGATGCGGAAGCCCTTCGAGGGGGAGTCGCCGTTCGCGGTCGGCGTGAACATCGCCCGGATGCCGGACGTGCTGTCCGCCGGGGCACCGCCGCCGTAGCCGAAGTTGTTCGTGCCGGTGCCGTCGAGGTAGAGCGTGCCCGGACCCGTCTTGACGAAGGCGCCATATCCCTGATTCAAATCGGAGGCGATGGTCAGGTCGTTGCGGATGTCGTAGATCGAGGCGCGCGCCGATGCCGCGTGGTTCGTGAATACGCGGTCTGTCCAGCCGCCGTCAGGTCCCTCGTAGCGGAAGGTGCCGCTCCCGATTTGGATCACTCCCGTTGCGCCGAGGTTAGACGCCTTCCTGTCCGCGTCCAACTTCGAGACCACCAACGTACCGCACCCCTGCGTCGTCTTCCCTGAATAGGTGTTGATCGGGTTGAGCGAGACAATGCCGCCGCCGCTTGAGCCGTTGTTGATCGTCACATCCGTCTCGCCCGCGATCCGCTCCGCCACGTTCGTTGTCACGCCGTTCCCCGGATGGATCGTCAACGTCTCCGCGAGAGCAATGTTGGAAAGCACTGAAATCGAAAGCGCTCCAACAATAGCAAACCGATCGAAAAACTGATTCTTCATGCTCATTCCCTTCGCTTCAAAACCGAGTTCAAACAACTCTTAAAAACCTAAAGCAGTACCATACCATGATTTCCCCAAGCCGTCAACGCCAATCGAAACCGCCTCGTTGTTACTACCAAAGGCGGCAATGACAAATGTATCGACTGCGATCGATAGCTCACGATTCACTCCCTGTGTAACCAGCTTTACATGCTTAACTCGCTGGCGCGAAGCCCCCCGACTCTCAGCTGGCGACATCAACCGACCTTCGTCATTCTTTCATTCTTATTTCTTCATTCTTCTTTTTTCATTGCCGCCTCAGCGGCTCGTTATTTCTGCCTAGCATTGACGCGGCATGGGAGGGGATGGTACAATTTGGCCTTGGAATGAAGGAGGACTTCAAGATGAAGAGAATGTCAGGAATGGTGTTCCCATTGATCCAGAGTGGATTTCGGGGAGTGTGGTTTCTCGTTGCGGGCGTGGTTCTTTGCGCAATCAGTGCCGATGCAGAGGGGAATCGTGTCATTTGCACGAATGACCTCACCACATCGTGGGGGCGGGCGGTGACGCCCGAAAATGTGTGGCGAGAATATCCGAGACCGCAACTGGTACGCGGCAATTGGATATCGCTGAACGGAACATGGGAGTACGCGATCGCGTCAGCTGTCGCAGAGGAACCTGCAAAGTATGACGGCACGATCCTCGTACCGTTCGGTGTGGAGACGCCGCTCTCCGGCGTGAGACGTATGGTGACGCCGGAAGATCAGATCTGGTATCGGCGTACATTCACGCTTCATCCAAAACAGGGATTCCGGACGATCTTGAACTTCGAGCGTGTCGATTTCCGTGCGCACGTGTTCGTGAACGGGCGCGAAGCGACGGATGTGCCGCACGAGGGCGGCAATGTTCCATTCTCCGTCGATGTGACCTCCTTCGTGCGGGATGGTGAGAATGAGGTGAAGTTGTTGGTCTGGGATCCGACAGACACCTATCTCGGAGGCACGGGAAAACAGGTGCTGAAACTCACCACCTGTTTCTTCCCTGCGACAAGCGGAATCTGCGGAAGCGTTTGGTATGAGACCGTGCCCGAAACGTACCTGAGTGACTACAAGGTCGATACGGACGTGGACAAGGGCACGGTGACGGTAACCCCTTTTATCAAAGGATACACGCGTACGGTCGAGGTAACAGTCTCCGCATCATTCGGTGGTAAAATGCTCGCAAACGGACGGCTTGGTGCGGACGATGATGCGGTGACGCTTACCCTGCCGCAACCTCTGAAACTCTGGAGTTGCGACACGCCGAATCTCTACGACCTCTCGATCACGGTTGCCGCCAAGGGAAAGAGCGATGAGGTGAAAGGGTATTTCGGGATGCGGAAGGTCGAAACGAAACTCGACGTGCGGGGAATCCGCCGTGCGGCAGTGAACGGCAAATTCACCTACTTTTTGGCGACGCTCGACCAAGGATGGTGGCCGGACGGCTACCTGACGCCGCCGTCGGAGGATGCCTTGCGCTTTGATGTGGATTTCCATAAGAAGGCGGGCTTCAACGCCATCCGCAAGCACGTCAAGATCGAACCTCGCGCCTTTTACGCCCATTGCGACAAGATCGGCATAATGGTGCTTCAGGATATCCCGTCCTGCCGTCCCGACCATCTGCAACACGACCTCCAGTTCTCCAACCGTCGGTACGGTTTCTATCGGCAGGAACTGAAGGAGATCGTCGATCACCTTCGTAACCATCCGTGCATCGTGATGTGGATCCCGTTCAACGAAGGATGGGGACAGCCGTCCGCAGACAAGACGCGGTTCACGAACCTTTGGCTGAAGCGGTACGATCCATCGCGTCTCGTTAACGGACCTTCCGGCTGGAACGACTATGAGGGCGGATTTGCGCAGGGGTACACCAAGTGGAAGTACCCGCCAGATCCGACGCCCTCCTGCGATGTAGTCGATCGCCACAATTATCCAGAGGCGAAGATGTTTGCTCCCAACGCCAAGCGCATGACGATGGCTGGTGAATTTGGTGGCTCTGGTGTAAACCTCGTCGGACACTGCCAAGACATCAAAGGACGTCTGCATACGCTTGAACCGGCTGAAGGCGGAGATTGGCGCGCACGTGTACAACGGCGTTACGAATATCTGGCGCGTCCGCTGATTGACATGGCGCGGCAAGGTTTGGGTGGCAGCGTCTATACCGAGGCGATCGACCAGTTCTGGGAATGGGGCGGCTTCATCACGTTCGATCGCGCCATCGAGAAATTCGACTACGATTTCCTCCGCAAGTTACACAAGGAAATCCTAGACGCAGCCTACGAGGCCGCCACATCATTGTCGCCAAAGGCGACAACGATGAATGAAAAGTAATTTACCCATCTCATGCGCACGAGAGGATTTTGGAAACAACAGGAACAACCCCAAGCGGTCGCGACAAGTACTCCCTCCCCCATTCGATAGCAATCGATAGCTACCGATGACACGCAACAAACGACACGCGACATGTCGCCCTCGTTCTTCATTCTTCTCTCTTCATTTTTCATTGCCGCCTCTGGCGGCACACCTTTCAGCTTTTCCCGCTTTACACGCCGCAACTACCGCTTACTCCCTACTGCCTTCTTTTCAGCTTCTCAGCTGGCGGCTTTGCCGCCCCGTCACTCGTCACTGCGCAAAGTGCCTTCGCCGTCCGGTGGTTGACTTTCTTCGGGGGATATGGTATGGTTTTTCGTAAGGAGAAAACCAGTGCCGATTCCAACATCCACCACATTGTTGCGCGATATTTCGGGGGATCCATTACATCCCCGGTGGGATGATTTTGTTGCCCGTTATCGGCCCTTCATGCTATCCTTTCTGGAACGGCAGTTCCCGTTTCTCCCGGTGGACGACATCGTGCAGGAGACACTCATCGCGCTGGTTGAAATCCTGCCAAGCTACCAATACGACTCGGGCAGGAACGGACTCTTCCACAACTATCTGTCGGGCATCCTTCTCCGTAAGGCGTTACGCATTTGCCGTGAGAACGAGCAATACAAGAAAGCGTTGGCGGATTTCGCGATCGTTTCTCAAACGGCAGATTCCGGGGACGATGAGACCGAGTGGAAGAAACAGCTTTTTGAGATTGCGCTCCAACAGTTCCTCGACGATCCGTCCGTGGCGGATCGTACCAAGCGCATTTTCGAGCGCGTGGCTGTCAACGGTGAGTCGCCAGAGACTGTCGCGCGGGCGTTCAAAATGAATCGGCACGCCGTGGACCAGACTAAGGCTAGGTCGCTGGCGAAGATCCGTCGGCTGGTCGCCGCGTTGGGGGAGGTGGCGAATGCCTGAACCCGCCGACACGATCGCCAAGCTCTGCGCCGAGCATCCGTCCATTCAGGACACAGGACGTTTTGCGGAAGGGACTGTCTTCGGCGAGTGGTGGCTCACCGCATACATCGGACGTGGCGGGAACGGGGAAGTCTATTGCGCGGAGAACACTGTCTCTGGGGTATCCGCCGCCGTGAAGGTCTTGTTCCGCACCGAGGAGAGTGCGCGTGAACGCTTCCGGCAGGAGGCGAAACTGCTCTCCCGGCTCCAATCCGACGCATTTCCACGCTTCTATTCCTTCGGCGAGACAAACGGTAGCCTGTATCTGGCGATGGAGTTGCTAGACCCCGGAGAACTGCCGACGCAGGAACGTGAAATCGCCTCCTTCTTGTTACAGATCTGCAACGCCGTCTCGGAACTCCACGCGAAGGGTTTCGTCCACCGTGACATAAAGCCGTCCAACATCCTCTGGCGCGGCAAGCAACCGGTTCTTGCAGATCTTGGGCTTCTGAAAGACATCTCGCGCCCATCTCCGCTACCTCAAGAATCGCTGACACGTGTCGGCGGGAGGAAGGCGGGCGTGGGGACGCCTGGCTATGCGGCACCCGAGCAGATCGAGCGGGGAGAGGCGACGCCAGTGTCGGACATCCACGCACTCGGCGTCCTGGCGAACACCTGTTTCAACGGCAAGCCACCTCGGGTTTGGCAGTCCATCATCCAGCGGGCGACCTCCTCGATTCCTTCGTTCCGGTACTCGTCTGTTTCAGCCTTCGCGCGTGCCATCCGTTACCGGAACCTCGTCCGCTACCGTTACGCGATTCTCTCCGTCTTGGCGTTACTGGGTATTGTCGGGCTGTTGGCGGTCTTCCGTTCCGATCTCCCCACGGACGAATCGCGTCAGATTGAGAAGCCGGATGAGACGCTTGTTCTTGTGCCCTCTACGAACACCGAGTCCTACTGCGTGATCGACCTGTCTCCCGGACCATTCGCTACAAGTTATCCGGTCACCTATCTGGACAGGCAGCCAGAAGAGGGATTCAACACCGACGAGTACAAGACGATGAAACTGGTTTTGCGGCAGATTGACGCGGGAACCTTTCGGATGCAGAACATCCGTACTGTCACATTGTCGCATCCGTTCTACATCGGACTATTCGAGGTGACACAGAAACAGTACGAGCTGGTGACGGGCGGGAACTCGGCGCAATACAAAGGGGCGATGCGTCCCGTGGAAAGGATAGCGTACGATTCGATTCGCGGAAGCTCTAATGGAACGAACTGGCCATCCTCCTCTACCGTGGACGCAACAAGTTTCATGGGGAAACTTCGTTCCCGGACAGGACTTAAGTTTGACTTGCCTACGGAGGCGCAGTGGGAATACGCCTGCCGTGCGGGGACGACAAACGACTACAACAACGGTGGCAGTACAGCAAATGATCTGAATTTGCTCGGACGTTATTCCGGAAACAAGACGGATGGGAGAGGTGGTTACACGAATGCGCACACGGTGGTCGGTTCCTATCAACCGAACGCATGGGGGCTTTACGATATGCACGGGAACGTCTTGGAATGGTGCTTGGACTGGAACGGGGTACTGGCGTATGGTACAGATCCGAAAGGTCCCTCCTCTGGAACTGCCCGACACATTCGGGGCGGTGGATGGGACACCGGTGCGCCTGACTGTACTTCATCCCATCGTTCGGATGGAACTCCGAGATACGGGAGTACCCGCGGTTTCCGTCTGTGCTGGACACTGGAGACGCAAGTCGTATTCCGTTCGGTGACATTCGACGCGAACGGCGGAAATGTTGCCGAGGCGACGAGGATAGTGGAAATTGGAACGGCAGTAGGAACGTTGCCGACGCCGATGCGCGCCGACTATGTTTTCAACGGGTGGTTTACGGAGGCTGACGGCGGAACTCCAGTGACGGCGGAAACTATCGTGACAGGGACTGTGGCGTACTATGCGCACTGGACGCCTACCGACCCCGTGTTCTCTCTATACTGTGTGATTGACCTCGCGGGAGGACCGTTGGCTTCCAGCTATCCGGTAATATACATGGATGTCGAGCCGAGCGGCGGTTTCAATGTGGATTTGTACAAGACGACAAAACTGGTATTGCGAAAGATTTCCGCAGGCTCGTATATCATGGGTAGTGTACAGACCGACGAATCCCATCGCGTGACGCTGACGAAGCCGTTCTACATCGGACTCTTCGAAGTGACGCAGAAACAGTATGAACTGATTGCGGGGAACAATCCGTCTCGTTGTAAAGGTGACAAGCGCCCTGTGGAAAGCATATCTTACAATGGGATTCGCGGTTCCTCGAACGGGGCGCAATGGCCGTCCTCGTCAGCCGTGGACGCAGACAGTTTTCTCGGGAAACTCCGTGCTCGGACGGGGCTAGATTTTGATCTGCCAACGCATGCACAGTGGGAGTACGCTTGTCGTGCGTGTACAACATCAAAGTATAACAATGGAGGGGATACCGAGATTGATTTGCAGTTGTTGGCACGATATGAAGGGAACATTTGGGATGGTGAAGGCGATTATTCTCCATATCACACAACGGTTGGTTCGTACCAACCGAATGCGTGGGGACTTTACGATATGCACGGCAACGTGTGGGAGTGGTGCTTGGACTGGGATGGAACACTGACATACGGAACGGATCCCAAAGGTGTACCTTCGGGAACGAAACGTGTGCGGTGCTGTGGATGCTGGAACTATGAAGCAGAGTATTGTGCGTCGTACAAGTACGGTCAATATCCTCCAACAGATACATTCCACTTTGATGGCGGTTTCCGCCTAGCCAGAACTCTGCCTGAATAACGAACCGCAATCGATAGCTGCATCTCCTCTGCGCAACGACGCCTTCGTCGTCGATTTCGACTGCTATCGATATGCGACACACATCTCGGGCTCTCAGCTGGCGCGAATCGCCACGCTGGCGGCGTTAGCCGCCTGTCGCCCCTTATTCGATCTCGATGAGAGCGAAGGAGTCGGGCTGCATGGAGAGGCGGACAGATCCATCGCCTTGCAGGATGAGCGGAATTTCCGTGTAGGTGCGTACGGCGTCGGTGAGATGGCAACGGGACTTCGTGATTGCGCGTCCCGGTACGCGCACAACGACCGTGCCGGTTTCGGTCACATCGTTACTCTTGGCGTAGCGTACGACAAAAATCGCAAGGGAACCGTCCGCTCCTTTTGCCGCCGTTGCGCGGAATTGTCCGTCCGCAGCGGTCGCAAGCGAGTCGTTGAAGACGATACCGGTTGCTGCGTAGGACTTGATGCCCCGCCCTTCTTTTACGGTGCAAGCCACCTGCGTTCCGCGATCCACCATCTTCGACCAGGCATAGAACGGGTAGTACCCCTTCATCGGCCAAAGTGTCGTGGTATTGAAGAGGTTGTTCATTCCACTGCTGATACGCGAGTCGTAGAACATCAGCAGGTCAAGAGGCGCGGATTGACAGTCCGACATGGCGGCAGCGATAAACGCCGCGCCCTTTTGATTGAACCGCCCCGATTCCACTTCCAGCGAGTGTACCCAGTCGTCCGTCCACCCCTTCACGTAGTTCCATTCGTTCAGGATGGACTCGGACTGGTTGAATCCGGTCTCGTCCATCATCTTGCGGATTCGCTCCGCCTTGCTTGCGAGATTACGCGGTTCGGTAGAATAGATGTGCCACGAGAAGAAATCAAGCGGAACCTGATGGTCTCGGCAATAGGAGAGGAAACGACGCCCCCATCTCTCGTTCCCGCAGAGAGCAGGTCCGCCGATCTTGAGCGCAGGGAACTTTCCCTTGAGATGTTTTGCCGCTATCTCGTAAAACTCGAAGAAGTTGGTGACCGTCCCACCCCAGCACCGAGGGTTCTTCGGGAAACCGACATCCACAGGATCCAAATCCGGTTCGTTCCAGATCTCCCAGTAGGTGATATGGAACTGGTTTGACCAAGCGATGTTGACCGTGGTGAATGCCTTGTCCAGTCCCCAGCCCCAACCTTCGTTGTAGTGACGGATCACATGCTCGCAAATACGCGCCCATTTAGCGAAGTCTTTCGGCGGAAGCACCCCATACTTCTTCGGTCCGTGTTCAATCGTCTGCCCGAGGCGGAAAAAGACCTCCGTTCCAGCACGGCGAATGTTGTCGAGATAGTGGTCGGTGAAAACGAAATCGTAGTTATTCGGATCGTTCTCGTCCGCATCGAAGTTGGGGAAGATGGCGTTGATATCGCACGTGTGCGCACCGCCCGACACACAATTGATCGAATCGTGGGTTCGGGCGAACGGAATACGGGCTGCGCGGTATTCGGCAAAGTTGCCCCTTTTCTGATCGCCTCCGGGCTTCTCCACGCTCGGACCGTTGTTGACGGCATTCATCAGTTTCACGGGGCCAAGTACCGTTCCTTGATCAACGGTGATCTCTGCAGTGGACATCGGTTCCGCCGCAAAGACACCAAACGACAACGCGGTTGAAACCGCAATTATAAACGACTTCATTTTCTTACTAGAACTTTCCAATTTAGTTGGACTATGCACTCGTACGCACAGTGCCTTGGCTTGGCGAGGATTCCGCGCCGACCACCCGGGCGACGCCATCCCTCCGCAGAAACGAGAAAATGATACCATATCCACCTATGCGGTGCAAGGGGGGAGAAATATTCCGAAAATATGTTCTATTGCTTTACTTCGCGCGCCAACTGCGCCCTTGAAAAACCCATCGCGAGATCGCCGATAGTGCGAGCCGCGAGGTTCAGCCACTCGAAGCGAGCCTTGCCGTAGTTCGCGCGCGGCGCATGAGGCTGGCGAGGCGCAAACGGCGACAGCAGCAGCATGCGCCCTTGGGAGCAGAAGTCGAAATCGCGGCCACCCGGTTTGTAGTAGCGGCCCATGCCCTCGGCCAGCAAATGCACGATTCTGCCGTCGCGCGCGAGTGCCTCGGCTTTCACGGCCTTCTCGCCCGGAGATATCCAGGGACTCACCAGAACCACACCTCGCTCGGCCTTCGCGCCAAGCTTTGAAACGAGCTCTTCTATCTTATCGCTGGGGGTTGCCGTAGAGATTCGTACACTCACGAGGAGCGGGGCGTCGAGGAGAAATGGATTGCCCATGGCAGTCCAAGCGAGAGGGGTAGCTTGCCCACCTTGCGCCCCCTTGTTGTCGTACGCTTGCTGTTTCTCCGTCCTCTTGTTGTCGTACGCTTGCTGTTCTTCAAACGCCCGCAGGATCCGATTCCCCTTCCTCGGCTTCACGATCTCCTCGCCAGTTTCCAGATCCCAGTATTCACACCCTTGCGCCACTCCGCCGCCATCGTGCGCGAAGCCCCGGAAATCCCAGCTGTCGGCACCAGCAACACCTGCAAGCGTTTCACTCGCGCGATCAAGCCGCCAATGCCTGAAGCCCATCACCTTCTTGAAGAGACCTGGATTGTTCTCCTTGATCCACCGGCGCTTCGCATTTGACAGCACGTATTCGATCTGGCGGTGAAGCTGCCCCTTGGCAAGGCAAATCGAATCACGCCAGAGTGGACACCACACGCGGCGGCCGATACGCCGCTCGACTTCGCTTGCGAAAAACTCGACAACGGCCTCAAGGTTGACTACCCCATCGGCCATGATATAAACGATCCCGTGGAAATGATCGGGCATGATCGCGTTGTAGGTGGCCCTCACATCCGGGAACTTGGACTCCACCGCCTGCCAGGCTTCGTAAACAGCCCGCCCTTCTTCGGAGCGCTCAACACCCCACTCGCGCAAGGTTCCGAAGATCGAGACGCGCGGCTCCGCGACGAGGGTGATCATGTAGTTGCAGCGGGCATCGTAACGCCAGCCAAGGAGCCCTTTGTGACGCATAGGGGTGACCTCTTGCTGTTGTACGCTTCCCATTATCTTACTCCTTGCCCCTCTTGCTGTTTTACGCTTGCTGTCATTGCACCCTCTCCCCTGCCTATTGCTGTTGTACGCTTGCTGTTCCACCCCACTCACCCTCAAAGTCGTTGTTCTCGGTCGTCAGCTTCTCGACCTTCCCCTTGATGTCGAAAAACTGTATCGGCTGATCCAGGCGGTTGCGCATCTTGCAGTCGCGCACCGTGAGATGCCTGACCACCGCTTCCTTGTCAACGCGGATCGTGGCTACGGGGAGATTCCGCTCGTCGCGGCTCAGGTTGCGGATCGCGAGATTCCCCACATCCACCGGACCCTGCACCCAAATCGGCGGGTAGTTCGTGCGCGAATTGACGCCGATGCCTTCCGGCGAAAACACCTTCGCGGAGAAGACATCGGAGATGACGATGTCATCAAAAACTCCGCGCGGCCGCTTCGGGAAGAAGTGCGTGAGGCCGACGGCGTAGGTGTAGAAGTTGCCGTGGACATTCCGGATGGTCACGCGCTTCAGTTCCGCGCCGGTGGAGAGGAGGCGCACCGCGCTGTGGCAGTAGTCGGCATAGACGCCGTCGATGTCGATGTCCGTAATCGGGCCCTGCTCCTGTGCGCACTGGCCGTCGTTCGCGTTGAGCGCGACGAGGTCGTCGAAACAGGTTCCGCGTAGGTTAGATATTTTCCCGTGGTGGCAGTAGCCGTCGAAGTGTACGCCGTCGAGGTTGAGCGGAATCGGATTCCACGTGGTGTAGTCGAAGGAGACATCATCCACGAGGAAATAGGAAGTCTTGCAGAACGCCATTCCGTACGAGGTGGGATTGCGCACCGTCACGCCGCGCACGGACATCCCCTCCACGTTAGAGAACCGCATGGCCATGCCGAAGAAGAAATCGTTCTCGTGCTGCGGGGGCATGGGCGACGGCTTCGGCGGCTTCAGGCGGCCGTACTGCTGCGGATTGGGGGACTGGTCGAGGTTCGCCATGTCCCAGATGCCGCCCGTGATGGCGATGCGTTTGTCCGATCCGCCCACGTAGCCGCAGTTCTCGATCATCGGACAGTCCGACTTCGGCGCGAGCCGGATCACGGAATAACGGTCCAGCCGCAGTTCTTGGTCGGAGCCGATCTTGAGCGTCTTGGAGATCAGGTAGCACTTCGGCGGTGGCGGCAGGTACACGCAGCTTGCGCCACTGTCCAGCCGCGACTGGATCGCCGCGGTATCGTCGGCGACGCCATCGCCCGCAAGCGGCGGAAGCGCGACGCCCTCGCCAGATGCGAGATGTGCTGCGCCGACCAAAAACCAAAGAATCGAGATCGAACAGGCTTTCATTTTGACTACTCCTAGCAGTGGTTTGTTAGGAAATGGTCCATTTCATTTTGAGGCATGAACCTTCCCTATCCTTACCAGTCATGAAATCCATGGGCTAGCTTTTAGCTACTAGCTGCCAGCTTTTAGGTGTCTAGGCTTATTCTCTTTCTTCATCGCCCTCCTACTGCCTACTCTCTACTGCCTCTTCTCATTCTTCTTTCTTCATTCTTCATTCCTATTCTCCTAGCACCATACGGCTGTGGTTGGCATAGATGCGGCGGGGATCGGCGGCGTAGGCTTCCAGCGTCTTCCGTGCGATACCATCCTGATCACCGAGACGGAAGAGGGCGCGCGCTACGCAGAGTTCGCGCAGACAGTCGGAACGTTCTTTGTCGCCCGCTTTGTTCGCATAGCCTGGAATCACAGGAATGTCTTTCGTCATCTTCAACGCATGACCTCCAATACCGGGCTTTTGCAGCAACTCTGCCAACGTAGCTGCCGCCGTTTTGTCGCCGATGGATTCCAGCGCGAGCGCGACGGCGCGGAAGTGCGAGTACTGATTGTCCTGACCGAGGATTTTCACCTTTTCGAGAATCGCAGGAACAGCCTTGACGGAACGGCAGCATCCGAGGGCGATGATGTAGCTATCTACCCAACTGATGCTGCGGTTGAACTGTCCCATGCCTCGATAATTCCACCCCGGATCCCACTGCGTTGTCTCCAGCTTGCGGATCAGGTCGCGCTCCCCGTCCTTCTCTCCCATCATGGCGAGGACATGCGCGTAAATCAAGCGGTTGGTCTCGACCGTGGCGGAAGCATACGCCCGCTTGAGCAGCGGAATGGCGCGCGCAGGGTCGGTCATCACGACATGCAGTCCGATGTAATTGTTCGGCATATCGCGTACCGCCTTCCGCATCTTCTCGTCGGAAATCGGGAAGGAGTCTTTCATCGTCAGCACTTCGGGTTTCAAGATTCCCTTATCAACGAGATGCCGCTGCAGAGCCTTCACGTTCACGTTGCGAACAGTGACGCCCGCGTCGATTGCCATCGCGGCGGCAGTGCCAGCCGCGTACCCTTGGTTCTGCACGTCGGGTTGCATCCGTAGGACAGGCATGGCATCGCGATGTGCGCTCATGCCGAGTCCGATCACGAGCAGTCCGTCCAGTTTCTGCGGCAAGAAGCATCGGTAGGGGACGTTGACGGCAATACCGTTGTGACCGGGATCGTCAATGAAGAAGAGCGGATGTACCGTCTGTCCGTGCGTGTCGAAGTTGCTGTACGGCTGCGAGACCGTGTCCGGATAGGTGCGGTGGTTCATGATGTCCATCGGCGTGACGTAATACGCGCCGTGCATCCGGCGACGTTCGCGGGTGTTGACAACCTGCGCCTGATCCCAAATGCCATCGCGCATACTTTCGCGGGAACGGAGTGCGAAGTAACAGAGGTCGGCGGCATCGGAGTCATCGACAAATCCGATGTCCGTATTGGTGTAGCGTGCACCGAGTGTACGCGGCGTCATGCCGGCTCCCTGTACGCTGATCTCCTCCGCATTGACGAATTCGGTCGGTTCGCCTGCGAGGGCGGGCAGCACGGCGTTGCCTGTCGCGTCGATGGCGACCTTGCAGCGGATGACGCCGCGTTCGCCGTCCGGCGCAATCACGACCACGCCAGTAAGCGCACCGTTCTCGATGACGACGCCGCTCACGAGCGTACCGTACCAGACCTCGCCGCCATATTCGCGGTATTGCTTGCGGTACCATTCGATACGTCCCTGCTCCAGCACGGCTCCAGTCTCTTTTTCGCCGGCATCGATTTCCTTGGTGAACCCGACGCGGTTGCCAAACCAGTAAATACCGATCAGTCCGTCCGTCTGCACGCCGCCCATCGAGTACAGGTAGTCGCAGATGATGACCTTCTTCCCGTGGCGTCCGGCGGCGATTCCGGCGGGTGCGCCGCCCGTACCGGCTCCGGCAACGAAAACATCGCAACTTGCAAGAACAGGCAGTTCGCGGTTGCCGACAACAACGCTCCCTTTCGTGTTCGTCAGGTAACCGGGCAACGAACCGCTCGTCTCCCCGACTTTGGTACCAGCGGCGGCAACTTGAGTACTCGCCTGCAGGGAGACCTTTCCGACGGCAGGAAGCGTCGCCGCAAGTTTGGCGGCAGCCTCGCCGACACGGCTACCGACTGCCATGTAGTTGCCCGGGCGCATGAGTTCGGTGGCTGTTTCACGCGGCACGTCCGCCAAAGCACCCAGCACGAACAGGTTTGGATATCCGGTGGGTTGCAGGGACTTCAAATCGAAGGAGTCGGCACCTTGCCACGAAGCGGAGGAGGATGCCGCCGCACGGATATGATCGGGCGGCGTGAAAATCGTCGTGTCCGATCCGGTCAATTGCTGGCGCGTAAACGTCGCGTCACGAGTACGCTGTTCCGCTTCGGCGAAGGAACGTGCGGAACCGTCCTTCATCGGTAGCGTGATGGAACAAGAGAACATCTTACCGGTGATAACACCCGAGAATTGATGTCCCATTTGGTTGCGCGCGGGATAGACACCAAGAATCTCGCGGACTTTCATCCCTTCCGCTTTCGGCATCTCTCCGCTGAGGACCATGCGCGTGAAGGTGTAGTTCCCTGCGGGGAAAGGAGTGATCGGACTGCCTGCCAGCCGCGCCACGTGCGCCCGTTCCGTGGCATCGATCACTACCTTCGCCCGGACGACCTGCCGACCGCTGCGGTTCGCCATGATGACACCTGCCAGCTTGCCGTTTTCATCGGTCACGGTTTCCGTCACCATCGCGCCGGTGAGGAAAGGAATTTGCGCCTTGAGCAGAGCCTCGTCCAGCGTCTTCTTCACTTTGAGCGGCGTGGTGCGGTCGGAAACGGTCACGCTCGGTTTCTCATCAGAATAGATGAAGATCTCGCCGAGCAACTGCCGGGAGACGCCCACAGCCTGTTTTGCGATGATTTCCAGTTCACGGTATTTCCCCCTGAAGGGAAGCTCCATCAGATGAGACTCGTCGCCACCTTCCACGACTCTCCACTCCTTTCCAGTGACGGGCGCTGACCAATCCTTCCCATCCGCGCGGCCACGGATGGTCACGGATTCGGTTTTGAACCCCCTTTCCGGATGGTCGCGCATAAAGGAGGCGATGACGACTTTTGTAATCGCGCAGGTTTTGCCGAGATTGAGAGACAAGGTCACGTCGCCGGCATATTGGACACTGTCTTTCGGCGCTAGCAGATAATTGCCGTCATTGAGCCGTCTCAGATCCGGATCGGCATGCGCGTTTTCCGCCTTGCGGCTTGCCGTATAGATGAACGGAAGCGAATCGGCGGGTCGTGACGATTCCGTGAACATCTCGCGTACGAGCGGGGATCTGGTGTCATCGTTCGGATCAAGGTGGATTCGAAGTTTGCCCGCCATGTCCTCTCCCAAGTAGGGACGCGGCGCGATCAGGAAAACGCGGGCACCCGCCGCCTTGGCGCGACAAGCTGCCGCCACCGCGCCGGAGCTACCGCCCACCACGACCACATCAACATCCTGCACCAAAGGAAGCGTACGCCCTGGCTCCACAATCGAGTCGGCATTTGCTCCGCAACACAACACACCAAACAAAATGCATCCCAAAAGTTTTTTCATCATCTCGTTCCTTTTCGTCTGTAACGAACAGCTCCCACTCTCTCTTGCGGACACTCCTCCGCTTTTCAGCTTATCCAGCTGTCGGTAAAACCATCCTGCGCGGCGGTCGCGACACTTAACCACTTAGGTCCGAAAGTCCATTTAGTGGCGCAGCCACGCTTAGTCGCTCCGCGACACTTACTTCCTAAAACCGCATAGCGGCTGAATCGTTAGTCTTCCAGCAGGACGCGGAAACCGACATCGTGAACGCGCTGCCAAGTGCGGTAGAGTACCGTGGTGGCGAAGGTCGCTTCCTTCGGGCGTGTCCAGAAGGAGCCGCCTCGCGCAACGGCGTACAGTTCTTTATCGGGTTCCGTCTTTGGAATTGTCACAGGCTGTGCGGTCGGGGATGCAGGACGTCGATCCGCCGTCCACTCCCAGACATTGCCTTGCACGTTGCGCAATCCCCAAGCGTTGGCTGCGAAAGCATCGACAGGTGCGGTGACGCGGTACTTGTCGTCGAAGCGTTCATCCGCAGGACGCCAAGGAGGAACCGCCATGCCGGGAACGGCGGCGCGGAACCGATCCTGTCGGCGGAAGGTCTTGTCCGCCAGGTTGGCGAGCTTCGAGAAATCGACATCTACACCGCCGTACCACAGTGGTGTCGCTTTGCCGGCGCGACCTGCCCACTCCCATTCGTTGCCGGTCGGGAGTCGCACGACGCATTTGCAACGCTCGCCGACGAGACGGCAGAATGTCGCGGCCTCTTCCTGTGAAATACGCACAACAGGTTGCTTCGGCTTGTTGAGCGGGTAACCGCGTTCCTGTTCCGTGAACTGCATGAACTCGCCGCGTTCCAGCTTGCTGTCGTGTTGCGGGAAGATGCGACGATACTGTTCGTTGGTGATTTCGTCCTCGCTGATCCAGAAGGAACGCGGAATCTGAACCTCCTCCCCATACGCATTGCGGTACCGTCCGGTGGGGATTTTCACGAACCTGATGGAGACACCGTCACCCAACGAGAGTTCCTTACGCGTTTCCGCCGTTTTCAGTTCGCCGACCTCCAGAATGGTCGCGGAACCGTCGAATACGCGTTGTGCGGTGGCAGGCAAAGGGGCGTTCGTGGGAACCGAGAATCGGGCAGGACCGTACGTTTTCTCGTGGTCTTCTTCCAGGTTGGCATAACGTTTCTGCAGATCTGCTCGGCGTACCGCGAAATGGTGGACGCGGTTGGTTCCGACGGTCTCGTGCCAGGTGCCGTGTCCCATGCGATTCAGGTCGATCCAAGTGTTGATACGATCCCACGACTCCGTGTCGAGCACGACACCGTGATGCCCGCGTTCCAACATCTGCACGAGTGCGGTGGTACTGGCCGCGAGATCACAGGGCGACAGCACGTCGTTGTCACCTTCTTGCGTATGACTGCGCACATAGGAGCAGAGTGCGATGTAGGTAGGCGGGAAGAGGCCATCATTCATGTAATAGGTCTCCTTCGTCTTGATACAAATGTTCGGACGGTCGGTTAGATTGGGACGATTTGTGATACCGTCCTCATGGTGGCAGCGGATACAGTAACGGTCGAGAACTGGCTGTACCTCGCGCCGGAAGTCGAAACCGCGTTCCGGACCGTACCACGGACGGATCTCAGAGGGCGGACGTTCCATCGCGAGCAGTCGCCGTGCCTGTCCTGAACTGGCCTGCGTTTCCTCATGGCATCCGGAGCAGGATGCGAATTCGCCAGGCATGACGTTCATCCAGCTACGCATCAGCTGCAACGCACGCCCTTTGTTGTCCAACGGCTGAATCGAAATCGGCAAGTTGGCAGGCACCTTGAAATAGGCGGAACCATCCGATTCCACGGGAACGGTTCCCATGATTCGCTTGATGTCCCACGGACCGTCCAGCCCGTGGTGGTCGGTCTCGCCTCCCATCCACCTGTAGGCAAAGGAATAGGTGTACAGGCGTAGTGCCTTGACGGTTCCGCGAGGAACGCCTTGCAATCCCAGTCCGTCATAGATATCCGTGACCTTTACCAGTCCCTCTTTCGACGTCGGGTTGATCTTGGAAGGGATGACAGGTGGAACGGGCGCAGGCTGTATGGGAATCGGCTCGAAGAAAACGTGGTCCGATTCTTCGAGAATCGGCGTCAGGTTGTCAAACGCATCCGCCAGGTACAACCCCCAGCCATCCTTTTCCGTCGGACGCGCCGCAACGATCACATAATTCTCGCTGAGCGGCCAAGGATGGCAGAACTTCGGCCAGGAATAATCGGCAAGACGGTCACGCACGATCGGTTCAACCCGTTTTCCACGTTCCGGGAAACGCTGAACGACGCCGAGTGCCTCTTTCCGTCCCTTGTTGATGTCGAAGAGAATCAACTCGCCATAGCGCGGTTGACCGTGGTGACCGGAGATAATCGCGGTAAAGCGCGTCGGCGCGTCGGGACAGATGCGCGCGTTGAAAAGCGCGTTCGGCCAATAGGAATCGCTTCCGTAGTAGGCGCGTTGTGTCGTACCGTCCGGATTCATCGTAAAGAGAATACGCGTGCAATAGTGCGTGATGTCCGCATATTCCCAGTGCAGGAAAAGGATACGTCCGTCTGGCATCACGGTGGGACACCAGTTGTTGTCCTGATCGAAGGTCAGGCGACGAATGGACCCGTCTGTCTCCGCTCGGTAGATACTTGCCACCCACGAGCTGCCGACCACACAAGGAACGCCAACCATCGAGGCATCGGAAAGAAAGAGCTTGGCACCGTCCGGCAAGTAACAGCCCGCATAGCAGTTGACGTCGTTATCGGGAATGAACGTCAGTTCAACAGGCTTGGCGTCTGGCTTCGAAACGTCCAACTCGAAGACGCGGTGAATCGCCTCGTTCGCACGGCTGGAACGAACCTTGGGAGGATGGTCGATCCGATCCGTCCGCCGCGTGTACATCACACGCTTGCCGTCCCAGTGCAGACAAAGTTCGCCGATATACCCGTTGTCTGGCGACTTGTCCAACACGGTAAACTTCGGCTTCCCGCGAAGGTCTTGCAGAATGCCCAATTCGTTCGGTTGTCCGCCGAAGAGGTCACGCGGCTGATTCCAGTTTTGGTAGAGGCCAAGACGGTCCGGCTTACGGCGAATCAGAAGCAGCTTATCGCAGTCCAGCAACGGATTGGCGAGCAGATGTCCCCGCAGTTCGCGGAGAAACTGCTCTGCACCAGCGACCGGTTCGGGTCCGCCGTAAAACGCACCCCAATCACCCTTGATGGAATCGAGAAGTACCTTCTGACGTTCCTCGAATGTCCGCAACCATTCAGGATTCGCCTCGAAACGGGCGGGCCAACGTTTCACCATGTCCGCCCATGCGGCACGAACGTTTTCGACACGGATAGATTCCAACCGACGGATTGCGCGGTTCTCGCGACTTTCTGCAAAGAGTACGTTGCTCGAAAGGAGCAAGGCACAGACCATGACAACAGACCAACGAATTTTCATGGCTTCCAGTGTACCACCGAAATACCGTTAGGGCAATTCGAAAACCACAGGTATAAAAACTGCGTTTTCGCCGTCATCTTTGGAAAATGAAAACAACAGAAACAACTTGTCTTTAGAGCGCGGGCTAACTCGCCCGCGACTCGTGCGGGAGTATTCATGGGGATAACTTTCGATTTCGACGACGAGGACATCGTCGTTGCGCAATCGGACGCAATAAATAGCATCCCTCCCCATTTCAGGCAACGGGAACGTTGCCCCTCCCATAGCCCCGTAGGGGCGGCACAGTTTCGGGCAACGAGGACGTTGCCCCTCCCATAGCCCCGTAGGGGCGACACGGTTTCGGGCAACGAGGACGTTGCCCCTCCCATAGCCCCGTAGGGGTGACACAGTTTCGGGCAACGTCCCCGTTGCCCGCGATAAATGCCCTCGTCGTCTCATCGACTGCAATCGATTGCGTTCGACCATTCTCAATTCATCCCCAGCTTAACAAGCTTACCTCAGCTTAACACACTTATCCCGCTGGCAGCGTTAGCCGCCTGTCGTACACGACAACAAACATTTTGAAAAAACATCTTTCGCAGTACCGATTCCGAATCTGTCAGCGACCGTCAGCAAATCCTCTTTCGAGATGTCCGAGAAACGTCCGTTGACAGACATATTGTGCGTCCCGGCATGGGTACTCCATGGGTCGGTGGAAGGATAGTCCGCCCCCGTAAGGTCATATGCTGGCGCGAGCCGCCACCCTTCGCCTTCCTTCAGTATGAACGAGAAGTTTTTGGGATGGTCGTCGAATTCGCCGCTTAGGACGTTGAACGTCATACGGCGAAATATCTCCTCGCGGTCTTCGTATGGAAGATGCAGCGAATCGGCCGCAATGAACAACTGCTCGTATCTGCGATGTTCGGGCGGTGTCTCTGCAGGAAGATGCGCCATCCCCGAAAGCGAAAGCAGATGATGACGACACCCTCCTTCACGATCGAAGCGTTTTGTCATGAAATGTTTGATTCCATCCACTTCGCAGAGCCGCGACTCGCTCATGCGAATTCCCACCGCCCTTGCCCTCTCGTGATGCTTGAACTCGCGTTCACCTCGCCACGGATATTTTTGCGGCGTGAACTTTACGATCCAGTGTTCGTAGCCAGATGGCAGGTCACGGTCACCAATCAAAAACCGGTCTTCTGTGCGGTTCCACCCCACGACGGCCTTCGCTTGGGCACCGCCAGCCGAAGAGCCGAGACGGATGATCATGCGCAGGGCGTCATCCCTGTCTCTGCTCCTCAACTCGCCGTTGACGACCCGTCGCGCAGACTCCGCAAGCGTCCGAATATCGATCGCCGTAGGACGTCTGCCTGGACTCCAGTCCGGCTCGTATGTCAACGCTCCCATTCCGCGACTTCCGATGTACGCAAGCTCGTCTAACGGCGTAATCTCACTACGGTCGATTCCGTGTTCTACAAGCCAGTAGTCAACCAACCCGCGTCCGAACGAATCAGGAAGAGAGTCCGCAAATACCGGCGGTAGTCCGGAATATGCGGACTGTGGCAAGTCGGGAAACACATACGGCTCGCGTCTGAGCGGCATCATGAGTGGTGAGATTTCGATTCCAGACAAGAGAAATTCGCGCTCGAAGCGGAAGGCATAAACACCGGGTTGCGGCGCGGCGACAAGAGAACCGACGCGCCGTCCCCAGAGGAAGACGCGGATCTTTCCGACATGGACCAGGCGGGTCATGAAACACGCCCTTTCCTCGGCGAACCCGCACGCAACCGACGACGACGTTCTGGCGGACGGTCGAAATAGGCGTCGTCAAGAACCGGCGGCGCAATGTTCACGATCCAGTCCGTGAGGTGCAACGTCTTACAGAGTGCCATAAGCGAAAGCGTAGAAGCGTTGTGTCCGTCCTCGATGTTACGCACGGCCTTCAGCGAAATGCCGCTCCTGTCCGCAGCGGTCTGCTGCGAAATGTTATCGGCAAGCCTCGCCGCCCTCAATGATCGACCAAGCGTGATCAGCATCTCTGCATTCGTCTCGTATAGCATAACATACCTTATAAGAGTTATTGATAGGCAATATTATATAAAACATATCCTATAAGGTCAATAGAAATGTGATTAGACACACTTTCTTCACTTACCCCACCCAACACGATTGGCGGCGTTAGCCACCTTGAGAGGGGCACTTCGTTCGAAGTGAAGAATGAAAAATGACGAATGAAGAACTGTGGCACTTTTTCTCTTTTCATTCTTCTTGCCTGCTTCGGGAGGGGCAACGTCCCCGTTGCCTAAATCGGGAGGGGCAACGTTCCCGCTGCCCGAATGGGAGGGGCAACGTCCCCGTTGCCTAAATCGGGAGGGGCAACGTCCCCGCTGCCCGAATGGGAGGGGCAACGTCCCCGTTGCCTA
>JAFYDR010000294.1 GCA_017544725.1 Kiritimatiellia bacterium
CCTGGCCGCCTCAATCGCCTTGAACGCCGCACGTTCCTCATCCGCATTCATCATGGGCAGACGCGCCATCTCGCGAAGATAGCACTGGACGCACGAATCGCCCATCGTGCGATCTTCCTCCGCACGCTTTTTTTCGGCATCGGTCAGTTCCTCGTCGATGTTTTCATCGGCGTCTGTCAGTTGATCGTCTATTTTCATGTTCCTCTTCCTTGTATTTATAAAGTTGGTAGTTGGTAGATGGTAGATGTTAGTTGTTAGTCGATAGTTGATAGTTGATAGTTGGTTGATGGTAGTTGCAGGCTTTCACCAAGAGTTCCAAGATGAGTAACTATCCGTGAAGGACGGTCCTTACACGGTTTTTGGATTTTCTTGATTTATTTCCGAAGCACAAAACAAAAGCACGAACCGTGCCAACGGCACAAGCCCCTTAAAAACCCAAGGAAACTTCAAAGGCAAGCACGCACGCGATAGGCAGGCCATCAAAAATTGATGCGCCAAAGATCAAAAACTGAATTGGCGCCGCTAATATGCCACCTATTCCCCATCCGCATCAAGAGGACATCATAGACATTCCATTTTCCTGGCACGCGACGGCGGTTCCTGTTGATTGAAGCAGCAACACCGAGCGGATATGGTTCGCGGACAATCCCGTCAGCGTCCCAAGTGCGGCACGGTAGGCATTCATCTGAGGCGCGTATGTCCTGCACATCCGCCGTTCAAACGCCTCGGTCGACTCGCCGGATCGCAGCGCATTCGTCTTGAAGTCATAGATCACGGCCTCACGCTCCTCCCTTTCACCCGTAAAGACGACGCGGTCGAACTGTCCTGTCTCCCATACTCCCTTGCCGGTCCCTTCGCGATAGATCTCGTAGCTCTTCTCGCGCCAAACCGTCGCCTCTGGACTCGGTTTCGCAAACGCAACATGGAACGCGGGCGGCAGAGCAGCAAGCACCTGATCGTCCGCCCACTCGATCGCCTCGTATTGCCCGTGAATCTCCACACCCCTCTTCGCCGCTTCTCCCGCATTCTCCGAGAAAAGCTCGGATGCCGAAAGACCCAAGCTGGCGAAATCGCGAGGACCCAACGAGGACGGCGATACGCGCTCGATCGGTTCCGCTGGTTGGTCATGATGCCAGGATTGACGCTCGGCTCGAACGACGTTTCCGGCGGCATCGGACTGCGGCCTGAACTCCGGTTCAACACCCTGTTCGCAGACAATCTCACATCCATTGTCCATCTTGCGCCTCGGCGAGTCCGCAAAGGCCGAAGCGATTAGGTCTCGGAAGAACGGCTTCGCCGCATTGACCTCTGCCAAAGGCGTGATCACGTACATCGCTTTCCGCGCACGCGTCAAGGCAACGTAATACGTGCGGATGTTCGACAAGAGCTGTTCGTCCGCCATCTCGTTCTGCGCCCTCGCCGTTTCCGGATTCAGCGCCGCCATCTCCGCCGACAGGTGCGGCAACACCCAGTCGCCGCGAGCGGCATACAAAAGCCCCTGCCTGCCAGGATCCGCAAGCCATTTATCCGTTCCTTCGGCAATTGGAACGAATACACGATCCAGTGTCAACCCCTTGGAACGATGAATCGTGAGAATCCGCACCACGTCCGAAGACGTTCCCTGCTCGCGCCTGGACGATGCGGCGAGGAACGCCTCGAATCCATCGATCGAGAACCGACTGGCGTTACGCTGCTCGTATGCGACCGCCACCGCGACCATCTCGCGAAGGCGCTGTCTCGAGAGCGGGTCTAGGCCGACCAAATCCTTCGAGAGCGCCCCGCAATACTCCTGAAGCGTGCGTGAGAGTCCCTGTTGCGAAAGGCTCGCCGTCACAGCGCGCG
>JAFYDR010000295.1 GCA_017544725.1 Kiritimatiellia bacterium
AACGTCCTCGTTGCCTCACTTCGTTCGGAATGAAAAATGACGCACCGCCAAAGGCGGCAATGACGAATGAATGGGAGGGGCAACGTCCTCGTTGCCCGAAATGGGGAGGGACGCAATTTATTGTGTCCGATTGCGTAATGACGACGCCCTCGTCGGCGGAATCGACAGGATTTGCGATGGCATGGTTACAGAATGCCCTGAAAGGGCGTCACCTATACAGACGGGGGTGAGCGAAGCGTAACCCCCGGCGGTGTCGCAAATATCACCCAAGCCCCGAAGGGGCGACAGAACAACTCCCGGAGGGAATACCAAAAGAAAAAGTAGCAGAACTTTAGACGATTGTTTCACACCAAGTCCCTTTCCGTTAACGGGAAATCATCCATCGTATTGTTCACAATCAACCCCGCGCAATACTTGTCTCCACCACCCGTAGCTTCCTATTTTTCTTCCATCAGGACGATTCGGTCAATCATCAGGTTTGGACCGGTTAGGGATTCGCATGAAAACTCGATTGTACCATCGAGCGCGTCTTCACGTGTGACTGGCAGCTTCGCCCAGTAGGCACTCTCTTTTGCGTCCTGATGTTTGGGGATGGTGAATGGTCGTCCCTCGCAGACGCCACGCCCGGTACGATTGCAATGGTTTGGATCACGGAACCGTACCCATAGCAATCCAGAAATCGGTCTTATCCTATTCAACGTAACGGTCAACACCTTCCCGTGCCAGAAGGTTCCTGTCGCATCACGCCACGTTCCCCATCCTATTCCCGATACGCGATAACTCCCCTGCTTCAGCTCCGCTCGATCATAGCGACGCGACCAGGGAACACTTTTCCCTGATTGCTTCAATCCCACAGCAGCCTCGATGTAGATCGTTGCGCCCTCGAACTGTTTAGGACGTGGTGTAAATTCGGCATTCTCGGTCGGTGCAAAACGCACTTTCAACCAATCGAATCCGACGACGGTCTGCGGATTGAACGCATCGGAGGTCATGTAGGAAAGGAGGCTGTTACGCAAGGCACGCGACTCCGGTTGCGTGATGTCGGTCAAGTTACAGCCGCATACCAACAACTTGCCCTCACCAACCTTCAGTTCGAAGATCGCACCCATTCGCGTAGAGTGGTGGAGATCGGGCACAGGCATAACGATCGGATCGAAGTCGGACGGAAGTCCAACCAGACGATGGTTGAAACCGCCTTCGACAAGACGATACCATTGCCAATCCGCCCAGTCTTCCGTCGGGAACTCACGGAATGCCGGATGGTCTGAGCGAATCGTGTACCCGAGCGTAGCGACTTCCGCATCGGCGTTGCGGAAATGCCCCGTGGACCAGTAAACAGGCTTGAATTTGGCATCCCCGCAATCCTTGCTTTCCCCTGTGTAGAGTACCTTGCCTCCCTTCCTAAGCACGGTTTCCATTTCCGCGAACGAGGAGGTTTCGACGATTCCATCGCGAGACGCGACATGGCCCTGCTTCTCGTCAAACACCCAAAACGGCCAGTAGTTGGAACCGAAACGCAACAGATGCTTCTTTCCCGACATCTCCGCCGTGAGCGGTAACGACACTTCGCCAACTTTTGCGACCTCGCCGGGAGCGATTGCTTTGGGAGGGCGGTATTTCTCTTCTCGGTCTGCACATACGCAACAGAATTCCATTCCTGCGGGAATCGGCTTTTCCGTCAAGTTACGGACAAGCAAGGTCGCCCTGTACGTCTCACCTACGCGCCATGTGTATTTCTCGAAACGCGCAAGGTGCGGAAGATGGTTGAAGATATCCTTGAACGGCGGCAAGTTGCGTACGGCGGGTTTGATGTTGTAGAAGCTGTCACGCCACCCGACCATTGCCTCGAACTGCCCAGTGAAGTCCTGTGCGCTCAACAGTTGAAGTCCCGCACATGACGGTGTGCGCAGGAAGCTCTCCACCTCGTCCTTGTACATTAAGCGATTGAGGTGTGCAGATGCTTCGCTCCAGCGTTGCCAGAATCTTTCCGTTCCCAGTTTCTTTGCGACATCACGGAAATGCGCCAGATTGTAGGGGCGCAGGACGCCCGTGTAGCGAGACAGTTCATATTCCCAATCCACATAAATGGGCCACTGCCCGATCTCGTGCGCCACTGCAGGAAGCGCAGTCTTTTCGTACACATCCTCGTAGTCCCAATCGGTACTTGGCTTAAACCGTCCGCGCACCATTCCCACGTCTGGATATCGGTGAGTTGGAACAAAATCGTCAGCAGGCGATATGCTTCTGGCTGTCGATGCCGTATAGAGCCGACGGGGATCGAACGCCTTACATGTGTTCAACCACTTGCCCATGACTTGGAAATCGCAGCCTCCCAACTCGTTGCCAATTCCAAGTGCGAGAAACGCAGGCGAATTCCCGTACGACTCCAGAATCGCACGAATCTCACGTTTCACAAATACATCAATAGGTTTACCGAGACCAAGGAAATCAGCGTCCTTCATCCATCTGTCCACCCAAATGCCCGCCTCCACCACGAACATCATTCCCATCTCGTCTGCCACGTCGAAGGCGGCTTTGGGCGGCGTCCAGGAATGAAAACGAATCGTGTTGATACCGTCCTCATCACGAAGCTTGCGGAATGTTTCGCGCCACCACGCCTCTGTCGTGTTGGGTGACCCCGTGAGAGGGAAGTGGCAGCAGTCGAGGTTGCCGCGCATAAACCACTTGTTGCCATTGATCCAAATGGCATGGTCATGCGCTGTGACGCTACGGAAACCAAAGCGGATCGTATGCGTGAAATTCATAGCGTCATCGTGCAGGGTCAGCACATAGAGATTGGGATGGTGTTCCGACAAAGGCTCTGGTTCACGATCAAGCTCAATTTCAACCAGAGTAAATCCCTTACGATAGGGCGACGGAATTGCGGATTTTACGGCGATCTTTTCATGGGGTCCCTGATTGGATATTTTCACATTTTCATATACATTTTCATATTTCCACAATTCCACTCTTTCATATTCCGTGAACGAATCCGGGACTTCAACACGCAACTTCCCGTTCGCGGGCCAAGATGCGAACACGCGCGCTTGTCGAAGCGGACTGTATCGCCGCAACGCAATCGTCCCCGCCACACCATGCCATACACTCTGCATAACAGGACCGTAACTGTGCGCCCATTCCGAGAAGTTATAACGGTTGGAGTTGTCGAGCGTCAAGCGAATCGTATGCCGTCCGGCTGTCTGTAACGATAATGGAATCGGATAGAGATGCGCCGTACCGAGTGTGTCGCAGGAACCAATCGGATTCCCGTCGATCGACAACTCGGAATACCCCATCACCCGTTCCAACACCAGCTCCAGCGGATAACGTACCTCTGCTTCGGTCAATTCGAAAGTCCGTTCGTACACGGCCTTGCCGCGATACTGGTATTCGCGCGTCAACGCGCCCTTGGAACGACGATCGGTGTCCTTCTCCCAGTCCCCAGCGGTCATGTGCCGACCGAGATTCGCATCCGCCAACGTACCGGGAAGACGCACATCACCGGAGAGATTCTCGCCCGTGACGCGCCACGTTCCCGAAAGATCCTTGACTACATCCTCCGCCCTGCAATCTACCGCATCCGCGCCAACAAACAAAAAGGCAAACGCCAAAATCCTGCAAACCTTGCCCGTTTTCAAGAGTCCCATGCCTCATTCCCTCCTCGTTGATCGTCTATCACGACGGTATATCATGACTTCGTCACAATCTACCATAAACCCTCATCCGTCACAAGGCGGATGTTTGTCACCCAGCAAAGTAGGGCGCATCTGCGTTTTTCGATGCCAGTTCATCTATCGTTTGCAACAGAAAACAACAGAAACAACTTACAAAAACAACTTATCTTTAGAACGCGGGCCAACTCGCCCGTGCCCCAATAGTCGATCCCACAAAGGTGCCGGAATAATGATACCAGATGATTGTCTCGGCAAAGGAGAGGCGATGCGCAGACCAACCAGTCCGTGCGTACGGGCAAAACACGATCCAAGCCGCGTAGCGGCGACGCAGATTTCGATGGCGAAGGCATCGTCGCCTCAAAGCTCTTGTCATCCAACATTGTATCGCCGCTATGCGGCTATTTCGTCTGGGTG
>JAFYDR010000296.1 GCA_017544725.1 Kiritimatiellia bacterium
AGAAATGAAGCCATGACGCTTCGGCATAACGAAAGGAAATCAAACCATGAACAAACTCATCACAAGAATCATCACAGGAACAACGCTCATGTTGTCTATTGTCGGGGTTTCCGGTCTTCCGGCTTTCGCTGCGCCTCCGCCACGACATGGGGGCGGACACGGACGTAATTCCGTCGCCGCGAAGGAAGAGGCGGCAGCCAACGAGAAGACGAAGCGGAAAATCACGCACCACCTCACGGATGAGGGTGTGAACGGACGCTTGTCTTGGAAGGAATACACAGCCAATCCCAAAGCCACGGGGGAGACCTCGCTCCTAGTCGTGTTCGGCGGGCGCGACGCCGTAAAGGACGGCAGGAGTGAGGCGAAGATTCCCGTCGCCATCGAAAAGGCAATCTTCTACGCCAGCCTTCTGCCCAAATCCGGCAAACTGATTGTCTTGGTGCCGGATATGGTGATCGGGGAGGGACGCAGGGGACGGGATGGGCGCGAGACGCCCGTTGCCGAAGGAATCCCGAAACTCGTTCGTTCCCGTGCCGAAAAACACGGTGTCAAGCCAGAACGTATCTTTGCGACAGGCTTCTCGATGGGAGGGGGCTTGGTTTACAATCTCCTGAACGGTGACCCCTCGCTCTTCGCCCGCGCCCTTGTCGTAGGCGCGTCTGGAAATCCTGATGCGGTCAAGGACATCAAGGCGGAAATACTCGACTACCACGGAGCGGACGACGACTACATCCCCGCAGTCCGCGTCAAGGCGTTCGCCGAGGCCGTCAACGCCAAAAAGCCCGGTCGCATGAGGATTGAAACCTTGTCGAAAACCACCCACGCCGAGTCCGAAAACGCAGCATACTCGAAAAAGGACGCCTGGAAGTGGCTGTTCAGATGAATCTTAGGAAAGGAGTACAACTATGAACAATGGTATCATCATCTACGCAACCGCCCTTCTCGGCTTTGCAGCATTCGCACAAGATCGCCCAGGTACATTTCTCCCCATTGGCACCGATTCTAACACCGTGCGGATTGCGCAGTATCCCGTTACAAATGCGGAATACGCGCAGTTTGTGAAAGAAACAGAACATCAGCCGCCGCGTTACTGGAAGAACGGCACATTCCCGTCGGGCAAAGAGAAGCATCCCGTTCTGTGGATCTCCCTCCGCGACGCCGAGGCGTATTGCACGTGGCTCGGAAAGAAGGACGCGAAGCACACGTACCGTCTGCCGACGGAGGCTGAATGGGAGATTGCCGCCGGAGCCACGCCGCGAGACGCTGAGTTCAACTTCAACGGCGTGGTTTCCTCTCACTTCCTGAAAAGCGATCCGAACCGTATGGTCGAGTATGTGCATCCGAAATCCGTTCGCAAAGGCGAGAAGGAGAAACTTTCGGACGTGATTTCCCCGTCGTTCACCGGCGGCGTCCGAGGTTGGGTGAACCACTGTGACTACACGGGTTTCATCTACACGGACTTGTTCAGGGAGATTTCGGATGCCGGGGGATGGACAACGCCGGTGGACGCCTACCCACAGACGAAAGCGGCTTGCGGTGCGCTCGATATGTGGGGCAACTGCTGGGAGTGGACTTCGACAGAAATCGTCGCTACGAACGGCGCGGAACGCGGCAAGCGAGTGAACGCGATCAAGGGCGGTTCGTGGTACGCCACGCGCAGATCGTGCACGTCGGAATTCAAGGGCGAGGGGCGCCGTCCAGAGGGGTGTTACAACACGGTCGGCTTCCGCATCGTCTCCGAACCTAAGGCGGAGAAGGAATTCAAATGAGGTACTGCCTTACGGAACGTAGTCAGGAGCTATGCGTTTTTCGAGAGCTTTCAAACGATTTTTTATAGATTCGCTGTAGATTCTTGCGTTCCGTTAACGTTCTTATAAATGTCTGAAAAGGAAAGGTTGGATAAAACACATGAAAACACTCATTGGATTTTTGGCACTTGCGCTACAAGTTACTTGGATTTTTGCGGAGGAATGCAAGGACGGCGTTTGCCCGATTCCTGCCGATGGAGAGGCAACGTATGCGGTACTGTCGCCCGTACCGGAGTCTGCCATCGAGCCGATCAAGCCCGCGCCTCGCCTCAAGTCGCTGGACGGCAAGACAATCGCGCTTGTGGGCGGCAGCTTCATGGCGAATGTCACGCATCCCGAATTGAAGCGTCTCATCCTTTCGGAGTTCCCGACGGCGAAGGTGTATGTGTTAAGCGAAATCGGTTCGGCGGGACCGTATCCGCGTCCGGGCGTGGTACGTCGTGAGAAGGATGAGTTCCAGCGTAAGCTGAAAGAGTTCAAAATAGATGCCGTCGTCTCGGGCAACGGTGGGTGCGGACTCTGCACGCCGAAGGAAACCGGTTCCTGTATCGCAGCCGAGGTGCTGGGCATTCCGTCCGTGATGATCGCCGCGCCGGGATTCGTGAAACAGGCAAAGAGCGCAGCCTCTTCCGCAGGGCTTGCGGAATTATGCGTTGCGGAATACCCCGGCGCATTCTCCAGCCATACGCGAGAGGAACTTCTGGAGAATACGCGCAAAGTTCTGTGGCCACAGGTGAAAAACGCCCTTACGGGCGAAACGAAAGTTAAAAATGAACAAATGGCTGGAACATCACAACCAAGCGATTCTACTATTTCTGGCACACTCGCCGAGATTCAACAGATCTTTCTCGACTCCGGTTGGACAGATGGTTTGCCAATTATTCCGCCGACAGAGAAGGCTGTCGCTGAATTTCTCCGTTTTACCGACCTGTCGCCCGACAGTTCGCTTGGCGCGATTCCACCCGCGCAACGGGCTGTGACCGTACGCCACGTTGCGGTGAACGGCGTAATGGCAGGGTGTCCACCGGAGTTCATGCCGATTCTCCTCGCGTTTGTTGAGGCGATGAAGGACGGTGATTTCCGCCGTCCGCTAGCCTCGACCCATGCGTGGACACCCTACTGTTGGCTGAACGGTCCCGTTGCGAGGCAGCTTGGCTTCGACTGTGGTCAAGGCGAAATCAACGAGCCGAAGAATGCCGTCCTCGGACGCTTTATCAACCTCGCCATGCTCAACCTCGGTGGCTATCGTGTGAAGGAAAACCGCATGGGCACGTTTGGCTACCTGATGCCGTGGTGCCTCGCAGAGGACGAAGCCGTCGCGCTGAAAGTCGGCTGGAAACCGTATCACATGCAGCAGGGTTTCGCGCTGAATGATTCCACCTTGACCGCAGCCTCGTCGATAAACTGGGGAAACAATCTTGTCCCAGCAACATCGGACGGCGAGAAGATAAAGGACATGATGGCGTGGGATGCCACAGAGAAGTCGCAGATGGCTCTCGCAAGCGGAATGCCGTGTACGTATCGTACGTTTTTTGTCACCGAGGGCGTTGCCCGCGATCTTGCCAAGACCTATTCCACAAAGGATGCACTCTGCCGTGCGTTGGAGGAGACGGCACGGATTCCGCTTGGGTCACGTACGTTTGCGAACTATTGGGGCAACCCCGGAAGCGCGTTCAATCCTTCAACATATCCTCTGTCGTATCACGAACGCCGAATCGCCGAACGAGAGGACGCCATTGAGACGGTGACGCCACCGTGGCTCGCCTGGACGGGTGCGGAGAAGATAAAGACTGTACCAGCGATGGCATCTGGTAAAAGCGCGTTCATCGTGACGGGCGATCCTTCGCGCAACAAGTCGCTCTGCGTTCCCGGCGGCGGCTTCACGACAATCAAGATTACGCTTCCTAAAGCATGGGATTCGCTGATGGCAGAACGCGGCTACAAACCGCTCGCCGATTTCACGCTCACGAGCGACATGAAACCTGATACACCAGCCGCAGTCCCCCGCAATATGCTTCGTCAACGTCCCTCGTCATATCCAGGCGCACGGGGTAATTTCCGACGTGGTCCCAGATGGTAGAACTGGACGAAGTGGTAGTGTTTCGGATACAAATCATATCAGGTTGCATGAACAAGACGCATCTGCGTTTTTCGCCACCAGTTCAGCTATCGGCTTGAAAAAGAAAACAACAGAAACAACTTACAAAAACAACTTATCGTTAGAGCACAGGCTAACTCGCCCGTGCCGCACGGAGGAGTATTCATGGGGGATAACTTGGAAAAGTACCGCATCTCGTCACTCGTCAC
>JAFYDR010000297.1 GCA_017544725.1 Kiritimatiellia bacterium
AGCCCCGAAGGGGCGAAGGTACACAGACGGGGGCAAGCGTAGCGCCGCCCCCGGAATCAAGCAAAGGTATGTTAGTCCTGAAAGGGCGACAGAAGCAATGCGGCATGACCAGTTGCGGCAGATTGTTCTGCCGCCCACATCGGAACGGACTGGCGAGACTGGCAGGATTAGCGAGACTGGCGGCTATACACCCGTCCCCGCTGTCTCCATCGTCCCCGCTTCTCAGTCTTTCAGCTTTACACGCCGCCGCTACTGCCTACTCCCTATTGCCTACTGCCTTCTTTTCAGTATCTCAGCTTCACACGCTTGTCCCGCAAAACGGCTTCGCCACCTGTCACTGTTTCACTCGCCTCCTTTATTCTTCATTTTTCACTTTTCATTTTCGGAGTTTCAGCATGACATGGGCATGCGATTATGTTATGCTATATTTTCACAAGGTCTTAATGGAGGATTGGGGCGATGAAGCTTACGAAAAACACAACGGAGCGTGATGGTGGGATGCTTATGTTTGTTTGCTTACGTCTGTTGTTATGCGGTGCGGTTCTGGCATCGTTTGCGAGCGGCGTTACGTATGGTGCAATGCGTCCAACCCCAGAGTACCTCAAGCGGGCGACAGTGTACCAAATCGTGCTTCGTAACTTCACGCGTGACGGTAACTTCAGAGCGGCAACGGCAATGCTCGACCATGTGCGCTCGGCGGGTGTAGATGTGGTGTACCTGACACCGTTTGTGGAGATGGATCGCGACATGGACGAGAAGGGTTGGAGTCCTCAGCAGAGGAAGAGCGGTTACCACACGCCGAAGAATCCGTACCGCATTTCCAACTATGACAAGATCGATCTCGAGTATGGCAAGGACGAGGACTTCAAGGCGTTCAACGACAAGGCGCACGCACTTGGCATGAAGACGTACATGGATCTTGTCTATCTACACTGCGGACCGAACAACGTTCTGAAGGACATGTTCCCCGATGCCTTCCAGAAGAATCCGGACGGAACGGTGCGCACGACCAAGTGGCATTTCCCCTACATCAATTTTGAGTCGAAAGGCGTGCGGAAATATTTGATCGATTCCATGCTGCACTGGATTCGTCTCGGTTGCGACGGCTTCCGCTGTGATGTGGGCGACGGTGTGCCGATTGACTTTTGGGTCGAATCCGTGAAGGCGTGCCAGGCGGTCAAGCCTGATTTGGTGATGATCAACGAGGGGTCGAACGTAGAGTGGCTGGAGAAGGCATTTGATGCCTGCTATGCCTTTCCGTTCAGCTTCGCCATCCGCGATTTCCTTACGCCTGCCGTCGCGAGTAAACCGTTCACGAAAGGCAAGACTCTGCCCCAGATGATGGACTACATGCGCAAGTACGAGGCGAAGGTGCCCGCCGACTCGCTCATGTTCTGCTTCATGGACAACCACGACTCTGCGGCGAAATACGACGGGGAAAACCGCTTCGACCGCATTCATCCCGTTGAGGCGGGCAATGCGGGGTTCGTGCTCGTCTTTCTGCGTCGCGGACTCCCGATGCTCTTCAACGGGAACGAGATCGCGGACAACTCGCTCAACACGTTCTTCGCGGCGGTGGAGGATATCGGACGCGCGCGAAAGACGGTGGATTGGGCGCGTGCGTTGCAGCCAGCCGGACAGAAGCGCCTCGCGTTCATTCGTCGCCTGTCGAAGCTCCGCCACGACGAACCTTTGTTCTACGACGGTACGCAGGAATGGGTGACGAATGGAGAGAAGAAGAACGTGGTGGCGTTTGTGCGTCGTCACGCCGGCCGTGCCGTGTTTGTGGCGGCGAACCTGCGTCCAATGGATACCGCATTCGTTCCAGAAGGAGTGAAGCTCGATCCTGCTAAGAAACCGATTCTTTCGGAGAACGTCACGGTGGAACAAGACGGCACGTGCCGCTTCGGTGCCTATGGCTTCATCGTCCAAGAATTCTGACACAGATAATTTCAAAATCACGGAAGAGGACGAAGTCGGTCATGCCGTCGTGAAAATCGATTCTGCATTCCGTATGGCAGGGTATGAAATAGCGATTACGGGAGAATCGTTTGGTTGATTTGTTGAATGGCTTAGGGCAAAGGAGAAAGAGATGAAGAGAATCATGTTTGGTATGGCAGTCTGTTTGGCTGCAGGAATGGCGATGTGTACCGTGTGCGCGAAGGAGGGGGACACGTGGTTTCCCTTCGTCATTTCGTATGGCGGCGAGGACAATGCGTCGAGCGTGGCACATCTGCTGGACGCGCCTGCTGGCAAATACGGTTTCGTGCGCGTGCAGGGCGGTGAGTTCGTAACAGACAAAGGGCCAATCCGTTTTAACGGAACGAACCTGACCGGTCCTGCGAATTTTCCCGAGCATGCAACGGCGGATCGCCTTGCGGCGCGTCTTGCGCGTCTCGGTATCAACTGCGCGAGACTGCACTTTATGGATACATGGTATCAGAATTTCATGGATGAGAGGAAACAGGGAATTCTCGCCGACGATACAAAGACGCAGCGAAAGCTCTCTTCAGAGCAGTTGGATAAACTGGACTACCTGATCGCCGCACTCAAGAAAGTGGGCATCTATGTGAACATGAACCTCCACGTGGGACGGACGCTCGATGAACGCGATGGCGTTCCAAACGGCTCGCCGTGGGCGAACAAGACGGTAGGACAGTTCATGCCGCGCATGGTGGAGCTTCAGAAGGAGTATGCGCATGACCTGCTCACGCACGTGAACCGTTATACGGGAAACGCCTACATCAACGAACCGGCTATCGCCATGATCGAAATCAGCAATGAGGATCAAGGGTTGGTTCTGTTTGGAGGCAATAGCGACAAGATCCGGAATCTGGCGAAGCCGTTCCAGATGGAACTGGAACGGCAATGGAACGAGTGGTTGCATGGAAAGTATTCGACGCTAGAGGCGATTCGCGGAAGCTGGATGAAGGACTCGGGTACGCTCGGCGCGGAACTGTGGGAGAAGACCGCGACTCGTGGCAAGTGGCGGCTGGTACAGGATGACGCACGGGCGACCTACTCCGAAAAGGACGGCGTGATCCGCGTGGATGTTATCAAGGAAGGTGCCCAGTTCAATCCGAAGATTCTGCGTAAGCTTTCGTTGGAAAAAGGGAAACTCTACACAGTATCTTTCCAAGTACGCCGCGTTGCCGATAAGGGGAAGGTCAGTTGTGCGGTGGCGGATCCCGAACGCAACTGGAAGGTGATGTGGAACACAATACCGGTTGTGGGAACGGAGTGGGAAACACTCTCCGGAACTTTCGAGGCGGATGAGACGACCGACAACACAGTCATACAGTTCTCTCAGTTGCGGAACGGTGCCTACGAATTCCGTGACTTCTCGCTGCGCGAGGGAATGCCGAAGTTCGCGCAGGATCCGACGGTGAATTTCGCGCAGAAATCCATTCCTTTCCCATACAAACACGCGGTGGTCTCTCGCCAGATGCGTACCGACTACGCCGACTTCCTGTGGCAGTCGGAACTTGGATACTGGAAAGGAATGCGGGACTATGTGCGCGACACGCTGAAGGCGTGTGCGCCGGTTTCGGGAACTCAGGCGGGGCACTACAGCCCGCGTGATATCCAGCGTCAGCTGGACTACGTGGATTCCCACGCCTATTTCCATCATCCGCATGGTAAAAACAGGGCATGGGTCATCAAAGGCGTGACGAACGACTGGAGCGCGGGCGGCGAATCGCAGGTACACGGGATGGGGACGCTACAGAATCTGGAGCGGAATGCTCATGCGTCTAACAAGCCGTTCACCGTCAGCGAATACAGCCATCCATACCCAAGTCCCTTCGTCGGGGAGGGACAGCCGCTGGCTTGCGCTTTCGGACAACTGAAAGGATGGGACGGAATCTTCCAGTACAGTTACAATCACTACCCCGATGACTACGAACCACAGGGAATGCCGTGGTGCATCTTTGACGGCGTGGCGAATCCCGCTGTGTTGGCGCACATGCCTGTTTGTGCCGCGATGATGGTACGCGGCGACGTCCATGCCGACCCGACAGAAAAATCGGGCGAGGTGATCTGGAATCGTGACCGTCGCGGCAAGGAGTACTTCGCGGTCAACACGCCGAATAGCAAACTCTTTATCGGATATGCCGACGGACGACAGATTGCCTTGGGCGATCTCTCCCTGAATGTAGGAAAGACGGAGACGGGGTGTGCAACGATTTCGCTCGTTTCCCGTAATGCGACTGGTTTCGGGAAGTCAGGCAAAGCGAGCATTCTGATTGCTGCCAGCGGCATGGTCGGAAACACCGGATCGAAAGTGGAACAAATTTCCAAAACGGCCGTGCGGTTGCTGGATCGCGGACATGCCCCCGTCCTAGCGGAGGGCATTCCGTGCGAAATCACCTTCCCCGTCGCACCCGAAAAACTCGCCTGTTATGCGTTGTCCTCCGACGGGTCGCGGAAACAAAAGCTGACGTCTGTGGCCGATGCCGACGGAACACGCGCCATTCTCAAGCTGACGCCCGCTTACCGTACCCTTTGGTACGAGGTCGAAATCCGATAAGGCTTCCGTGCCAAAAATGCGCGACACAGAACAAGACAACAGAAGCGTGGGCAAGAATGCCCGCGCTTCTGTTGTTTGCGGTCTCGCCGCCTCACCCGAATGTCAAGTCAAGGAAGGCGGTCGGGGCAGAGAAATGTCCGGGCGTGACGAGTTGTGTCAAGCCGCGCACGTTGTCCATCTCTTGCCGATGGTGGTGTCCTGTAAACACGCCCAGCATATTCGGTGCGGTCAACGCCAGATGGCAGAATTCTTTCGTTGTTTCTCCGCAACCATCTTTCGACCAGCGTTCGCGGCGCTCGATCTGCCAGTTTCTATCCGTGTCCCATCCCCAGTCTGGAGATCCCAGTGTGATTCCTCGTCCCGGCGTGTAAAGTGGAACGTGCATCAGTAGAATCTTTGGCTCGCCCCTTGCGAGTTCACGTTTTAGGAAATCCAGTTGCTCGGGCAGAATCTGGTAAATTGAGTCATCGATGAACAAAAGCCGCAACCCCTTGACGACCTTCGCGAACATGAGCGGGTTCTCGCCTTGATAGAGCGGCTTCAACCGTTTCTCTGCCCAACGTGCGCGCAACTCCGTTTGCGGTCCTTTCTCGCCCTCGTAGTGCCAGTCATGGTTGCCCGAAACATACGCCCACGGGACTCCGCCTCCGTCCATCGTCTGTCGGATATACTCGGTGCCGGAGTGACTCGGGTAACTGATGATGTCTCCGACCAGCGCAACGAAATCGATCTTTTTCTCGGTTGCCTGTTTTACCGCCTTCGCCAAGTTGGCGTGACGATCGAATTTGTTATACGCAGCGGCCATGCGTGCGCTGTACTGCTCGAACGGCTTGCCGCGTTCGTCATCGTCACCGATATGCGTGTCACCGATAACATAGATGTGTACCTTTTCACGCAAGGCAGGACAGACAAACCGGAATTTCAATCCGGAACCTGTTACCGTGCCACGGTCGAACGATGATTGAACGTTCGACGTCTGTCCAGCCGCCAAATGCGGCAAAACGGTTGTGGTCGCAAACGCTCCAGCCAGAAAATCACGTCTTTTCATGTTACTATCCCTCCTCGTTTCATTGCCACCTTCGGCGGCTCACTCGTCATTCCTTTTTGAGAATCAGTGTACGGACGCCCTCAGTACTCTGCACGAAGATGGCGAATTCAGCTGGACGGAAATCCGTGTCGGTCGAAACTGCCTCGTAGTTGAATGTGCCACGAAGATCGGTGTAGCCGTCTTTGTGGAACTTTGTCTCGAGTCCGGACGAGTTACGCACATACACTTTCACATATGCTCCCGCGATCGGTTTTCCTTTCCGATCTCTCACGCGCAGCAGACGCGTCTCGCGAGAGACCTGCACGTCCAGAGTGCCCGGTGTCAACTCCAGCCGCTCCTCCGCACGTCCGTCCGCTCCTGTTACAACAAAGACGAGATTCGACCGACGTAAATCCTCCGGTAACGAGACGCGCGTCTCCTCCCCTTCTTTGAGCGACACTTCTTTCGACCATGCGGGTTTTAGTCCAAGCACACCACCGACGGCGATGGTGCCGTCGTTACGCATTCCACCAACGGTCGCAGAAACACCACCGAACGGATTCTTTGAGAAGCCAATCTCCATGTCAATCGGATACGCCTTGACCATACAAATTGTGAGGTTCTGCGCCGTTAGGATCACGCCTGCCACGACACCGTCGGTCATGTCCGCCCGAACCGACAAGGTGGGGGCTAGTGCAGCGTCCGCTCGTTCGCCGTCTGCGTTGACACCCATTGCCTCGTCCGCCTGTGCTACGACTTCCTGGAAGTGCCGCTGCCAGATTCCGACCGTCTCATCTGCCCACTTCGCCGCGATTTTCCGTCCTTCCGCCGCATTACCGTGCGCAAATGCAAGATACGCCTTCATGTAATCGAGCTGCATCTTGGTCTCCACGTCTGCTGCGTCAACCGCCGCAATCTGCGTCTCCGCCTCCGCGATGCGGTCCTGTGCAATCAGATACACCGCCGCAAGGAGCCTGTCTTTTATCGAAAGCTCACGCTTCGCCGCGAGAACATCTAGAAACGCCCTATATTCCTTCGCAAATGTTGCGTTCGGGATTGTTGCCGCCGCACCCTTCGCGTGCGTACGGGCGTTGATAATCGGCCAGTATTCTTTGTGTTCAAATACATCCGCCTCCTCCGGTTCGATCTCGATGAGCGACGACTTGAACACAGGACCGAACTGCGGGACCAACTTTTTGACATTCTCGCGCCGCGACAGTGCTTCCTTCACACGCTGTGCATCGTAGGCATCCTTCCATTTAAATCCCGCGAGCCAGAGTCCTTGGCAATAGACTCCACGTGATTCCAAAATGTCGAGCGCCTTTTTCGCAAACTCCCCGTCTGCGAAACGCCAGCCAATCTTTGTGAGATCGACATTCGTAAGATTTTTCGTCTTCAGATACTCCAGCACCTCTTCTTTCGTCGCCTTCTGCGAGACATAACGCCAGCTCGTGGTATCGCGCTTCGCCGACTCCGCAACGACGTTGCAGACGAACTGCCCGCCAGTTCCCACACATTTCCCGCGCTCCAACGCGACGGCATCCGGTACCTTGCCGATTCCCTGCTCTGCCAGCGGGAAGTAGAAGGGAACTCTTGGCAGGACACGGGTCGCATACGCATCGAGGAGGATTGTCTCGTCTTCCGCAGTATCGCATCCGCCCAGCGCGAACGCCCCTTCCGGAATCTGTGACACGACACGGACATATCTGCGTTTTGCCGTGGGATTGATCACAATCGTCTCCACCGTATAAACCCTTCCGCGCACAAATTCGTCCGTCGCCTCCTTAAGCGAACCATCCTCGTTCGTTTCATCGCTATGAAAGAAGTGACGCTCGATACGCAAGGTATCGCGATCGGCAGACGCGACGAAACGCGATCCTCCCGACCGCGAGAACACAACGCTCTCGCCCTCCTTCGCCTCGAAACCGATGCGACTCACCGCAAGCGCGGCGACCGTCCCCGAAAAGCGGTCAACGTCCGCGGCATAGATGATGTTCTCGGATCTGAACGAATCTGTCTTTCCCTTCGCAATCGCCTCCGCGTAATCGCGCCAGAAGCGATTCGGTTGTATTATCTTCATGGTGTCTTCCGCATGGCGACGCCTGTACCAGTACGACTCCACCCATTCCTTGGTTCTCTCTGGCGGACGATAGAACTGACGGTTCTGGTTACGCCGCTCCAACGCCATCTTTTGCGACATACCCGCCCCAGCGACCTGTGCCGCCCTTCGCATCGGTGCTTTCCGTTCCACATCCGCCTCAACCTTACCACTCCACCCCGTCCTCTGACTGCTCCACGCTGACATATCACGTGGTTCAGCTTCCGGTGCCTCAGGTTTCGGTTCGTCCGTCATCTGGAGCTTGTCCAGATTAACTCCCGGTATCTTCTCCATGTCGCTGAGCGCAACAGCAAAGAGTCTATCCTCATCTTCGGGAGCGACAGGATTGATCTCGCACCAGTCGGCGAGATTTCGTGCCACGGCCGGAGCAAGGGAGGAAACACGCCTAGCGAGTAGGCATTGCTCCAGCGCGTTCAGGTCTTGCAGCCGTCCTGATTTCGCGTATTCGCCAAGGTCCTCGCCTAGAAGCCACTTGTCCATGAAATCCTTCAGCCGCTTGTTCCGCAGATTCGGCGCGACGACAGAATCGAAGAATGCCCGATCCTTCTCGTAGAGGAAGAAGTCGAGTTCGTGCGAAGCATACTTGCCGTACAGTTCGCGTTTCTCGTTCTCGCCCTTCGTTTCCCAGTCGGCAATGAAACCGAACTCCGTAAAGTTCTTATCGCTCGATAGAATCGGTTTCAGCAGCGAGTACAGCTCCCCAACCGTCGAGTATAACTTCGTACGCGATGAGTTCGAGAGTGCGTCGAATCCCTGCTTCACCCTTAAATCACGCGGTGCGAACGGAACAACCGTTCCAGCAATCCTCACCTCATCAATGAAACGCCCGTCCGTCACAACCACCGAAACGTCCTGCATCCCAGCCGCACGGGGATGCAAAGCAACTTCGACCATTCCGTTCTTCCCCGGTCTCAGATTGGCAAACACAGCTTCAGACTCCGGCAAAAAGTCGAAACATACGAATCCTTTACGGTAAGAGCTGTCGGCCGATCCACCGTACGCTTTGAGTTTTTCCATTCTTTCTTCAGGTGCTGCACTGGCAGGCGGTGCCCCTACCCATCCGTCACCTTCAGAGAGTTTAACCTCTTTCGTATTGGTCTCGCTTGTCGTCCACGGATTGAGCAAGAGCGATGGGCGTTGTAGCATGTTACCGATTCGTCCCGATTCCTGACGGCGGTCAAGGATGTAGCGTAACTTGTCGCCGAGATCGCGTCCCGAGATGTAGTCCGTTCGTACTCCACCCCATGTTCCTTCGCGTAGTTCCGTTCCCTCCAGCTCAAGGGCAAATATGTGAAATGGCCTCAAAGACGGCATCTCAGGCATCGTCCTCGCCGCAAACACATGAACGCGTGCGTTCGCTCCTGCGTTTGTTATGCGTACGCGTAACACTCCGTTTGTAGTCACCTCTGCCGATTCGATTCGTAGCCCATTCGGATCGCCCGTGTCGGTGAGCGAACGCGCCACGCTCGCGATTACTCCCCCTTCGCCTACGCCCTTCGCCGTCTTGGCGACGGATATTTGAATCGGCTCCGTCGTCTCTGTTCGGAATGTAAGATGATAGTTGCCTGCACGAAGCCCCGCAATTCGCAAAACGCCGTTCGAGTACGAGCACGCATGAACACAATCTTTCGTAATCTCGCCTGCCTTGTTGATAGCAAGCAGCGAAACCCTGTTCTCAAGCTTGTCAGCCCCAGGCCACGCACCATCCAAAAGTCCGCGAGCAGGAAACGAAATTACCTCGCCTTCGGCAGATGCGATGCCCGTCTTGGCGCAAGGCAATTCCATCCAGTCTTCCGACCACCACTCCCACTTTCCGAAGGCATCCGTGCGCACTTTCTCAATGTCCTTTAACATTCCCAACCGAATCACGCCGTTTTTATCACACTGGAGTGTCTTCGATATATTGTAAGCACTCTTGAAGGCATGGTGTTTGAAGACGAGAGGAATGGCATGATATGGGATTGCTTCCCCCGTTCTACCACGACATTCCAAAATGTACCCTTCCGATGTACGACGCATGAGTAACTGTTCTATCTGGTTACCCTGCGCTATCTTATTCACGTTCCTCGTTGACCAGAATGCGGAAAGACGTTCGTCCTCTCCGTCGGTCACATGCTTCACTCTCCCCTCCAGCTTGAATTCTACACCGGAAAGATTCCACGGTACTTGGAACCGGAACACGCTTTCCGCATTGTCGAAGAGCGCAAAGTCCTTGTACGTCTTCACCGTCACGCGATTCTTAGCACCCCTAAATGTGACGGTGAGAGTTGGATTCTCAAGGATCTGCAGTGGGGAGACGACTCCGCCGGTACGGAGTATCGGGCGAATGAGTGCCGTCGCCTCGCGTCCCGCAACAAGAGTCTCCTCGGGTAACACCACGCATAAGTCGAGCGAATACGTTTCTACCGCATGATCGAACTCGATTGCCGAGGCAAGGCGTCCCGCACCAATGATGGCCGTCTTACGTCCTGCGGATTTCTTGTCAGCAACAAACGGAACCGACACCTCGCCGTTCTTGTCAGCGGTGAATACCGTACCGTCGAGCCACACCTTCGTGCCCTTCACGATCTTGCCGTCCTCGTCCAACGCGGCAAAAACGTGACCCGCCGCATCACGCCGCTCGGTGGCACGGAGGCGTCCCTTGCGTACGACGGCGCGGCTGGAGACACCATTCCCGGAACATTCCACAACATACAGCCCCGGTTCATCCAACTCGGGGAAGGCCAGCGTTTCGCGGTGACGAAGGATAGACGGCTTATCCGAGAAGTCGAGAAATCGTTGTACGGTTGGCACGGCACAGTCGAGGTCGATATCGCTCGAAACCTCTCCTTTCGCCTCGCGACATGCCGCCGTCGCGTCGAGTTCGTAAATAGCAATACGCATCTTCTGCACGTTCTTCACGTCAATCGCAAGTGACACGCGGTCTTTCGCAGCGAACACCCGCTGGTTTGAGTTCGCCCAGTTCAGCTCCACGCGCTCCTGGATCTGCTTGAACTCGTTGGCGGAAAAGACGGACACATTCACCTCAGTTGCCGGTCTGCCCGCAAGCAACTCAGCTTCCGACACGGTCTTTACGAGGAAATCCTTTTCGATGAGTTCTGAGAACGGCTTCATGTTCTCGCCAGCGAGCGCAGCGAGATAATCGAGTACGAGCGCGTCACCACGTGCGACCTTGCGACCTTCAGCGATGGCGGTAATCATGCGCTCTACGCGGTCGCCACCATCCACGAGACCGTGTTCGGGTTTGATGTCCTTCAGGTAGTCGAGGAAAAGCTCCTTGTGCGAGAGGTCGCCGACACTGCGGTAGAATTCCAGCAATTCGCGTTCGGCGTCAACTCGCTTTTGCTTGAGCGCAGGGGCAAGTGTCTTTGTGAAGTCGAGGCGCCGCTTGAGCAGATCTTCTCGCAACTTGAGATCGTTGGGATCGTCATCCGCACCGGGTGTGAGCTTCGCGAGAACGATGTCGGCGAACACGGCAGATGCAGCGACATCCTTTGCCGTTCCCTTCGTCGCGCGGGCGACTTCTGCGAGCTGGTCGAGTGTCAGGTTCTTGAACACCCCGTTTTTCTTGAAGAAGTGGTTCTTGTCGCCATCCGTCAGATATCGCAGCACGTACTTCATGAGACCGGGCGTGTCGGGAAGAAAATCGCGGTTCAGCAGAATCTCTGTGTGAAATCCGTCCAAAGGCTGCGCGTCTTCGCGCAGACCGATAGACTCGTACCCCGCTTCAAGATTAGAGAAATCGAAGTGTTGCTTCATCCTCATGAAAGCCTCGAACGAGAGTTCTTCGTCCTTCAGTTCCGAGGGGTAGGCGTTGGGTTTGAGTTCCACCTCTCTTTCGGGCAGCCCTTCCCAAATGTGGAGGAATTGCAAATGTTGCGGGATGAAAAACGCTTGACACTTGCCGCGATCCCAGTCGAGGAAGTCCTGCCGATATGCGAACGCGAGACGCCTATTACCGCCGTTCGGCTCTGTCCACTGGTTGTTCAGTTTCTTGGCTTCGTCGAGACGGCCTTCCGTCTGCGCATTCAGAATGGAATACGCAAACCAAGCATCGGTACCGGGCCGCAATGTCTTGATCGTCTCGGTACGGTTGGTGGAGAAGGCGTACCGCTCCGCAAACTTCGTATCCGCCAGCTCCGTGAGATCGACCGCCCCTGCTGAAAACGTTACAAGCAAGGTCACCGTCATCGCTCTGAAAATCATCTGCTTCTCCATAGACATCTCCTTTTTTGGCACTTCAATTTTCAATACCGACAATGATAGCAAACCACCTTGCAACAGGCAATATGATTTTCGAGCCGCTTGGGGCGGCAGGCGGCGAAGCCGCCTTGCGGGATAAGCGTGTTAAGCGAGGCGGCTTCGCCGCCAGCTGAGAAGCGGGGAAGCAAGCCGCTGGGGCGACGAAGAATGAAGAGATAAGAATAAAGGAAAACGCAACAGTTCTTCATTCGTCGTTTTTTCATTCTTCATTCCGAACGAAGTGAGGTAACATGGACGTTGTCCCTCCCGTTACGACACCGATGCACTACGGTCACGGCAAACGCGTCTTCCGCTTCTCAGTTGGCGGCTTTGTCGCCACACAGGGGCACATAACTACGCAGTGGGTGTGTCTCCCCAACTACCTATTCAAAATCGCATCGACAACGCCATCGTAAGATTCGAGAACAATCGCGTCTTTCAGTTTCTTTGCGGCCTTGCGTTCTTCGGGCGTATCGCAAACAAGGATAACCTTGCCGCCACGCGCGAGGTAACCGTTCAGCTGTGCAACCTCTGAATCCTTCACCTCATCGGTCTTCACATACACGTCTATGTGTGCCATGTCGCTCCACTCTTTGCCAGACCAAATGTCAATGCGACGATCGCAGGAGAGCGAATCGAAGAGGAACTGGGCAGATACCTTATCGGACGAACGGTACCTCACGGAGACTGCTCCGCGTACCCTGTCGAGACTCGGCGCACCCGTTGGTTCCACGCCCGTTAGATACTTCATGCCACTCCGCACGATGTCGAACGTACGTTCCTCCTTCTCTGGATGCGGACACGAGAGAAATACCTTACCCTTGCCGACGCCTCCGCCGAGGAACGCACCCTTGTCGAACATCTCCTCCACAGGCTCGGACTGACGCGTATTGATAATCCTTCCGGTGTATTTTGCGAGGACCTTCACGTCCGTGTCCTCCACGGGCTTTCCGGGAACAACTACCGGTCCTCCGTAGTAGATGACGGTGCGGTTCCTATTCGTAGTTCCGAGTGCCGCCATCCCCTCTTTCGTGAACGTCACCATGATTGGCGCATCGCCGCGGTAGTGCGCCGGATCGTCGCCCTTGAACGGGACGAGTCCGAGGCGAGGTCTGTCCGTGCGCGACTGTTGCAGTGCGAGAAACGCGCCCGCGCACACGCCGTAGTACTTTCCGCCGTTCAACACGAACCGCTTCAACGCCTCCACCCCCTTCTCGCCAAGCGCCTTGTACTGCGAGGTGCAGCCGCCGCCCGGCTGGATCACTAGGTCGAGTCCGTCGAGGTTGCCGTTCGCATAGTCTTGTGGTGCAAGGAAACGCAGATCATACTCAGGCGAAAACATGAGCATTCGCGCAATCGGAATGTTCGAGTTGCTCTCGTTCTGGAAGATGCCGACGCGGACGGGCCTTGCAACCTTGGCGGGAGAGACGCGCTTCAGCGCATCTGCCGAAACTGGCTCCGCCGCAAACGCACGGAGCGCCGCGAGCGCTGCTTCTGCGTCCGCGACACACGTCACATCGGCCTCGTGCTTCTTTGCCGACTCGGCTGCGAGACCCCACGCGAAGATTCGCCCGCCGCGTGCGAGGAACTCTTTTGTGCGCGCTGCATTGCCCCCTGCGTAGAGTCCTGGTCGAGGTCTTACTTTGTCCACGGTGTCAGGCGCGAGAACTGCGTCGATGCGCCTGAGTAGCCCCCCTTCGATCATCTTCTTGTTCAGCGGCACGACATCGAACTCCCTCTCGGTGACGAGCCGCTGGATGAGCTTCGCCGTCTCCACGCCGAACGACTCGTCGCACATGAATCCGACGACGAGCTGCCCACGCTTCCGCTGCGGCGTGTCCCATTCGAGCGTGCGCCCCGTCAGGAAGCGGAACGCGCCCTTCAGGACATAGTGGTCGTCCTCGTCGGCCTCCGGGTGTACCGCGAATACGAACACCTTCCCCTTTCCGTACGTTCCCGCGACGGCGGCAGCTTGGCCAGCCATTGACTGACGAGCTTTTCCGCCCTCGGAGTTGACGTCGCCGTTGTACGTCGCGATGACCTCCACGTTGGCGTCCTCCACCGGATTCGACGGATACAGCACGGGGCCTCCCGAATAGCGGATGAGATGGGTGCCCTTCTTGATCCCGGCAAGCTCCTCCGCCCGCTTGTTGAACGCGATCGATATGTCGGCGTGTCCGCCCGACGGACCGAACGTGTACGGAATCATGTGGAGCATGTCCGGATGGCTCTTCGCCGGCTCCATAAGAAGACAGCACCCGGCGCAGGTGCCCACGTATCCCCCACCGCCCTTCACGAACGCCTTGAGCTTCGCGCAGCCCTCCGGTCCGAGCGTCCGGGCCTCTTCGACGGACCACCCGCCGGGCATGACGAGGACGTCCACCCGGTCGAGCGCACCGGCGCGCACCATCGCGCCGTCGACGGGCGTCGCGACCACGTCCTTCGCCCGTGTCGTGATCTCCAGCCAACGGAATACACCTGAATTGCGCGCACCGCCACCGACGAACACAGCCACGCGCAACGGTTTCAACGTTGCCTGCCCAGCGACATTTCCCGCATCAGGTCCGACACATCCCACAAAAGCGACAAGCATCGCCGCCGCTACCAACAAGAGTCCTTTTGTTTTCATGGCGAATGAGTATATCAAACTCACTTTACTTTGTATTGGGATTTTTCAACCTAAAACTCGATTGTCATTTGCCAAAGTAAATGCGACTACCCCGTCGCATTTACTTTGGCAAATGACATTGCAGATAGGGCGCATCTGCGTTTCTCGCCTCCAGTTCAGCTATCGCTTGAAAAAGAAAACAACAGAAACAACTTACAAAACAACTCGTCTTTAGAGCGCGGGCCAACTCGCCCGCGCACTGGAATGTTCATGGGGAAAACTTTCGATTTCGTCGGCGAGGGTATCATCGTCACGCAACGGACGCGACGGAGTGTGTCCCTCCCATTCGTCACTCGTCATTCGTCATTACTTCGCTTCGCGAAGTACCTGTTGTTTCCAAAATCCTCTCGCGCGCATGAGATTGGGTGAATTACGCAGATGCGCCTTTGCAGATAAGCCCACGCACGGAACACTCGACTGGTACATTATGTTGTGATATACTAGAGGGGTGACGAGAAATTGGAAAGAGAGAACGGAACGTGTCATCGGTGCAGAGGCCGTACGGAAATTGGCGAATTGCGCAGTTGCCGTCTTCGGTCTCGGTGGAGTCGGTTCGTTTGCGGCTGAAGCATTGGCCCGTGCCGGAATCGGGCGTTTTTTGCTGGTAGATGCCGACACGGTAGAGGAATCGAACCTCAACCGTCAGTTGGTCGCGTTACGCAGCACGTTAGGGAAACCGAAGGTGGAGGTAATGGCGGAGCGGATTGCCGACATCAACCCAGACGCTATTGTCGAGACGCGGCAACTGTTCTACCTTCCCGAAACTGCGGCGGATTTCGATTTCACCTCGTTCGACTATGTGGTCGATGCAGTCGATACGGTTGCCGCAAAATTGGACTTGGCGGAACGAGCCCTGCGTGACCATGTTCCAATTATCAGCTGTATGGGAGCAGGTAACAAACTTGATCCGACCGCGTTCCGCGTGGCAGATATCCATCAAACGAAAATCGATCCGCTTTGCCGGATTATGCGGAAAAAACTGCGTGAGCGAGGTATCCCTCATCTACGCGTGGTGTATTCCGAGGAACCGCCCATCTCGCCACAGGGAGAGACCGTACTCGAATCGGATTGCCGCCGCGCAATTCCCGGTAGTGTCTCGTTCGTCCCCTCCGTGGCGGGGCTGATCCTCGCGGGAGAAGTCATCCGTCACTGCGCGGGCGGATGCCCGCGCAGTGACGGATGAAATGGTTAAAAGGTTAAATCGCCGCTATGCGGCTTGAAATCGGCGGCACGCCCCATTTAAAGGGCGAAGCCCGGTTTAAAGCAGTCGAAGACTGCGATTTAACCATTTTATTGTAAAGGCACTTGGTCCCGCAGGAACACTTAACCCAAAGGCGGCAGGAGTGCTGTTTCCCCGAGCGTGTAAAGCAGGGCAACGGGGACGTTGCCCCTCCCACGGCGGCTGGCGCCGCCAGTATGTGAAGCAGGGCAACGGGGAACGTTGCCCTTTTTTTACGTTACCGGATGAAGATGAGCGTGCCTTTCGGATGGGGGACGAGAACGAGGAGGTCATCGTCAAGTACCAGCTGGTAGTTCACGCTCGGATCGTCCGAAGTAACTGTCCAGTTCGCCGAATTGAAACCGGTGATCTCCGAAGCGGAGATCAGCGGGATGTGCACCGAACGCGGCAGCGCAGGGGCACCGGTGATGTGCAACGTGCCGCCACCGGAGACCGTCAGCGTACCAGAGATCGCGAACGTCGTGAGCGTCGTGTCGCCTTCTGCCAATTCTGCCGTGCAGGCAGCTCCATCCGCGAGGGTGAGGTCGCCGGAGACAGTCAGCAGATCCCGATCGTCTGCCGTACCGGCGAACGAGAGTCCGTTCACCGTGACGGAGGCATTCGTGCCCAACGAGGCGGTACCGACGCCGCCCAACGAGGCGAGCGTGTAGTCAGCGTAGTCGTCGAACGTCACGCTGCCGCCCGCGAGCTGAATCTCGCCGCGCGTGGTGAAGTTCGTCTCCTGCGCATGGGTGACGGGCAGTCCCCACTTGCGGGCGAGGTAGTTCTCGATGCACGTCGTGTTTTCCGCAGTCAACGCCTTGGAGAAGATCAGCACCTCGGCCAGACGCTGTCCGCCCGTGGAGTTACGCCACTGACGATCGCGATCCATGTTAAACGCGGATGCGCGGGCATTGGCTGTCGTCCGGACGGAAACGATGTCGTAAGCACCGCTCAGCCCGACCGTGCAACCATCGACATCCGCGCCATTCAGGCGCGTCGGGGCGTCCGAGACGGAGCGGATCGCCGAGTTGACCGTCCGCGTCCAGATTGGGTTCGCCGCATAGATCGCGTCGTAGTTGCCACCGTCGCCACCTTCCCTTCCGGCACCCGCGCGGTAGAAGTCGCGGATTCCTGTGTTGCCAGTGTAGCCTAGCAAAATGCCGCCGCCGTTCTGTGAACCGATGACCCAGAAGACAGTGCGGATGTCGCTTAGCGCCTTACTCCAGTTGAGGAAGCGGTTACTCATCCATTCGCCGAAGTCCAACACGGAAAGTCCATTCAGCTCGTTGGAAAGCAGGATCGGGTTCAGGTTCGGGTACTCAACGTTGTTCTTAGTCGTCGTGGCGGTCGCCGCGCGTGTCGCGTACATCCCCGCGCCGCGACGGTCACGCCAAGAGGTGACCTCGCTTGTACCTTCTGCGAATACCATGCTATCGCCCTGGCTCGCATCAACCCAGAAGGTCGCCTGGTCGAGCAGTCTGGAGAGGGAGGCGATACGGAGCGTTCCGTCCGCCACCGTAATGCGTCCGCCGAACCCGCTCATGTCGTTCAAGGTCAATCCGCCGTCACCAGCCTTGGTGAAATCATTCTCACCGGAGAGGGTGGCGATGGACAGCTCGTCCCACGAGGTGAGCGTACGGACTGCGGCGGGGTCACCGTTGACAGAGACCGTCGGCAAGCTATGTCCTTGCAGGGCAACGCGGTCGCCGTTTGCCTTCCACTTGCTAATGAGGTAGTTCTCAATCTTCACCACGGTCGCGTCATCCAACGCCTCCGTAAAGATCAGCACCTCGCCGAGGCGCTGGCCGCCGTCGCGGGAGGAGGTCGCCGACAGCTCGCGGTCATGCGCGAACTGCCCAACTTCCACGGGACCCGTCGGACGAATCGTCAGTACTTGGTAACCGCCGTTGAACCCGGTTTTCAACCCATTGATAACCGTGCTGTTGAGGCGTGTCTGGCCTTCCTGAATCGGCGTATCCGTGTATCCGGAGTAGATCGGATCGGACGCCTTGGTGAACTCGTAGCGGTTGAACGGGCAATGGCTGTCATTCAAACCGAGAATGGTGCCGCCGCTGTCCTGCGAACCGATCAGCATGAAGATCGTCTGGGCGTTCAGCGACTTCGACCACTGCAGTCCGCGGTCGTGCGAGCCGTGGCTTAGCGTACCGAGGTTGACGACGGGGAGGCAGCCGACCGCGTTGGTCATCACGACTGGAGCGACCGCCCAGCGTTGTGTGGCGACAAGGTAGTCGGTCACGCCGTCCCAGCGACAGTCGCGCCAGACGAAGCGTCCGTCCACCTCCGTGATGGAGTCGGCGACGGAAGCGTCGAGCCAGAAGTCAGGGGCGACGGAGAGTCCGCTGGCGATGCCGCCTTCGCGCCAATCGATACCGCCCGTGAAAGCGCTGGTGTCATTGACGCCGATCGTGCCGGTACCCGTTTTCACGAGCGTGCCGGAACCGGTGACGGACGCCAGTCCGACGACCGCCGCCTCGCCGTCAACCTGCAACGTGCTGGTGTCGGAAACGGTGAGTCCGAACGAACCATACACAATGCCAGCGTTCTCGTCCAAGACCTCACCGAACCACTTTTTCGCCAAGTAATTCTCGGTAGCCGTAATTTCCGCATCGGTCAACTCACGGTCGTAGAAGAGGATTTCCGCGTAACGCATACCGCCGGAACGCTTGCCGTTGTCGGCATGGCCACCGGTCAGCGGACGTAGATCCTTGGCGATACCGGAAACCGGGAGGCTATTCGCATTGGACTGGAGACGGGTGGTGAGGATCTGATACCCGCCGGTGAGTCCAGTGGTTTTAGGATTCACGACCACGCCGTTGGTGCGCGTGTAGGAGCCCGCCAGTTCGGGGCTTGCCCAGGAAGTAGCGTCATTGTAGATTTTACTAGCTGCGGTAACAGTATTGTCTCCGTCAAGCGACCCGCCACGGCAGTATCCCTTCGGTGCGTTGGTGGCGCTGAAGAAGGACGGACCGCCGCCATTCTGCGAACCGATCACGAAGATGACGGTGCGCATCATCAAGGGTCTGGTGAATGCCATCCACTTACCGCTGTTCTGCCTGCCGAAGTCCAGCACAGGCGAGGCGGTAAGCGTGGCGTCCTCAAGGATGTCGGGCGGATAGGCCCACTTATAGCCATTCTTCGGACTCTGGTTCGGCATCGTCGGATCGAGGTAGGCGTCCGGGAAGGTCGTGCCGGATGCGCCGTTGCGACGGTCGTGCCACTCGGAGACCTGCGCGTCATTGGTCGCGCAACGGATCAGCGTGTTGGACGCGGAGGCGTCGAGCCAGATGACGGGATTCGCAGCGGGCGTGGCTTCCGTCTGGATGGTGACCGTCGATGCGACGGAAAGCTTGCCGCCGTAAGTCTGGCGCAGGTCATCAATGTTCACGGTACCGGTGCCAGTCACATCAATCGGCAGATCGCCGGTGAGGAAGGGAAGCCGCAGCGTCTCGTTGTTCAACACGATCTCAAGTTTCCCGTTACCGCTCACGGAGAGTTCCGTTCCGGAGGAGATCGAGAACGCGGAGGCGACTACGCTCACCGTATGATCCTTGACGCACCATTGCTTGCAGGTGGGATCCACCGTGATGCTACTCGCGGTCACGTCGCGCTCCAGCTGAAGCGTACCGCCATAAATCGTCAGGGGCGGGAGTGTTGCGGTCGTCTCGACATTATTGATGTTCACGATGCCAGACCGCATGACAATCTGTGCCGATGCGCCGAGCCCGTTATGGTGAGAGGCGTCACCTCCGCCTGAGAGCGTGCTACCGGTATTGTGGTACACCTCCTCATGCACAAACGTCCCGTTGAAATCGGGCCAGTTGTTGTAGAGGTTGAAGGAACGAGGTCCGCTGTAGCGAACCGTGCCGGTACCGGAGACAACGCCCGTCTGCCGCCAGGGGCGCATATTCTCGATCACCAGTTCGGCATCGGCAGGAACGGTGAAGGTCTGCTCCGAAATATACGATCCGGTCTGGAGGGGAAGGTAGGACAGCAGATCATTGCCGTTCGACTGCAAGAAGCAGACGACCATCGTCTCGCCAGTAGCCAACCCTACATTCCCCTCGCTCTCAAACAGGGAGGCCGTGAACTCCGGCGCGTAGGCGATCCAAGCGCCCTTCGCCGTCAGTTCCGCACGGGCGGAGAGCGTTTCAGCCGTCAGGAAAACGTGCGTACCGGGCGTGACCGAATACGCGCAATTCGGCATCCGTTTCAGCAAGACCGAACCGGAGAAGGTAAGCGAAGCGCCTTGCGCCAAAGTGACCTCCGCGTCAAAGACGGGAATCTTGTCGCCGTACGGAAGGATCAACGTCGGCGCGGTCAACGTTACCGGCGTGTGGGCTGTGTTGTCCTCCGTCTCCTGGATGCCGCCGCAGAGAACGACAGGAGGATGCGTATCGTTGGCATCGAAGGCATTGGCATTGTACACCGACTGCGCAACCGTGCCGCCGTCCGGTCCGATCAGCAACGGACGCGTCACATACGCAGAAAAATGGAACTGGTGCCGTGTACCCGTCGCACCCGTGAGGTAGAAGATATCGCCTGTGTTGGCAGAGAGCGTCTCGTTGACGGCAGACCATTTGATGCCGTTTCCCCAACCGTGCTGAGGACCGCCGCCGCTATTCTTGCCGTTCCAGAGCCAGACTTGGAGCAGGTGCCAGCCCTGCGAGAGCCGATAGCTGTAGGTACTGTACTCTGCGGACGAGATGGTGTTACGCAACACGCGCGTTCCATCGATCCAGATCGCAGCCGCGTCGTCAAATGACTTGCCGAAGCTGTAGATGCCGTTTTCCGCAATGTACCATATCGCCTGATAGTAATAACCGACGTTGTAAGACTGATTTCCCCAGTTGCTCTTGTCCATCGGAGTACCGCTGCGCAGATTGGTGTGGTCGATCGCACGAACGTCGTTCTCGACGCCGGCGGCACCGTCCGTGCGCCTTTCACCGAAGCCGCGTCCGCTACCGAGCGTGACCGTACCGCCGTTGAGCAACAGCGTAACGCCGCCGGACCCCGTCTCGCCGTTCGAACCCAGATCCAACGGGTTGGCGGAGGTCACCTCGTACACGGCGTCCGTCCACGGCGAGGAATCCGGGACTTCCAACGATATCGGTCCGTTCAGCCGAACTTTCCCGCTCAATACGCCTGCCATCAGGATGGCGTCCGCCGTCACCGTCGATTCGGTCGCAGAACTGTTCGCCAACGTGGCACCTTCGAGGACGTCCAAAGAGGAGACTTGGATCGAGTTTCCATTCAGCTCCAGCAGTCCGTGGTAAGAACCGTTGATGACGACTGGCGTATCTGCGGGAATTGCCGCCCCATCGCCGAGTATCACCCCGGTGTGCGTTCCTGCCTGTCCCACAAAAGATCCCCACGTGTTCGTACCGATGAAGGTGCCGCCGGTGTAGGTGTTCGTACCGTTCAAGACGATGGTGCCGGTCGCGCCCGCGATTCCCAGCGGCCCCGAACCGGTGATCGGCGAATTCACCGTGATGTAGCGAGGGTTCTCCTCTGAAGCCCAGCCACAGCAGAAGCCGCCACCGGTCTCATCCAGCGTGATCCCCTGCCATGCGGGAATCGTCAGGTCGCAGGCATAGTTCTTCAGGTTGCCGCCGTTCTTCAGCGTGATCGCGTCGGGGATGACTGTCTCTGTCGCGTCGTCGCCGATAACCGTGAACCGGTTGGTGCACTGCAACACCACATGATCGACAACCCAACGCCCCGCGAACTGCGTGTTCTCCTCGTCGAAGTAGAAGATTGGTCCGAGGTTCGGCACGTCACACACCAGACGCACCGTACCCGTGCCAGTCAGCGGCAGATCGAATCGCGGTCCTTCGGAACCGGCCTGAAGCAGGATATCCATCCCGTCCGTCGCATCGGCTACCAATGCATTTCCGGTAAACGTGAGAACCACGTAGGCCGTGTTCGAGACAACGATCCCGGCGGGCGCGAGATCAGTAAGGTCGTTCGTGAACGTCTTGGCCTGCGCAAGAGAGAAGAACAGCACCTGCCCGTTCTGCGGCGTACCGGACTCCCAGTTGTCGGCATCAGCCCAGAACGTCGTCCCGGCACCGCCCGTCCACACGTTGGTCGTGACGTCAGCCGACGCGGGAACCGCGAACAACGACAAGACAGTTAATGCAAGAAGGGAGACCATACGCTTGCACGCAATTGTACGAAACACATGAAACTTCTGTGTAGCAGTCATTTTTTCACTCCTGTAAAAGGATTCCCAAAAAAGTCGAGACAAGTTTACCAGTTTCGAATGAAATCCGCAATCCCGAATTTTTGGAGGACGCGGGCATGGCTTTTCAGCTTTTAGCTTTCAGCTGTTAGCTGTTAGGAGTGTATGGGACACGCCACTTCTTAGCTTTTAGCTTTCAGCTATTAGCTATTAGGGGTGTAAGGGACACGCCGCTTTTCAGCTTTTAGCTTTCAGCTGTTAGCTATTAGGGGTGTAAGGGACACGCCACTTCTTAGCTTTTAGCTTTCAGCTATTAGCTATTAGGGGTGTAAGGGACACGCCGCTTTTCAGCTTTTAGCTTTCAGCTGTTAGCTATTAGGGGTGTAAGGGACACGCC
>JAFYDR010000298.1 GCA_017544725.1 Kiritimatiellia bacterium
CATCGGGTTCGTGACATTCCGCACTTATCCGGACAAGGCAGTGCTGACGCTTCACCAGAGCGATTTCTTCTTCACGGGCGGACCGAAGGAACGGCCCCGCAATTGCGAAGAGATCATCCGCGAGAAGAATGGCCAGTCGTTCACCTTTAAGCTGTAAACACGAATCCCGCTGTTGTGATTCTTTCAAACCACGAATACACGGAACTCACGGAATGGTTTTTTCAGGAAACTTACGATTCCCGTGTATTCCGTGCACTTCGTAGTTGTTAAAAGGGATGGTCGGAAGGTCTCCGCCCAAAACAAACCGAGAAAGCTAAGAATCCATGGCAACAGGAAAAGTACTCGATGAAAAGCCGTGTTCGGGAAGTCCGCATATACGGTTTGATGAGGGTAAAGTTATATCGGAGATAACGCCGAAGTGTGGATCTCTACTCTACGCAACAGAGTCCAAAAATACGATGTTGATCAAGGTCATTATTCGTGTCATGGCAATATCTATCCTTGGAGGCTCTGCTTTGGCAGATGCGAAAATCCCTATCCTAGGGTGGGGTACATTTCCGCAGGAGATGGCTTCTGAGGAACGTTATCTCGAGGCGAGAGATGCAGGATTTACGCATCTCACACAAATGTGCAAAACTCCAGCCGATGCAAAGCGACTTCTGTCCGTAGCGGAAAAGGCGGGAATTAAACTCATCATCGGCTATGCCACTCATGGTCTCGACGGTATCAAACGCATGACGGACGAAGCGAAGGCGTTTACGGTTGCAGCAAAGGATTCCCCTGCGCTCGAATTCTACTATGTTACGGACGAGCCTCCCATCCGATTGGCCGAGACAATCCGCGAATGCGTAAGCCGGTATGAGACACTTGATCCAGTCCATCCGTGCTATGTCAATCTCATCGGTTCTCTGGATGAGGCGAATCAAAAGAGGTTTACGGGATGTGCCACGTATGGCGAATACGTCCGTCGGCTTTACGGTATCGTGCCGCTGAAGATGATCAGCTTCGATGTCTATCCGGTTTGTGCCTTGTCATCAATGGAGAATGATCTCCGTCTGCACGGCGCAAAAGTCTTTCTGAAAGAACGCTGGTACGAGACGCTTGAGATCGCCAGCGCATTCGCCAACGAAAAAGGAATCCCGATGTATGCGTTCGCCCTCGCCACCGCTCATCGCCATAATCCGAAGAATCCTTATCCTGTTCCCACAAAGGCGCATTTGCGCCTACAGCTCTACTCTAACCTCGCGTATGGTGCACAGATGTTACAATACTTCCGTTATCGTGCAGTGATTCCCGCAAAGAAGCGAGGTCCGCTATTCGAGCTGATTCGCGAGATAAACCAGGAAGTGCAGGCCCGAGCCTATGTGTTCCTTGGCGCGAAAGTCCAATGCGTATGGCACACTGGAGACAAGATCCCGATCAGCACAAAACTCCTCGACCCGAAGACCTTGCCGCAGTTTGTCAAATCGTTCTCCACGCCCAACAACTCAACCTTGGTCGTCTCGTGGCTAAAAAATGGGACGCAGGACTATCTCGTCATTGTCAACCGTGACCCGAACGATGAAATGTCGTTCACGGCATCATTCGCTCAAGGAGTCGAGATCGTGCGCAGGGATGGCACCCGCATCAAAGCCGACGCATACGAAGACCTTTTCTGGCTCACCCCCGGTGACGTAGCGATCTTCGCTACGCGAAACCAGTTCTGAGTTCTAAGTTCGGAATTGACACCGCCATTTCATCACGCAGAGGCGCATGCGGTCGCAGAGAATGGTAGGGGCAACGTCCCCGTTGCCTAACTTAACACGCCTTACCAGCCTATCCAGCATAACACGCTGACGGCGAAGTCGTCTCGGCGGCTTATCGTAGCACACTGTTACGGAAGGAGAAGAGTTTATGTCCCCAGTATGAGACGAAGGTCAACGAGACCGCGATCAACAACTGGCAGAGATAGGCGTTACCATGCCAACAAGTAACGAAGAGCCAAATCAGAATTGCGTTTAGCACGGATTGCACACCATACACAATGTAGAACTTGCCGTATTCCGCCCAGATATTGCCCCGCGAACGATACGTGATCGAGCGGTGGCAGATAAACGCATTCGTGATGCCGATCACCGACGCGATTGCAACAATCATCCAATCCGGCAGTTTCCCTTCTAAGCACCAGTAGGTGACCGCAAAGCATAGGTAACCGAACACGAAATTCCACACGCCCACGACCAGAAATCGGTAGGCACGTGAAACTTTCCAGTAGAAACGGGCGGTTCTCGTTAAACCTCGAAGTGTCATCTCCGTTTCCGCACCTCACGTGAAGAGCGACATCAGCTCGTCGGGTGTCAGCGTGGCGGACTCGGTGTCTGCCAGCATATCCTCCACCAGACGTTGCTTGACCGCATGCAAGGCAATCACCTTTTCCTCCACGGTGTCTTTCGTCACCAAACGATAGATCGTCACGGGACGATGTTGCCCGATGCGGTGTGCCCGGTCGGCAGCCTGACTCTCAACCGCCGGATTCCACCACGGATCGAGGATGATTACATAGTCGGCGGCCGTCAGATTCAGTCCCGTTCCCCCCGCCTTCAAGGAGATCAGGAAGAAGTCGCCATTCCCGCTCTGGAAGGCGTTGACGGCGGCGGTACGTTCTTTCGGAACGGTCGCCCCGTCAAGATACTGGTAGGTATAGCCGTGCTTTTCGAACGCCTTGCGAACGAGCGTCAACATATCGACAAACTGCGAGAAGACCAACGCTCGGTGACCGTTGCGCTTCAAACTTTCCGCCAGCTCCAGCAACTTTTCGATCTTCGCGCCATCTCCTTTGTAGTCGTTGATGACCAAGGACGGATGGCAGCAGGTGCGACGCAAACGCATGAGAGACGCCAAAATGGAAATCCGATCGGAGGGATCGGTGATCCGCTCGATCGCCGCACGGCGAATGGACTCGTACTGGATGCGCTCGTCCTCGGAGAACTCGACAGGGAGGAGAATCTCCGTTTTGGGCGGCAGGTCTTTCAGAACGTCGCGTTTCAGACGGCGCAGGATGAACGGCGTCACGAGCTTGCGCAACGCGGGACGTTCCTCTTCGCGTGTCGCGTCATCATCAAAAATTTCCTTGAAACGAGCCTTCGTACCGAGGAGTCCCGGCAGAATGAAATCGAAGAGCGACCAGAACTCCAGCAAGTTGTTCTCAATCGGCGTACCCGTCGCCACGATTCGGAAATCGGCGAGAATCCGTTTGGAGGAAGTTGTCCGCAAGGCAGTAGAATTTTTGATTGCCTGTGCCTCGTCCAGCACGGCCACATTCCAATGCACCTTCTCGATACGATCGATCTCATTGGAGAGCAGTCCATAGCTGATGATCAGCACATCACCAGCCTCCAGTTTATCAATCTCCGTATCGCGGTCTTCCGCAAAGTGGATGACGTTGAGCGTCGGGGTAAACCGCATCGCCTCCGAACACCAGTTGTTCACCAAGGAGGTCGGCACTACGACGAGCGACGGACCATTCTGCGCAACCGCCTTGAGGAATACGAGCAGTTCGATCGTCTTTCCCAAGCCCATGTCATCCGCGAGACAAGCACCGCCGAGCTGGCATGTATAATGACACATCAGCCACCGAAAGGCATCCGCCTGATACGGGCGGAGCGAAACATCGATGTCACGCGGCAGGGCGGGAACCGTGGAGAGCTTCCGCGAGATTTCGTCGCGAATCCGTGCCATTTCTTCGGGTGCGTTGCCCCCTGATGCCTCCTGCAGATCGGTCAAGAGCGGAACGAAGCCCTGTGGAATCGCGATCTTCTCGTTGGAACGCCCTTTGTAGAGATCCAGCAACTCCAGCTGGCGGATTGTCTCGTCGCTGACGTGCGCGTACTGGTTTTCTCCCAGCTCGATGAAATTCCCCTGTCGCGAACGATAGAGCGTCAGCAAATCCATCAACTGCAAGACGCGGTTTTCATCCACGCGAATCTCCGCGCCGATCTCAAACCACCCGCGCGAATTGGTTTCGATGTGCTTCAGTTCCAACGGCGCATTCAGCTGCGTCACATTCCACGCCTGATTTTCGGGGAAGGTCATCCGGATCGACTTGTCTCCCATCCGTTCGAACTCGGCGATAAATTCCAGCAACTTTCCACGGTCCTCGAAACGCCACTGGTAGGGCGTAGGAGGATGTGCATCGAGCGTGGGGCAGGCATTGATGACTCGCTCGGCCTCGAACCGTTCCCTGCGCAAATCGCGCGTAACCGTGACGGAACCGTCCGATGTCGAACGGAGGATGCCGGCAGCATCCATACCCGGCTTGATTTCGAAAGTCTTGTCGTCCGGAATCGGATGGCAGAGCATTTCCATCTGATATTGGTTATCGGGGGTTGTACCAATCCGCAATTCCAGATTGACCGTTCCCAGAACCGTCGATCCCGTCACATCCTCGATCGCACTGCCCGTACCCAAAACCTGCAAGTACGGGGAAATTTGCGAAAAGGCGGGAATCAAATCCATCACGGCCTTCTTCGCCTTACCAGTCAGGCGAATCTTCCGATGCGAACCATCGCCCCACTTATGCAGCAATTCAAACAGCTTCTTAACCTCTGCATCCACGAGAATGACAGAAAAGGAACGTTTCCCATGCTTCTCCAGGAAGTAGGGATCCTCGATTCCCTCCGGCAAAGCGGGCGGCAACTGGATTACGACAGAATCCTGATTGACCTCCAAAGAAAGACGCAAAGGCTCGACCTTCATCAGCAACGGAATCGTATCGCCCTTCAGGAAGAACTTACGGGGCGATTCCAACACGATGGCGTTGAGATCCGTAAAGTGAATCTTCTTGATCGCGGTGTCATCATCCAGCGCACCTTTGACATCTTGGATGAGGTTAGCAATCAAATGATCCTTCCGATCCATAATTTGATCGTACTGGCCGCGCTTGACGCGATTCAGGGAGATCCGCTTGAGTCGTGTTAATCCCTTCTTGGTATGCGTCACCAAACACGGCGCAGCCTGATCGACCTGATAGAATCCGCTTGAACCGATTTCGCGCAACTCGATCTGGAATCCGAAATCCTTCGTTTCCTGCGTCGCATCCTCCTTTTCCCTGCGGTCACGCGCGTCCTTTAGGATTTTGACCAGCTCGTTCAGATAGAGTTCCGCGTCACTGCGCTTGCGTTCCGGCAGGAAAAGCGGAACGATCGGCAGATCTTCCAATTCTACCTTCTGCCACTCTTCGTTATCCGGTAGATACGCCTGCATAATCGTCTTGATCTGATAGGCGAGCTGCACGAAACCGGCGTCGAGCAGACAGGAGAAACTGCGCAACGCGAAACGGGCGAAATCAGCGGGCACCAGATGTTGCGGGGTGTCGCGCAACAATGTGGCGGCGAAGAGCGTCGAGAATGAATAGGCCAGCGGATTGTCATCAAACGCCTTCTCTGTCTCCGCATTCCACGTAAAGCGATCGGCAGGAAAGGGATTCTGGCGAACATACTGCCAAACGGCGCAGGAGTAATCGAAACAGTTCGTCACGGTAGCCAGCAGTCGTTCCGTCTGTAAAATCGCCGCCTTCCCGCTACGCAGACCAATCAACAGCATAAACTGGATGAAGAAGGCAGGAACCATCGCCGTCTTGGGAATCAACTCCTGCCACGCGAGCGGCATCGCCTCCAGCAACTTCCGCAAGGTGGAGAGCGAATCATCGGCGTCACCCTTCTCCAATCCGTCAATGACATTCTTCCAAGTCGCCGACAGATGGGGTTTGAGCGCCATCATGAAATCGAGACGTCCAAGCAGATAGAAGAAGAAGGCGAGCTGTACACGGAAGACTTCCAGCTTGTCGGACTTGAGCATGGAGATCCAGTTCTCCGGATTGCTGGAAAGAATCGCGAGATACTTCTTAAGGACGTTCGTCTTTTTGTCGTCAATGAGACGATAGCCAAGTCGTGCCAGCAAAATGGCGGCGACACGAGGCGAAGCGATTCCCGGGGCGAGGAATGCCAAATTGAACACGGTATCCGCCAAAAACCGTTCGACCGGAGCCGTGTCCTCGTGAGAATACTGATCCATCCAGTTACGGTAACGCCCCATGTTTCCGCAAAGGTAGGCAGAAGTGTCTTCGCCTAGAAGCATCCCAGCGATCAAATTCATCTGGAAGACAACCGTATCGTAGCTGTAATAACTTTGCAACTGAGGCTGCTGCGCATATCCCTTCATCAGCTTTTTGAAGAAGGTCTGCCCCGTAGGCATGACCAAAAGTTTGGCGAAGAGTTTCGAGTCGCCCTTATCCGAAAGCGCAACGGCATTGTTCCCGATATCCACAAGCAAGACAAGGTATCCAGACTTCAGCAACGAGTTCTTTGCTTCATCACGTTCCGTGACATTTAGCGAAGATGCACGCTGGCAGACAAGCGAGCCGAGGGAAGGAAACATCTTCTGCAACCAGTACTGGAGCAGAACCTGGACCTCCGCATCCGAAAATTTCACTTGATCACTCATGGCAACCTCCCCATCTACCTCTAATTCATGTCATCGGAAAGAAGCGGCTTCAACGTCTTGCACCCGATAGACGACATCGCCTCGGTAAGACGCTGGTATTGTTCCTCATTCTCGTAAGTCCCAACGATCGCGCCGCCGGAACCGGCAAACTTAGCGGAGCACCCCATGCGACGCGCCGTCAGTACCATGTTGCGATTCGCCTCCGAAACATGGAAGATCCGGTCGCGCAAATCAAAGTTCGCATTGATCAGTTCGGGCAACTTTTCGACATGACCACCCACAAGTGCGTCACGTGCCTGCTGGGCCAAATCCGCGAACTCCGACATCGCCGCCACGATGTCCGGCTTCTTCTCCTCGAAGAGAACACGTAACTTCCGATGGTAGAGTCCGGAGACTTCCGCACGCATCGGGTCGAAAGAGATATAAAGTTTCGGTAAGAGCGAAATCGGCAGCCGCTCGTACTCGCCGTATCCGCGCGACTCCACCAAATCCTGTCGAAAGTCCATGAAGACGAGCCCGTCATACATCTGGATCACGCGATCCTGCAACCCGCACTGGATTCCCAACTCGTCGCGTTCCGCCTGCAGACAAATGGTGGGCGTAATCTCCAGCGGCAGCTCCACCTCGTAAAAAAGTTGCAATGCCTTCAACATCGCCGTGCAGATCGCGGACGATCCGGAAAGCCCTACCAGTCGCGGAATGTCGGAAACATAACGCACGGTGAAATTGCGGGATGGAAAGGAAATACCATGTTCGTAGCAGTACAAGAAAAACAGTTTCGCCACAGCCTTCAATAGACGGATGCCGCCGTAGTATCCAAAGAGCTGGATATCGCGCAGCAATTCCTCCGGAGAACGAAAGCGGTCGTCATCGACATCGCCAGGCTCCAAGACCAGTTCAGGAGACTCGTACATGGTCAGACATGCGGAAAAATTACGGAAGGAAAAAGAAAGCGTCTTTCCGTAATATCCATCGGAAGGGTTACCGACCAAACCGGCCCTCGCAAAAGATTGTGTATGAATCAACATTTCGACTCCATCAGTTCAAAAAACCACAAACAAACGTCAAATCATTGGGTAATTATACCCCAAATCCAATCCGAATGCAAGTACTTTTCGCAACCGCCTCTGCCACCGTCTGATCTTCTAATCTTTTCATTTGCTCCTCTCGAACGATTTTTGATAGACTTTCCTTCGCAATGAACATGAATGAAACTCAATCGGCTCCGGAAAACGGAAAATGGTTTTCTCCTAAACAGCGCAAGGTAATCGCGGCGGCACTGACATCATGGTGCGCCGTTTCCGTAATTGCATGCGCCATTTTGATTCTTTGGCTAATCGCCAAGTTCCTCTCGTCCGTTTCCATCGTCCTGACTCCATTGCTGGTCGCATTAATCCTCACCCTCCTGTTCCAACCGTACTATGTCTTCTTGCATCGCCGTCTGGATCGGAAACCGGATCGTTTCTTCCTTTCTCTCACCGTCTTCTTCATTTCGGTCGCGATACCGCTTGTGTTCATCATCGGTTCGTTCGGTTCATTGATTGTCAGCCAGTTGCTCGCCTTGATCGAATATCTGCCGACCTTGATTGAAAAGTGCTACCACGCTTGTAAGGACGGCATTCCTGCTGTCAATAACTTTATTGCCAAATACGGACTTGAATCCAAGCTTCCAATCCTCACGAATCCGCAAAGTGTAATCACCGCATGGCTAGACGAAATCTCGATCGGATCGGTCGGTATCAAAGCGATGCATGTGGGCGTCGGAACAGCCAAGTACCTGATCTCTCTCTTCGCCTGGCTTATCATTCCGGTTTACCTTTGCTACCTGTTGCCGCTAGTGACGGTAAAGGGAGATGGAATCGTAAAAGAAAACGTGAAGTTCCTTTGGTTCTGCAAAACCGAAACGAAAAAAGAGGTCGCGGGACTTATCGGCAACTTCATGAACATCCTCGTCGCCTATTTCCGTGGACAGGTCATTATTGTGCTGATCGAAAGCGTGATTTTCGGCATCAGCTTCTGGATGATCGGACTCCCCTATGGTTTGATTCTCGGAATCATGTTGGGCTTGCTGAACCTGATCCCCTACCTTGGCAACGCCATAGGCTTGATCGTCACCTTGCCGATGGCGATTCTAGGGGATGGCGGTTCGCTTCTGCGTCTCCTGCTCGTTCTGGCGGTATTCTGTGTCGTACAGTTCTTGGAAGGATATGTCCTGACGCCCAAAATCCAGAAAAAGTGGAGTGGTCTTTCCGATGTTCAAATTATTTTCTCCCTCTTGTTCTGGGGCGTCGTATTCAACAACATACTTGGAATCCTATTGGCAATCCCACTCAGCGCGTTCCTGAAAGTCCTTTGGATCTGGTTCCGAAAAAAGAAACTCTCTCCCGTCATTTAGCTTGTTCTCTCCTCGTCTGATGTGAACAAGGCGTGTTAAGCTGGATAAACGAGTCAGACCGGGTAAACAGGAAAGAAGCGATAGCTGTCGATTGCAATCGATTGCTTTCGAAAAGATGGTGTCTCCCCCGAGAGCTTCACACTGGCGCGGAGCGCCCATCGGCTGCGTCAGTCGTCTGAATGTCGCAAGGCATCCAACGCACGGCAGATTCGTTCGCGTTTGGCTCGGAGTTCATTTTGTTCCGAATTAAACAGCGTCAGTTGTTCCACCCGTTCGGATGCAAGATTGGTTACGCCGAACCCAATCAGGCGAACGGACTGAATCATGGGTTCTGCATCAAACAACCGAAACGCCAATTCCCGAAAGGTGAAGTCATCGCACGACAAGGTATCGAAGGGTGCTTGACGCGTGATCGTACGGAAGTCCGACCAGCGAAGTTTCAAACGCCCAACACCTGCAAAGAGTCCCCTCTTACGAATTCTGTAGCCAACTTTTTCGCAGATTTGTTTCAACGTCTCCCGAACCTCATCCCGGTTGTTACAATCCTGCAGAAAAGTAACTTCATTGGAGATGCTTTTTTCCTCACTCTCTGTGACAACCTCGCGGTCATCTTCACCGAACGCAAGCCGCATCAGGTGTTCCGCCATTCCCTTTCCCAAGAATGCAGTCAGATGCCGGAGATCCGCCCGTTGCAGATCGGAGACGGACCGGTAACCGTAATGACACAAGGTTTCTTCCGTCACCTTCCCCACGCCCCACAAAGCCCCAACCGGCAATTCTCCAAGCAATCTCAGAATCTCCGCTCGATCAGAGGGAAAGACAAACAGGCCGTTCGGCTTCGCCCGCTCGCTCGCCAACTTTGCCAAAAACTTGTTTGGCGCAACACCGACCGAAGCCGTAATCCTCACCTCCGTCGCAATCATCTCGCGAATCCGAATCGCAATCGACTTTCCATCCCCGAACAAGGTACGCGATCCGGTAACATCCAAAAACGCTTCGTCAATCGACATCGGTTCGATAAACGGCGTAAAGCGGTTGAAGATTTCAAAGACGCGATTCGACGCTTCCTTGTACCGAGTGAAGTCCGGGCGCACAAAAATCCCTTGTGGACAAAGCCGTCCCGCCTCACGCGACGGCATGGCAGAATGGACACCGAATTTCCTTGCCTCATAGGAACAGGTCGAGACGACACCGCGCTGATCGGGCGGCGAACCGACAATCACCGGTTTGCCTCGCCATTCCGGATGATCCCGTTGTTCCACGGAGGCGAAAAAAGCATCCATGTCGATATGGAGAATGGTGCGTTCCATGCGTTTCAGAATACCGCATTCCGTTCCTTACACCAAGCCAAAAATAATTCAGCTAACTTCAGCTGAAAGTCTCACCCGGTGACGAATGACGAACGACAAGTGTTTGACGAGCTTACTCGTCAAATCAGAAAGCGAAACGCGCTCGTAAGGGTCGTGCTTGATTTTTGACTTTGGTTGCCGTATCATTTTTGTGTTTTTTGGAAAGGATAGCGCAACTATGGCCAAACCGAACAATAATCATGCGGAAGAAAACGACGCCGAACGTCCATTGGGAGG
>JAFYDR010000299.1 GCA_017544725.1 Kiritimatiellia bacterium
AGCCACACTTAGTCGCGCCAGCGACACTTAGAGCCGAAGGCTCACTTAATTTAAAGGCGGCAAAGCCGCCGATTTCAAGCCGCGTAGCGGCGATTTAACCTTTTAACCTTTTCATTCGTTACTGCCGTCTTTGGCGGCCTGACGGCTTGCCGCTAGACTTTTAATCCAAGTGCTATCTTACTTTTAATCCAAATTCTACTTTACTTTTAATCCATTTTTGTTATCTTCTTTACGAATTTGTTTGGAGAGGTATTGAGATGATAGCAAGATGGCTGGAAAGGAATCTGCGGGAAGCACTGACCGTAAGGCGTGGCGTACATCTGACCGGTGTACGTCAATGCGGGAAGACAACGCTCGCCGAATCGGTCGCTGATGGTGCAATGCGTTATGTGACGCTAGATGAAGCGCCCGTGAGACTGGCTGCTATCAGTGACCCATCCGGCTTTGTTGTGCGCACCGATAAAAAAACGCTTGTTATCGATGAAGTCCAAAAGGTGCCGGAACTTTTGAACGCCATTAAAATCCAGGTAGATCATGACAGATCGAAGGGGCAGTATCTTTTGACTGGAAGTTCCAGTCTGCGCTTCGCCAAAGCGGTGAAGGATTCCCTTGCCGGAAGGCTCGGTACTGTCCGGTTGCGGACATTGACACTTGGCGAGTTGCACGGGGGCGGAGGCGAGTTTCTGGCGAAGGCTTTCACAAGAGATTTTTCCCATAAATGCGAACCTTTGGATAAGCGTGCGGTTATCCATGCCGCATTTCAAGGCGGATACCCTGAAATGCTAGATCTGTCCCCGAAAGCGCGAAAAGGCTGGTGTCGTGATTATCTCGAGGATTTGCTCACCAAAGACATTCACGATGTTACAGAAATCCGAAAGACTGACGCCCTCCGAAAAATTACGATGTGGCTCCTGGCGTACACGGCAAAGTTTTTCGACTTGAAAACTCTATGTGCGAATGCCCAGCTTTCCAAGGAGACTGCAGAGAATTATCTGTGTGCGCTTCAAGCCTTGTTCCTTGTTGACGCCGTACCCGCATGGTCCGGGAGAGAGTATTCTAAGATTGGGAAACGTTCAAAGTATTTCGTGACGGATACCAGCCTCGTTGCAAATCTGCTCGGTTGGAAGGAAGACGCGGTTTATTTGGACGGGGATGCGAGCGGGAAACTGGTGGAGACTTGGGTTTATCATGAAATCGCCGCCGTCGCGGAATGCGAGGGAATCTATTCGATCTCCCAGTATCGAGACTCGAACAAGCGGGAAATCGACTTTATTGTGACACGCGATGACGGTGCTTGTCTCGGTATCGAGGTGAAAGCTGGATCAAACCTCGGTATTCAAGATTTCAAACACCTCAAATGGTTCGCTGCCAATATGGCTGAATCGTCATTCACGGGCGTTGTTCTCTATACCGGCAACGATGTATTGCGTTTCGGGGAAGGGTTCTATGCCGTTCCCATGTCAATGTTGGCTTGGTAACGACTGTATTCATTCAGGAGAAGCAATTACAAAACCTACCGGGAGGTTAACGCCGCCTTAAAAATGAAATGATTAAATCGCAGTCTTCGACTGCTTGAAATCGGGCTTCGCCCTTTAAATGGATCGCGCCATCAATTTCAAGCCGCGTAGCGGCGATTTAACCTTTTCATTCGTCACTGGCGGCTCTGACGACTCTTTGCGCAAAGCAGGTAGAGGAAGAAGGGACCGCCGCAGAGGGAGGTGACGACTCCCACGGGAATTTCGTAGGGAGGTACGACACAGCGGGAGAGTGTATCGCAGACGATGAGGAAGACTCCGCCCGTGCAAGCCGCGCAGGGAATCAGGGTCCGATGGTTCGCCCCTAACAGTCGGCGCACAGCATGTGGTACAATCAACCCAACGAATCCGATCACGCCCGACAGTGCGACTGATGCCGCCGATGCGAGCGTTGCCGCTCCCAGTATCAACGGCACCTCCACATGAATCCGCACGCCGGCATGGTACGCCCGATCTCTTCCCAACATCAACACGTTGAGGGTACGCGCTTCTAGATAGAGGATGAACACCGAGAACGTAATCAGGAAGCCTGCCGTACCGACCAGTTGCCACGAGGTGCTTTGCAGATTTCCCAGCAACCACCAGGTGATTCCGTGTACCGCGCGTGTCGGCGCAAAGGTCAACAGGAGCAATAGCAGACTGGAGACAATCGCACCAACCACAACACCGGTCAGGATCAACACCGTCGGTCGATATTCGCCGCCCACGCGGTGTGCCAAGAGCCAGACCCACACCAGCGTGAGCGAGGCGGCAACGAACGCACCGAGCGGCAAGGCGAAGGAATGGAGCGTGGCGAGTCCGAGAACGATGACCAATGCCGCACCCAAGGCACCGCCGCTACTGACGCCGAGTACATACGGTTCCGCCAACGGGTTGCGAAGCACCGCTTGCAACGCCGTTCCAGATGCCGCCAACCCCGCCCCTACGAAGAAACCTGTTGCGAGACGGCTCAACCGCAGTTCCAACAGGGCCGCCCCCGAAGCCGTATGCCAGTCGGGCAGTCCGAACCCAGCCGGTCCGCACGAGAGGCAGAGGAACAACACCGCCGCCAACCCGATCAGTAGCAGGGCAATCCGCAATCCCGTTCTCTTGCGCGGAAAGAGCGATTCGGCCATTACGCCAATCCCTTTCCCGCGTCCTCGAAAATGGGACGCTGGGTTGCGGTGACGCGTGCGAATCCAAACCTCTTAGCGGTCTCCAGATACAAAGTCTCCTCCGGCACACTCTGCAACGACTGCTTGATGGCACGTTCCGCGTTTGCGATCTCCTGCACAGGGATTTCATCCAGCGCACGTTTCGTATTCTTGTCATCCTTCTTCGGAATGCGATAGGTGGTGTAGGATTCGGGCGTCACGCCGTCCGGCCAGAAGACCAGTTGCCGATCTTCACCCGTCCCTTGGGCCGTGGTACGTATGTCTTTCGGGATCGACCGCAGCAAAACGTCCTCCATGTTCGGTTTCAGTCGCTTGAAATCCCACTCCTGCATAATCCGCTTGCGCAGGAGAGAGAAAACGATCGGACCTTCCGCAGCAACGAGTCGACGAATCTGCTGATCGAGAATCGGAGGCGCGTCAAGCAGATTGAACTTCTCTTGCTTCTTGGAGTAGTCCATCGGCTTCGCCAACTCGTAGGGGCGCACGAACTCGTCGGCGACTACCGGTTGCGGTTGAGCGACGGGTTCTGCCGCACGGGGTGCCTTGTAGGTCGGCATTGCGCCGGATGGCGCGGGCTTTCCTTCCACGGCAGCTTCAACCTCGGCAAGCAGTTTGGCTTTCGCACGTTCCGCGTCGAACCACCATTCTGCCGACCAGACGCGGTACATCCGCCACCCCAGCCCCTCCAAGACGCTGCGACGCAACTTGTCGCGATCACGTTCGGAACTCGCGTTCCGGTAGTACTCGCCGTCGCACTCGATTCCGATCGCGTAACGGTCGGGCGCGACACGGCTCATCACGCCGACATCAATGCGGTAACCGGAACAGCCGACCTGTTTCTCGACCTGATACCCTTGACAACGAAGGAACTCAGCAACCTCGTCCTCCAAGCGCGAATCGCTCTCCTGTTTCGTTCCAGCGGCGATACCGAGATTCGACACGCCGTGCTCGGCATACGAAAGGAAGTTCTTGAGGTGCATGGCACCTGTCGCTTGCGTCCGCCCAAGATCGATGTCTGTTGCATGAATCGAAGCGAAGACCACAACCTGTTCTTTCGCACGAGTGATCGCCACATTGAGGCGGCGTTCCCCGCCCACGCGGTTCAAGGGACCGAAGTTCATCGCAAATTTTCCGTTCTGGTCTTTCGCGTATCCGCACGAGAAGAAAATCGCGTCGCGTTCGTCGCCCTGCACGTTTTCGAGATTCTTCACGAAGAACGGCTCCTCCAGATCGTCACTGAAGAACTTCTCGATCTCCGGGTGCTTTTCACGTTCGTCGTCCATCAAGTCCTCGATGAGTGCCTGCTGTGCCTCGCTGAAGGTGACGACACCCGTCGATTTCTTCGCGAAGGCGGGATCCAGCAGACGCGCCATCACCGCACGCACGACAGCCTCCGCCTCCACGCGATTCGTCCGAGACTTGCACCGATCATACACGCCGTCTGGAACGAACTGGAAGCTGACGCCCAATTGTTCGTTCTGTTTTTGAGAGGAGGGGAACGTGAAAAGGCGGTTTCCGTAGTAGTACCGATTGCTGAAGGCAATCAGCGACTCATGCCGACTACGGTAATGCCATTGCAGATAGGTTTCCGAAATCCCCGACGCCTTACACTCATCGAGAATGCTTTCCAGTTCCTCGATGTCCGTGTCGGAGACAGGCTCGTCGCCCGCATCCTGCTGACGCTGGAAGAAGGTGGTGGGTGGCAACTGTTTCGGATCGCCGACAATCACGCACTGTTTTCCGCGCGCGATCACGCCGATCGCGTCCGGCACGGTAATCTGCGACGCCTCGTCGAAAACCACCACGTCGAAAGGCTCGTGCTGTGGCGGCAGGTACTGCGCGACCGAGAGCGGACTCATCAACAGACAGGGCTTCAGGTTCGGCAACAGCGTCGGGATCGATTCCAGCAAGGTTCGCACGGGCTTGTGACGGGACTTCTTCTCGCACTCGCGTTTCAACACCCCCAGCTCGGTGCCGGACGGACAGTTCCCGAAACGTGCCGACGGGAGACGTGCGGAGAGCTTCGCGACTATCATCTGTTGCGATAATGACGCATGCCGATCATCCAGTTCCCAGAACCGCTTAATCTGCTCGTCCTGCACGTTCCCCAGAAAATCACGCAGGACGGGACGTTCGGCAATCACCTTCTCAATCACCTTCTCGCAATAACGTTTCCGAACAGCCTCTTCTGTCCAGTCTAGTTCCAGATCGCCACGTTCGATCGCATCCGTCACAGGGTACAGACCAATCGACAGTGCGGCTTCCCGCTCCTTGTTCCACAAAAGCCAACGACGCAGTTCCGACCGATTTTCAAGAACCGTTTCCGTCATCTTCAACAGACCGCGAATCGTCCGCGCCGTTCCCTTCTGCGCATCATCCGTTGTCCCCTGCCCTGCGGATGTCTCCGAAGAACCGCCCAACGCGGTGAAAAATCCGGTTCGCTTCTCGCAGAAGGAATCGATCGCCTGTAGTTCCGCATCGCATATCGACCTTTCGGTGCGCGTCTCCAGAACGGGTGCCAGACCTGCCGGCTTCCCGCCCAAGGCCTTGACCGCATCCCACAGAGACTTCGCACAGGTGACCAGTTTCTCTAGCGACTGCCAGACCTGATCGTCTTTCGGCACAGCGGTGAAGGTGTATTCGGGGACACCGAAGGAGGTTCCCTTCACGACAGCCGCGACATCCTGATAACTCTCAAATCGGTCAATCCATTTATTGACCGGACGAGCATTCAGCGTGGCCTTGCCCGGATTGTGCAGACACCGCAACTTCAACTCTTTCAGGAGCGACCGTCTGCGGAAGAAACGGAAAATCGCGTTCGAAATCTCGATGCGCCGCCACCGCTGCCGCAACTCGGCGATGTTCAGTTTCTCCACCGCGTCCCAATCGATGTTCGGATTCTCGGCACGGAACTTGGCCGTCTCCTGTCCAGCCCGCAACAATTTTTCCGCAGCCGCCGCTTTCGACTCCCACGCCGTCCACAAATCGGCGGGTATCTCCGGTGCCTCTTTGCAAATCACCGCAAGTTCACGAAGTCGTGCGATCTGCTTTTCGTCAAGCGCATCAAAGTCTTTGATTTCAAGCAACGAGGCGAATGAGCGAGAGGCTTGCTTTAGCGACTCCAGAGACTGCGCGAATTCCTTTGCGTGCGCGACGGCATCCGCTTCCCACGCGGCAGACCATTCGGTCGCCCGACAGAACGACAGGTCATCGAAGAGTTGCGGCGGCAGCTCCTCGCCGCAGACGCGCAACCTGCGCGTACATTCTAGCAGTTGCTCCAGCTCGTCCTTCTCGAACTTCAGTGCGGGGAACGCGCCGACATGGCGGATCTCCCGTTCGTCCCCCGCATGGGTGAAGAGATAGGAGAAGGCGTGATAGGGAGTCATCCCGCAACTATCCGGCTGATGCAATGTCTGGACATATGTCGTCAGGGAAGTTCTGACCTCGCCCAATTCGCGGGCGATGGATTCCCATTCCGCCGGTTCCTTCGCACCAGTAAAGGAGAGCGTTTCCTGAAACTGCGCCAACACCTCCGACTTGCCCGCCTTGTTCGAATGAAGCTCCAGACAGAACGGTCCCAGCCCGATGCGACGCAGGCGGCGCTGCACGACCTCCAGCGCGGCGCGTTTCTCCGCGCAGAAGAGAACCGTCTTGCCGGCAGCGAGACACGCGGCGATGAGGTTGGTGATCGTCTGCGACTTCCCGGAACCGGGAGGTCCGTGCAGGACAAAGCTCTTGCCGTTCACGGCGGAAAGCACGGCAGCCAACTGAGAGGAGTCCGCACTCATCGGACAGAACAGTTGATCGACCGGAATGCACGTATCCACCTCGTCCGGCTTCACCATCGCGGCGCCATCATCGAAGGACTCCTTGTTTTCGATCAGGTGATTGACGACGGGACTCTTCCGCAAATCATCGAGGCGACGTCCCAGATCATCCCACATGATGAACTTGCTGAACGAGAAACGTCCGAGCCAGACACCGTCCACGACTTCCCATCCCTGCATCGTCTTGACGGCCTCCTTGACGATGGTCAGGATTTTCGCAACATCCAGTCCGCTTTCGTCTTCGGGCGGCGGATTCAGCCCGTCAATCTGCAACCCGAAGTCGTGCTTCATCATCTCCATCAGCGTGACGTTGACGATCGTGTCGTCGTCATTGCGCGAGAGAGAGTATCCCTCTTGAACCGTCTTCCGGAAGAGTGTGACAGGAATCAGCAACAAAGGTGCTTGGTAGGTCGGCGAACTGGCCATCGTTCCGTCCTTCCAGTTCAGGAAGCCGACAGCGAGGAAGAGCGTGTTGACGCCCCCCTCCTCCAAGTCCGATTTGGAGGTGCGGAAAAGTTCCTTGAGCCGGTTCTGCAACTCCTTCTGATCCAGCCGTGAGTAGAGACGGCATTTAGCAGCCTCCTCTTTCGCGAATGCCAATTCCAGTGCAGTGAGGTCGATCTGTTTTCCCTCCGCACGAGGATCGTTCTGCAGGAACTGCGTAGGGCGGGGATTGAGGGTAAAGGTTTTCCCCGCCGCAAACTCGTCCTCGATGCCGGGCAGATCGTCGCAGATCAAGGGAATCGCCTGTTTGGAATCCTTGAAGTTCAGCAGACGATTCCGCCGCGAGAGATCCAGCAACTTCGATCTCCACTTGCGGACACGTGGCGGCAGCTGCTCCTCTTCCGGTCTCGCGGGCTCTTCCGGCTCCTCCTCAGAATCCAACTTGGGCAGAGGCTCGTCATCGGCGTCAAGGGGGTTCGCGGTGCCGTCAGGGGCGACAGTGCCCGATTCCTGCCGTTCCGATGACAACGGACGGATCCCGAATTTACGGCATTGCTCCACATCCAGCGCGAAATGGAACTCCTCATCGCGTTGCAACTTCGCCTGTGCGGCCTCCATCGCAGAGGAGAACCTGCCACCGTTGACAACGGCGAGCGTCGTCTCAATCACGCAAATCTCATTCAAGTCGATTCGCTTGCGGATCGCCTGGACATCATCCGTCCGCGTATCCGGGAACTGCGCGTCCAGCAGATGGCAACCGACGAAAGCATGTCCCTTGGTCAGAAAGACGATCGGATGGAAACCGCACGCCTCCATCAGCGCGGCAAAGAGAAGCGTACTGTCCAGGCAGGTCGCGAACTTCTTCTCCATGATTTCCTTCGCGGTGCGGATTCGTTGCCCGGACTCCCCGAAACTAGGCGGCGGCTCCGTGTAACGAATGCCCTGTTCCAGCACGGTATCGTAGATGCATTTGAGAACCTGCATGACCTGATCACGACTTCCGCTCTGATACCCGCTGAGTTTCGAGTCAGGATAACGATCCTGCAACAGTTCTTGAATCCGCTGCAACAAGGGAGAGAGGGAAGAATCGTTCGGCATCACGAAAGCGGCAAGCAATTCAGGCATGAACTCCGATCCGAACCAGTCATCATGCGGACAGATTTCGACGGGCACGGACTTTTGCGCAGAAACCGGTTCCTCCATACCGTCATCAAGAAGCAGCACACCGGTGACCTCGATCTTGACGTTGCCACGAATCCGTTCCGTAATCTTGGTCAAGTAACTATACTGGTACACCGGTTGCAGGGAAGAAAAATCAACCGGCACGGAAGGCGGCAGCGAATCGGCAGACAACTCGGCGGGAGGGAAAAACTCGGGATCCGAAGAGACGCGGCAGACGATTTTCCGCAACGGTCTGTCGCCGTCCCAGATCAAGCGCAAACTCCGAATCAGCTGAATCGCGTTCTGCTGCAACACCAACCCCGCCTTACCCAGCAGAGTCTCTTCAATTACCAGTTGTCCCTTCCCCGCATTCGTTTCCATACAATTTCTCCTTGTACCGTCCAGTATATCAAGATGCGCCACAACTGACAAGACAGCGCTTCGCCTTGACTTCGCTTCGCGAAGGCGGCGAAGCCTCCAGCTGAGAAGCGGGGGTGCTTCGCACAGTGACGCGTGAAGAGTGACGAGTGACGAGATGCGGCAAAGCCCCGAAGGGGCGAGAGTACACAGACGGGGGCAAGCGAAGCGCAGCCCCCGGAATCATACAAAGGCTTGTTAGCCCTGAAGGGGGGACACAATCTGGGGCAGCGAAGCCGCTCGGCGTGTTATTGTTCCGGACATAGATAATATCAGTAATTTTTTTGATTTTTATCTGGACAATGATAATATCAGTATGCTATACTACACCCCGTTATGAAGAAAAAGGCATCAGTCAAGGCGCTCATCAACATCAAGTCCCTC
>JAFYDR010000300.1 GCA_017544725.1 Kiritimatiellia bacterium
CACCGACAACGGCGGATTGCACGATCTTGATGGACGAAATCGCCCGCGCGACAAGCGCGTGGTGATCCGCAAGCGGCGGCAACTTCGGTGTCTCGATGCGACAGGCGAGAGCCTTGAAAATCTTGCAGGGCGACTGCGATTCCACCTGACCTGCCGTATTCAGCCACACGAGCACATCGCTGTCGCTTCTCGTGCGGGCGTAGGTGATTACACCTTCCGGGAATTCATCCGCAGGTTTCGTGGAATAGACCACGTCCGCCATGTTCTGGATCCTCTCCCGAAGCACAGGATTACCCTTCGTGGCACTCTCCCAAATCTGGAACGCCTGCGAGGCAAGATCGACCTCGCCGTCATCCAACTCGTCAAGGATTCCCGCTTTCTCGGTAAAGATATCGGTGAGGTTTTGCTTGTTGCCTTCAAAGAACACCTCGTCGGAACCTACAGTCTCCGCGTTGTCGTTCATGCGTGCGACGAGGCGGTCGCGGAGTCGAATTACCTTGTTGACGCCCTCCTGCGGGAAGAACGAATAACAGAACACCTCGGCGGCTTTCTGCCCGATGCGGTCCACACGTCCCGCCCGCTGGATGAGACGAATGATCGCCCAAGGTAGGTCGTAGTTGACCACGATGTGCGCGTCCTGAAGGTTCTGTCCCTCGGAGAGCATATCGGTAGCGATGAGGATACGCGTTTGGCGTTCGGGCGGAATCGGCGGCATGTGGTTGGAGGCGGGTGAGAAACGGTTCACCTCGGTAATGACATTCTCGGAATCGCCATCGACCTGTGCCACGCAGCCGACGCCTCGTGCCTTGAGTTGTTCGGCTATGTAGCGGGCGGTGTCGGCGTATTGTGTGAAGACAAGCACCTTCTCGTTCGCGTGAGTTTGTGCGACAAGCTGAACAAGCGTATTCAGCTTCTCGTCATCGGACGGTTTCCACTCTCCGCACTGGGCGAGCATTTTCATGATCGTCTCGTTGTCCTTCTTGAGAGCTGTCGCAAGCGACCGCTTGAAGAACCGTGAACTGAGCCACCGCACCGATGCAGGCGCGTTCGCCACAAGATCTTCGTATGCGTCTTTGCCAGCCTGTGCATATTCGGACGGATCGGTCGTGATCTTGAGAAACAACTCGCCCTTCTCGTCCATATCCTCGAATACGCCGTCGCCGATGTCGGTGTCGGACGCCCGCATCGGCAGATCGAGTCTGTTTTTGATTGCGTGGAGATACATGGCGTTTCGGACGGCGTGGCGGTAGAGGGACATGAGGAACGCCACGCCACTCGAATCCATGCGCTTGTAGAAGCCGCTCCGGCAGAAGCCCATCATGCGTCTGCCTGCGCGGGAGAGATTGTCGAGTAACTGCTTTTCTGCGCTGGTTGCCGTCTGCGCGGCGGCATCATCGATATACTTCTGGAGTCCGTATCGAGGCAGATCAAGATCGCTCATCCAATCGACCATCTGCTCGCAGTAGAGGCGTTCAAACATATCGCCGGGCGAGGTACGGAAGGTGACGGTCTTCGGGATGCGGTCGGGGAAGTAGTTGCGCGTACCGTCGCGCATTTCCAGATATTTGCGCCCCGTGTGCTTGTCCGACTTGGCGTAGTGAGCCTTGATGAACGTACGCGTGCGTCGCACGAGGTAGAGTTTCATCAGGTCACGCCAGTCATCCGCGAAATAGCTTTCTTCAAAGGCACGGATGGAATCCATCGGCGCATTGTTGCATTTCAACGCAAACGCCTGATCGCCACCGACGGCCTCGATCTGACGTTCGGGCCGGATACCGAGTTCCTCGTCGGGATCGACGAAGAGCTTGAGTTGGTTTGCAAGATCGGAGAAATCCTTATTGTAGGGCGTGGCGGTGAGGAGCAGTACCTTATTGCCCTGATAGGTCAACAGATCCTTGACCATTGCATAGCGTTGTCCGCCCGCATTCCGGAGATTGTGGCTTTCGTCGATGATCACGAGCTTATAGAATCGTTCCTTACGCGGGTCGAACTTCTCCGCAACGGAGCGAACGCTTATCTTGAGGTCGTACTTGTCCGCATAACCACGCCACATCTGCCGTAGATTCGGCGGACACAGGACGAGTGTGGAAGCACCTAGTATCTCCTCGTAGAATTTCGCCACGGCACACGCGGTAATCGTCTTGCCGAGACCAACCACGTCGCCGATCATCGCACCGCCGCGCTTTTCAAGGTGCCGTACGGCGAGCTTGACGGCTGTCTTCTGGAAATCGAAGAGTTCCTTATCGAAGGGCGAAGGGAGATGATATTCCGATACGCCCAAACGCGCCTCACGGCTGAGGTGGTACATGATTTTCAGATAGACCTCGTAAGGCGTAGGACCTTCTATGGACGCCCAGCTTTCGTCCAACACCTCAATGAGATTTTTTGTGACATCGATGGAAAAACGGTCGTTCCAACGCTCGTTGAACCACTTGTCGTACACCTGTGTATCGCAGACATCGACGAATTCCGCGTTGAGTTCGCCATTCGTTGCGAATCCGCTCATTGTCAGGTTGCTCGAACCCATGATGGAGAGAACCGGTACAGGATAGCCGGGACGATGGGAGAGGTAGAGCTTGGCGTGGAGGGGAAAGCGCAGGTGAAGCTTTACGCAGACCTTTCCTTCGACAAGTTGCCACCGCAACCGTTGCAAGGTAGCCTCGTCCTTCGCCGTCGGTACACCCAGCATCAACTGCCGACGGAAATCGTTCGTCACCTGATTCCGCCATCGCATGACCTTTTCACGGTCAACAATCTCCTCGTCTAGATCGTACATGTCCTGAATGACGTTGGCGGGTGGACGGTACATGCCGATCAGGAGACGGCAGACACGCATGACCGGTTCCTCGAAGTCATGCCCCCGTTTCTCCATCACCTCACAACCGGAAAGGGTATCGATGTCATCTAGAACAAGCCCCCATCCCCGCAGATTGAAATAGCCGACGGAGAAATCGGCACGCTTTACGCCACTCGTCCGAAGAATGGCATGCAGCCCATCCTCAAACTTGTTGTCTATGTTATCGAAAATCTTCAACATGTGGACGACTCCTTGGTGTCAAAGCAAAGCAACCCCAACGCCCACGTTTCGCGCTGGCGACAAGAGTTTGAAATAGAAGTCTGCTCTGTTTGTTCTCGGTCTCATCGTTCGCGGCGTGACCGCGAACGGACAACAAGGAGTGAACCTTGGAGATGGATAGGGATACAAAAAGGGCAACGCCCTCACGCCCCGTCCATATCAGTCTTAGGCACGTGAGAAGGCCCTGAAGAAATATGAACCAAGCGAAAAGAACGCGCCCGTACGGACGCGCACTCGCTCACTTGGCAACTCTTCAAATTTCTCACGTTTCAAGACTATTGCCAGCTTGCAGTAACGCAATTGTATTGTCTAGGTCGGAAAGGCCGTTTTCACGCGATCCTACTCCGACCGTTTGTCACAAGGAGTCACCCCCTTGAAACGTTGGATACTATAACAAAAAACCACCGCCTCGTGAAGCGATTTTTCGAAAGCGGCTGACGCCGAATGATGAGTGACAAATGACGAATGACGAACGGATGGAAACAATCGAAGAGATTTAAGAGATGGCCGCGACCTCTCGTCCCTTTTGTCGTTTCCGTCCTTCATGTCCCTTCCCCGCCTTTCTGCTTCCGGACGCATCTACGTTTTTCACCGTCGTCTTTTGAAAATGAAAACAACAGAAACAACTTAAAAAACAACTTACCTATAGAGCGCGGGTTAACTCGCCCGCATAGCACACGGCGGCTCTCCATAGCTGTAAAGACAAAGAAGAGACGATGCGCGGAC
>JAFYDR010000301.1 GCA_017544725.1 Kiritimatiellia bacterium
ACGGACTGGAAATCGTAGAACGAGTTCCGATTGTCGTGCCGGCCAACGAATACGATGCCCGTTATCTCGACACGAAGAAAGAAAAGATGGGGCATCTTCTCTGAAACGAGCTGGGTAAGCCTGTTAAGCGAGATAAGCTGGTTAAGCTGAATGGAAGGGGCAACGTCCTCGTTGCCTCACTTTGTTTGGAATGAAGAATGAAGGATGACAAATGACGAATAAAAACGGAAGGGGCGCGCTTGTTGCGTCCGCAAGGATTGGTAAGTGCCCCGCCCGCGCTGCGCGCGGGAGTATTCATGGGGAATAACTTGGAAAGCCACCGCATCTCGTCACTCGTCACTCTTCACTCGTCACTACTTCGCGCAGCGAAGTTATAGGCAAGGGACAAAAGAGAAAGGGAATAATATGAAACGTGCGTTTGTTTGCGGTTTGCTGTCACTGGTTTTCATTGCGGTTGGATGCAAAATTCCAGATACGTGCGTGGGGAATCGTCCACTCGTTGTGGGAATCGCCGAAATCTGCAGGTCGGGGGAGAATGTGACCTGCAAAAACACCTACAGCCACGCAATCTATGCGGCGGGCGGAATTCCGTTTGTGTTGCCAGCCACGACCAATGCGGAAGAGGTGGCGAGGATACTCGGAAAGGTGGATGCCCTTGTTCTCTGCGGTGGTGAGGATGTCGCTCCCGCGCGTTACAAAACTGCGCCTGCTCCCAAGCTGGAAGCGGTCAACCTGAAACGCGATGCCTGGGAGTACGCCCTGCTCGACGAGGCTGTCAAGCATCGCTTGCCGGTGGTCGGTACCTGTCGCGGACTCCAGATCATCAACGTTTATTTCGGCGGGACGCTGTGGCAGGATCTCCCGACCGAACGAAAAAGTAATGTGAAACACCGCCACACCGGCGACGGGAAATATGTGACGCATCCCATTGCGATGGAACCGGGGTCCCGAATCTCCTCCCTCTTCGATGGCGCGACAAATGCCGTGGTCAACTCCAGGCACCATCAGGCAGTCAAAGATTTGGCTCCCGGATTCCGTATCACGGCACGTGCAACCGATGGCGTTGTGGAGGCGATCGAGAGCGAGACATTACCCATCGCCGCCGTCCAGTTCCACCCCGAAGTCCATTTCAGCAGATACGGACAGCGCGAATTCCTGGCCTTCTTCCGCCGCATCCTCGACTGGGCTGGTGAAAGTCGGCGATGCAATGAAAAATGAAGAGAGAAGAATGAAGGCGGCGTGTCGCGTGTCGCGTGTTGTTTGTCGCGTGTCATCGCTAGCTGTCGATTGCAATCGATTGCTATCGAACGCGACACGCTTGTCGTGACCGTTTAACCCTAACGTGCCTTTACTTGATTCCGGGGGCTGCGCTACGCTTGCCCCCGTCTGTGTACCTTCGTCCCTTCGGGGCTTGTCGAAAGTTATCCCCATGAACGTTCCCGTAACGCAACGTGGGCGAGGCGCCGTTAGCGTGTTAAGCCGGTTAAGCGTTCCAACCACCCAACTACCTGACCACCTAACTACCGAACCGTTCACGAAGCGAACCCCGATGGCGATGCGGCAACTGTTTCAACGGAATCTGAATCAGCTTGTATGAGGTGGAGAAAAGTGGCAGAATAATCCCTGTCAATCATCTAGCAACGAACTGATGGGGACGGAAAAAGAAAGGACGAAAAATGAGAAAGGTGTCGGGTTTGATATTCGCGGCGGTCGCGTTGGCTATAGTCCAATGTTTCGCTGCGGGTACGGTGAAAGATGCGTGCGGGCTTGGCAGCGACACATTCATGACGTGGAGAGAGACCTCTTTGGCCAGGCGGAGCGGTTGGTATGCGAAGGCGGAGCAAACGATGCCGAAGCTTTTCAGTCGCGAAGTCAAGCCTGTCGGTGTGGTTAAGGTTGTGCAGGATGCCGCCGCCTTTCAGGGCTGGCGGGCGATTCCCGACGGCGAACTCGCCAAGGCGTTTGGACGTTCGATGAATCCCGGTGATTCGGTCACGTTTGATTTCGGCGAGCATCTGGTTGGGACGTTGGCGTTTTCGCTCGTCGATACGAAACCGGTCATCGACGCACCGGTGCGTCTCAAGTTCATCTTCGCCGAAGTTCCTTTGGAATTGGGCGAGGATGTTCGCAAGATCGAGTCCTTGCAGACGCTCTCGAAGTCGTGGCTCCAGCACGAGGTGGTGACGATCGACGATGTGCCATCCGAAGTTCGGCTGCCGCGCCGCTACGCTTTTCGGTATGTGAAAATCGAAGTCGTGGCTGCCCCGGTCGGTGGACGTTTCGGCATCGACGGCGTTTCCGCAACGGCAGTGACGTCGGCGGATACTTCTTCGCTACGCGATTGGACAGCTCCGTCCCTTAAGCTGGCGAAGATTGACGAGATTGCGCGGCGGACTCTCCGCGACTGCATGCAGACCGTTTTCGAGGACGGACCGAAGCGCGACCGTCGCCTCTGGTTGGGCGATCTACGGTTGGAAGCGTTGGCGGATTACGAGACGTATCGAAATTTCGATTTGGTCAAGCGGTCGCTTTACGTACTGGCAGGAACGGTCGATGACGACGCGCGCCTCTCCAGCGATGCCTACGAGCGTCCTCGCGTTCACCGTGGCGCGTGTTGTATTCTCGACTACACCGCGCTTTACGCGGCGACGGTTCTGGAATACCTAGAGGCAAGCGGGGATCGCGAGACCGCTGAAGACCTGTGGCCCGTCTGCGTGCGGCAACTCGATTTCCTGCTGGATACGATTGGAGAGGACGGAGTCTTTCGTGACAACGGCAAGTGGTGGTGTTTCATCGACTGGCAAAGCGCGCTGAACCGTCAAACGTCCGAACAGGGTGCGCTTGCCTACGGTTTTCGTCAGACTCTTCGACTAGCCAAGGCACTGGGACATGAACGTGATGTATCGTTTCTCGAAAGCGTCCTTGTCCGCATGGAGAAGGGGACGGAAGAACGTCTATGGAACGAGGAACGCGGTCTCTACGTGTGTGAGAAGGACGGGCAGTTCTCTTGGATCGGACAGGCGTGGATGGTTATCGGCGGGCTCGCGAAAGGTGAGCGGGCGAAACGTTGCCTCAAGTCCGTCATGGGCGATACAAAAGCGGTTCGTCCCGTTACGCCCTACGCGAACCACTACTTCACCGAGGCTTTGTATGCAGCCGGTTTGCGGAGTGAAGCGGAGTCGCATCTCATCGGGTACTGGGGACGCATGGTGGAATTGGGAGCTGACACTTTCTGGGAGGTATTCGTTCCCGGTGATCAGTTGGCGAGTCCTTATCAAACGCCGCTGATCAACAGCTATTGCCATGCGTGGAGTTGCGCTCCAGCCTATTTTCTGCGGAATGAGAAGTTCCGGACACCCCGGTAATCAACAACGAAAGGAGAATAACAATGAATACACAGATGGAAACAATTCTTGCGTGCGTGTGCCTTGCGGTGGCAACGGCTGGCGCGGCGACGACGCCTCGCACGGTACGGATGGATCGTTCGAAACTGCTCATAGGTGCATACTGTCTTCAGGCAAACGCCAAGACCGACGCACATGTGGCGGCGATTCGCGATTGTGGTGTGGACTTCATCATCGGTATCCCGGCAGGTGACCGCGCCACTCTTGATCTGTTCGCCAAGCACGGCGTGGGTGCGATCGTGAACGGTGTGGTGCCAGGCTGGTGGGGCGGTGACGGCGAGCGAGGCGGCAAGTTACGCGAGGTGAATCCGCCGGAGAAGTATGCGGCCGGCGCGGCGGCATTTAAGGATCATCCTGCGATTTGGGCCATCGACATCGGCGATGAACCTTCCGCCCTCGATTTCCCGTACTATGGAGAAGTTGTGCGTCAACTCAATCAGGCGATTCCCGATATGCCGCTCTACCTGAATCTCTACCCGAATTATGCGAGCGTGGCTCAGAACACCGGAAAGCAAACTGTCAACCAGCTCGGCACGAAAACGTATGCTGAACATGTGGATGTCTATTGTCGGGAGGTACCGCTAGATTACCTCTCCTATGACTTCTACCCCTATATGAAGGTTCAGGCAAGTACCGACCGCTTTCTCTCGAAGATGTACGACAACTTCCTCGTCGTCGCGGACGCCTGTCGGAAAACGAAACGATCCTTCTGGTACATCCCGCAGGTGAACTCCCGCGACGGAATGTCTCCAACGAGTGAGAATCGTCTCCGCTTTCAGGCGAATGCGGCGTTGAGTTTCGGTGCAGAGGCAATCACTTGGGCATGCTGGTGTAAGGGATGGTGGACGAACAACGTGTTGGATGCCGCTGGACATCAGACCGAACAGTATGCGAAGTTGCGTCGCGTCAACGCGGAGTTAAAACGGTTCTCTCCTGAATACATGAAGTTCCGGAACGTCGCTACGCATTTCGTGGGATTTCCCGAAACATCGCCGCAAAATCCAAAGGAGAATTTCCATCGCGTGGGGGCGTTGAACGCCGCTGCATTTAAGAATCTGCATGCGTCGAACGGTGCGCGACTTCTCGTGGGTGAAATGATGCCGCGCGATCCAACAGGCAAGGCACATGCGGTCTTCATCACGGCGGCGGATGATCCCGCCGATGAACATCCGGCAACCTTCGATATCCTGTTCCAAGCGAAGAATGTAAAGTCGTTCGGAGCAAACGGAGAAGTTCCCGTGCGAAAACAGGACGGATCTTTCGCCGTCACGATCTCTTCATGTGGAGGGATTCTGCTAGTGGCTACGTCGCCAGCCGAATGAAAAATGAAGAGAGAAAAATGAAGAATGAAAGGGGCGGACGCTACGCGCCAGCTGGCGGTGTCAACCGCCTCTGGATGATGCGAATCTTAAACAAGGACAAATGATTAAGAAAGGTTTGATGTGCTAGAAAGTTTGTTGGTGGTTGCGCGTCAGGTTGGCGTGTTGTTTGCGCTGATGGGCGTGGGCGTCCTTTGCAATAGATGCCGGATTCTCTCGGAAAAGGCTGTGAAAGGACTGGTGGAGTTGTTGATGCTCGTGGTCACGCCTTGCGTGATCATGCAGGCATTTCAGCGTCCGTTTGATCGTCATCTATTGCAGGGACTGGAATGGGCGCTTGGCATAGCACTGTTCACCCATGCGTTGGGTATTCTTGCCGCGATGGGATTTCGTACGAGGGATATGCGACGTCGTAGCGTGTTGCGTTTCGCGACCACCTTTTCGAACGCTGGTTTCATGGGCATTCCGTTGGAGTATGCGCTCTTGGGGAACGACGGAGTCTTCTTCGGTGCTGTGTATGTGGCCGTCTTCAACGTCGTGTGCTGGAGTTGGGGGCTTGTCACGATGTGCGGTAGCATGAAGGAGGTGCGTATTCGTACACTCCTCGTCAATCCCGGCACCGTCGGAATCGCTCTCGGACTTCCGTTCTTTTTCTTTTCGTTTTCCCTGCCGGCAGTGTTGGCAGATCCAGTACGGATGCTAGCGGATTTGAATACGCCGGTTGCGATGCTGGTGATCGGGTACTACCTCTCCGAAACATCGTTTGGAGAAGTGCTGCGTTGCGGTGCGGCGTACGTGGCGGTTTTCCTGCGATTGGTGGCGTTGCCGTGCGCCGTACTGGGAACAGTCTGGTTGTGCCGTCCGGCAGATGGTACGATGGCCATTGCGCTGGTTACTGCCGCAAGTGCACCCGTGGCGGCACTCACCACGGCGTTCGCTGCAAAGTACAACCGTGACGTCTCGCTTTCCGTCGGACTCGTCTCCGGCAGTACGCTCTTTTCTCTTGTCACCATGCCCCCAATCGTTGGTCTCGCAATGTGGCTCTTTCGGTGACAGCCGCCAGAGCCGCCGGTGGCGGCAATGACGAATGACGAGTGACGAGTGACGAATGAAGGCGATGTCTAGAATTTCTAGATCATCTAGCTATTCTAGGCGACGATGTCCTAGCGACACGTGTCATTCGATAGCAGTCGATTGCGGTCGATTGTAATCGATATTTGGGCACTCGATGACGAGAGAACAAAGCCCGGCTAAATTCTGTTTACCCAGCCTAACACGCTTGTCCAGCTTAACACGCCTAACACGCTTACCCAGCTTAACACGCACAACTGGCTTGTCTATCCTGCAAGCCAAGTTCCGATTTTCGGGATTTTTCGAAGGACGAGGATGACTATTGCAGAGCCGATATAAGTTGCGGTGGCGGTCAGCAGAATTGCGGACGGCGTGTTGACATGCGGGCGGACGGTTTCGAAGACGGGAGTTAGAATCAGGATGTGGACGAGGTACATTCCGTAACTCGCGGCAGAAACCGGAAGAATGATTCGACGGTAAATTCCGTTGTCCCAATTGATTTTCCGCAAGATCAGGAAGGAGGCGATCACGGTGAGTGCTACGCCGAGAGAGCAGTATTCGATGCTCATTTCCAGATCGACGGCCTTTGCGTAGGGTGCAGAGTAGGGGAATGGTTCGGGAATTCGGAAGAAGAAGAGGATTCCGATGATGGCTACGCCTACCAGCCAGAGCGGGGTTGCAACCGCCAGCGTTTTACGCCATGTCAGGGTAGGGGCGAACTTGCGGAACCAGAAACCGAGCAACATGTATCCGAGGAAGCCGCTTACGTAGTGGAAGGTACCGAACATGTTCCACGGGCATTCTCCGTAGAGATAGGGAACTGCACCGAACGGTGGAGTACCGAGTAGCATACTCCAGATTCGACGTAAGAAGGGGAATGTGGTGGTCAACAACCAGAGAAGAAGCCAGCCGCGCAGTTCCCGCTCCGAAACCTTTTCCGCCCACGGCGAGAGGAGTGGCATGACGAGGTACACACCGAGGATCATCGGCACGAACCAAAGATGCCCACCCGCATCCGGGAAGTTGAACAGCAACGCCGTCCAGTTACCGTTGCAACGCCAGACGTAGATACACGCCCACAAGAGGAAGGGAATGAATACGCGGACAAGACGACGGCGGAAGAACACACCCGTCGGTTTCGTCACGGGGAAGAGGAGGTAACTGGATGCCATGACGAACAACGGCACACAGGCACGGCAGAGGCATTCGACGAGTGTCACCCAGAATGCGTCGCCTCGCGTCGCGATATAGGTGCCTTGCTCACCTCCCAGATAGAACGGTTCGCATGCGTGGATCACCATCACCATGAAACAGGCGATTACGCGAAGATAATCCAGAAATACGATTCTCTGTGTCTTTTCCATGTGCGATCCTTCCGTTTTGGAATTCGGATTACGTAGGCCTCATGACCTTGTTTACCAGACGCCGAGGATTCTACCAACCCATTGTTGTATGCGTCAACCGAAAAGAGATACACCCGTTCCGCTTGGGCGCATCTGCGTATTTCACCGTCGTCTTTTGAAAATGAAAACAACAGAAACAACTTAAAAAACAACTTCTCTTTAGAGCGCGGGCTAACTCGCCCGCGCCCCAATAGTCGATCCCATAAAAGCAACGGGGCAATGATACCAAATGATTATGGCTGCAATACCGCCAGCTGAGAAGCTGAAAGGCTGAGAGGCAAGCCGCCGATAGCGGCAATGAAAATGAAGAGAGAAAAATGGCGAATGAAATTGAAAAAAGAAATAAAATAATAAAATTATTACAAAAACAATTAGAAAAACAACAACAAAAAAAAGGAGAAAAAAATAATAAAATAAACGAAAATAAAATAAAAGAAA
>JAFYDR010000302.1 GCA_017544725.1 Kiritimatiellia bacterium
AATTGATCGTCCAGTCCAATGGGGTCTGGCGCGCGAACTTTGATTCACCCGAAGCAATCGAAGCCGCCGGTTTTTTCCACAAGCTGGCGTGGGCACCGTGGATTCGTGATCCCGAAACCGGGGAACCGGTGGACTTGTCGCCCGAACAGATCGAACAAGGGCGGGTCACGGTTCCCGGAACGAATCGTGTCGTGACATTCCGCCCCGACGAGGTAATCCGCGGCGTCGTTCGTGCGTTACCTCGCCTGACGACCGACCTGCCGCAACTTTTCGCGCAGGGCGAGGTCGTGGCGCTCTTCTCCGGCGCGGAACTGGTGGAACAGCTGACGCAAGATTCGAACCTGCCGCCGGACATGGTAGGGATCATGCCGTTCCCCGCCAAGGATGCCTCACACAAGCCCGTCCTGCAAGCGCACAAGCATTTTTACAGCATGACGGAAGGCGTGGGGCGTCGCCCGAAAGCGGAACGTGACTTGGCATGGAAATGCGTGGAACAGTTGGCGAGCCAAAGTGTCAACGATGAGGACGTCAAGGAAAAGGTGCTGGAAGGACAGGCCCGCTGGTGTACGCCAAATGACCTGCGACGGCTGGGATTCACGGATTATCTGGAGGAGGTTCCGGGCACGATCCGACGAATGTACGAGAGGTTGGAGTCGGGCGACGTGAGTCCCTGCACGGAACCTTTCGCGGGATTCTGGCAGGCCGTCTCCGATCTGGTCTCGCGGCGGTTGCTGGGTTTGTTGTTGGCGGACAGCGGAGAACATCTGGACTATGCGACTGCGTTGCGGAGTATCAATGAGGACGCCAACCGGGGCTTGATGTTTAAGGTTCCGGAAAGCGTTCTGCGTCGGCAGCGCCCTTTGGCGCGCGTGATTTTCGGAATCGTGCTCATCGTCGCCTGCGTCTGCGCCGGAATCGCCTGGCGACGCAACGCAAACAAAGGGAAGGCGGCAGCCGATGGCGGGAAGCAACGTGTCACTTGGCTTCCGTGGCTCTTCCTGGCTCCAGCGGTACTGAGTATCGCGGTCTGGTCTTACTACCCGCTCTTCCGAGGTGCCGTCATGGCGTTTCAGGAGTACAAGATCGTCGGCGAGACGCAGTTTGCGGGACTCGATAACTTCATCACCGTGGCCACGGACGCGGGATTCTGGAAGGCATGGATTCGCACCGCGCAGTACGTCGTCATCACGCTGTTGCTGGGATTCCTCTCCCCGATCTTTCTGGCCATTCTCCTCTCTGAAATCCCGCGCGGAAAAATCTTTTTCCGAACGCTCTACTTCCTGCCGCACTTGACCAGTGCACTTGTGATCGCACTGTTGTGGAAGATGATGTACGACCCGACGGAGAACGGAATGTTGAACCAAATCCTCGCGCTCTTCGGAATCGCCAAGCAAAGCTGGTTACAAGACCCCGCGCTGGCGATGGTCTGTTGTATTCTACCGGGCGTGTGGGCAAACGCGGGAATGGCGAGTCTGATCTATATCGCCGCACTGCACTCCCTGCCCGCCGACTACTACGAAGCTGCCGCCATCGACGGGGCCGGAATCCTCTCGCGTTTCCGTCACATCACATTTCCGCAACTGCTACCGCTGATGGTGATCAATTTCGTCGGTGCGTTCATCGCCGCCTGTCAGGGAATGGGGAACATCTTCCTGCTCACATTCGGCGGACCGGGCGACGTGACAAACGTGCTATCCCTCGCGATCTGGAAAGAGGCGTACAACAACCTCCGTTTCTCCACCGCCACGACAATGGCGTGGTTCCTAGGCGTCGCGCTCATCAGTTTCACTTACCTTCAGATCCGCATTCTCCGCAATGTCGAATTCCGCCAAGCGCAAACCAACTGAAGAGGAGAAGCTGAAAGGCGGAGAAGCTGAGACGATGGGGACAATGGGGACGGGTGTTTAGCCGCCGGTCTCGCCAGTCCAATGCGGCGTATCGCATGTCGTTTGTCGCGTGTCATCGGTCGCTGTCGATTGCTATCGAATGCAATCGGACGGATAGGGACGCGTTTCCGCGCGTCCGCTTAGCCCTAAAGGGCGTCACCTATACAGGCGAGGGCGAGTGAAGCGTAACCCTCGGCGGTACGAACGGTATCTGACAAGCCCTGAAGGGGCGGCAGAACACAAACCTCGGCTTGTCATGTTATGCCACTTTCTGTCGCCCTTTCAGGGTTAACATGCCTTTGCTTGATTCCGGGGGCTGCGCTACGCTTGACCCCGTCTGTTTACCTTCGTCCCTTCGGGGCTTACCTATAACTTCGCAGGGCGGCAAAGCCGCCCAGCTTGACACGCAACAGAAAATTGTAACTTTGTTCTTTTGTTTCGTGGCAGATTATGCTATGATAAAAAAGTTGTTTTCACATGAAATCTTTTCACATATTTTTATTGGGGGCTATATTCTGTTTGTCGCTGTGCGTACAGACGGCATCCGCTGTCATTTCGTTTGACAAGAGTTATTACAGTCCCCTCAACAGCAAGCGACCGCTTCGCAAGTCCACATCGCTGATTGTGCTGCACACGACGGAAGCACCTTCTAAGAGCGCACTCCAAAAATTGAGCGCATTGGGGGAGTGTAACTACTGTATCGACGAAAAAGGTCGTGTCTATCTGATCATCGATCGTCAGCGCGAGGCGTTCCACGCGGGACGTAGTATGTGGAATGGACGAACGAATGTGGATAAGTTTTCCGTCGGTATCGAGGTCTGCGGGTACCATGACAAGGCGTTGACAACCGCCCAGTTCCGCGCGTTGGCGGATTTGATCGCGGAGTTGAAGCATTGCTACAAGATTCCCGATCATTGCATCATTCCCCATTCCCAAGTCGCCTACGCAACACCGAACAAGTGGTTTACGCGCAGCCATCGCGGGCGCAAACGTTGCGGCATGATGTTCGCACTTCCCGTTGTGCGCCGTCTGCTGGGACTGAAGACACGTCCCGGTTCGGATCCCGATGTCAAGGCTGGACGGTTGATTGTCGGGGACAAGCATCTTTCCAATGTGCTGTACGGCACTGTGCAGATTCCGCGATCAGTTGTGGCTGCCGCCGTTGCCGCACAGAAGAAGCAGCAGCCTTCCGAGCCTCCGGCGAAAAAAACGAAGGCAGATGCTGCACCGCCACCACCGGCAAACGCCAAGAAATCGCCGCCTGGCAAGAAGCAACCGTCCGCTCCTCCTCCCGCCGTTCCTCCGCCCATTGCGGTCGCCTCGGCTGAAGTCGATGCCATTCGTCGGGACGAGGGCAACGTGATCGGAAAGAATCACAGTGCATGGGATATTGCCCGCAACGCTTACAACAACGAGCATACTGTGTACACCTTCCCTGACGGAACCAAGAAATGCGGACATCAGATCATCGACTTCAAATCCATTCCCGTCGGCACGAAGGTGGAGGTGAACGTGTCAGATGAAAATCTGCCCGACACCTATCAGATCATCGGTATTAACGGGACGGCGGAGGATATCGCAGGAGAGGAAACATTGAGTTTCCAGACCATCTATGTCTGTCCAGATGGACACTATTTCCGCGGCAACCAGCTCAATCAGCAGTCGCTCAAGAAACTGCGGTACAACACCAAGGTCTTGACCGGTTATTCCGTTGGCGGTCCCGTTACCGTCAAGCGTACACCCACCGATATCTGCGGTGCACAGTGGCGGGCGAAGGACACGTTCTACCTGATCAACAACCGGTTGGTTCCCGGCAATCAGGTAGATGAGAAAAAGATTCCTTCCGGCACCATGGTCTTCTACAGAAGCTAGAAGAGGTGGCCCCGCCGCCTTGGGAGGGGCACTTACCCACGAACGGGAGTGGCACAACGTCCTCGTTGCCTAGCCTAACACGCTTAACCACCAGCCTAACCAGCTTCCAAGGCTACGCCTGCGGCAACTTCGCGAAGCTGGCGGCGAGTTCTTCGTCGGTGGGAATATAGTCGTTCATCTCCCCGTCATTGAACTTCTGGTACGCCACCATGTCGAAGTATCCCGTTCCGGTCAGACCGAAGAGGATTGTCTCGGCCTTCCCTTCCGCCTTACAGCGAAGTGCCTCATCAATCGCCACGCGGATCGCATGGCTGGATTCCGGGGCGGGCAGGATGCCTTCCACGCGGGCGAATTGTTCCGCCGCCCGAAACACGCTCGTCTGCTCCACCGCACGTGCTTCCATCATTCCCTGCGCATAGAGTTCCGAGAGCGTCGCGCTCATGCCATGATAGCGGAGTCCGCCCGCATGATTTGCCGACGGAATGAAGTCGTGACCCAGCGTGTACATCTTTTGAAGCGGACACACCTTGCCCGTGTCGCAGAAGTCGTAGGCGTAACGTCCGCGCGTCAGCGATGGGCAACTTGCCGGCTCTACCGCGATGATCCGGTAGTCGGCCTCGCCACGCAGTTTCTCGCCCATGAACGGCGCGATCAATCCGCCGAGATTCGAACCGCCGCCCGCGCATCCGATAATCGTATCGGGTTTCACACCCAGTTTACCGAACGCGGTGCGCGCTTCCAATCCAATGATGGACTGGTGCAACAGTACCTGCGCGAGAACGGAGCCCAGCACATACCGATAACCATCCTGCGAGACAGCTGCCTCCACCGCCTCCGAAATCGCACAGCCGAGAGATCCCGTCGTTCCGGGATGCGCCTCATTGATCGCACGACCGACCTTCGTCTTCATCGAGGGCGACGGTGTCACATCCGCACCGTATGTCCGCATCACCTCGCGGCGGAACGGCTTCTGCTCGTAGGAACACTTCACCATGAAGACCTGGCAGTCCAGCCCGAAGAACGCGCACGCCATCGAAAGCGCCGTCCCCCACTGCCCCGCGCCAGTCTCCGTCGTCACGCCCTTCAGCCCCTGCGCCTTTGCGTAATACGCCTGCGCGACAGCACTGTTCAACTTGTGGGAACCGGAAGTGTTGTTTCCCTCGAACTTGTAGTAAATCCGCGCAGGGGTACCCAACGCCCTTTCCAAAAAGTAGGCGCGGATCAACGGCGAGGGACGGAACATCCGGTAGAACTTCTGCACCTCGTCCGGAATCGGGATGAACGGGGTCGTGTCGTCCAATTCCTGCTTCACAAGCTCACTGCAAAACACATGTTCCAGTTCTTCGGCGGTCACAGGCTGCAACGTCGCAGGATTCAACAGCGGGGCGGGTTTCACCTTCATGTCGGCGCGAAGGTTGTACCAGGCGGTCGGCAATTCGGATTCGGTCAAATAAGTCTTGTACGGGACATCGTTCGTCATCATTTCATGCTCCTTTTGGAAAAAGATGATACTATAAACAGAAACACCTTGCAAGCGTAAAATTTACCATAACTTCGCTTTGCGAAGTAGTGACGAATGACGAGTGACGAGAGAAGAGATGCGTGTTAAGCGGAGAGGCTGAAAAGCAAGCCAGCAGAGGCGTCAAAAATGAAGAATGAAGAGAAGTAGGATGTCGTGCGTCGTTTGTCGCGTGTCATCAATAGCTATCGATTGCAATCGAACTACCTAACCACCCAACCAGCTAACTACCGAACCGTTCACCAAAATCCCCTCGTGCGCATGAGATGGGTGAATTGCGCAGAGGCAGCCTGAAAGCGTATCCTTGCGATTGGATGGAAGATTGTATATACTGTTTGGCACAGTATTTGAGAGGGATAGCACAGAGCATACGGGCAGCCATGTTCCCCCGCAGATGGGACGGCAACCGAGGAGAGCTATGACATGAAGACGGGCATGACAACGATTCTAGGTGTGGCAGTTTTCTCAACGGCATTCGCTGTAACGGCGGCAGAGCCGATACCGGCGTTCATTTTGGGACAGAATCTGGAACACACACGATCCGCCGTGCAGGGCGGGCTTTCGGCGCAGCTGGTACGAAACCGGAAGTTTGCCGGCAAATCTGATCGTCGGGGGGTGGCACTGATGTGGGAGACATACGGTTCGCATGCCCTCTATGATCACTCGAATATATGCTGTACGCGTCATGCGGCGAAAAGTGGAATGCCCAGACAAAACGAACGGCACAGCCAGATAATCGGAGGACTGGTCGAAGGAGGCGAGGCGGGCATCTGTCAGCACGGTATCGGCATACGCGGTGGCGTGGCGCATACCTTCAAGGCCGTGGTACGAGCCTTTAATTCCGACGCGGTACCGATGGTGTTGCGTATCTCGTCGGGAGACAATCGTACGCTTGTGGAACGGGAGTTCTCCGTGAAACCAAAGTCCTCGACGGAATGGACGCGCATCGCCTTGGAGTTCACTTTAGACAAGGACACGTCTGTAACCATTTCCATCGGTGTGAAGGGGCGGCACTACGGCGTGGTCGGTGTGGTCTCGCTGATGCCAGCGGACAACTTCCGGGGAATGCGAGCCGATGTAGTGGAGCATCTGCGCGAAATAGGGACATCGGTCATCCGCTGGCCAGGCGGCAACTTCGCGGGAGAATACCGTTGGCGTGACGGATTGATCGCCGATCCGGACGAGCGTGCTCCAATCCAAAGCTACACTGAAATCGAGACGCAACCGCATTCGCTAGGGTACGACTCAAACGACATCGGCATGGAAGATGTAATCGCACTCTGCGAGAAAATTGGCGCAGTCCCCTTCTTCACCATCAATGCCGCATGGGAAACCCCGCAGGATTCCGCCGACTGGGTCAAGGCGTGCCGAGGCCGCGTCAAATTGTGGTCACTTGGAAACGAGATGGGGTACTCCCACATGGAGGGTCCGAAGGGGCCAGACGGATATGCGCAAATGGTACGACCACATGCCGAGGCAATGCTCCAAGCCGATCCTAAGCTGACAATCTTCTCATCCGGTCCGTATCCGTGGGGGAAGGACGAGTGGATTGAAAAAGCAGCGAAGGGTTTAGCCGATGTCGCACCCGTCATCTCCTACCATCGGTACGACATGACGGGAATCTTCGACTTCTCGACACCGGAACGGACGGCGCAACTCTATGCCCGAACCTCCGCCTGTGTAGATAAATCGCTCGAAACGCTCAAGCGATTCCGCGCCAAGCTTCCGCGCGAAATCGGTATTTCCTACGACGAATGGAACATCTGGTACGCTTGGTATCACGAAGAGGGAATCGTGGAGGGACTATACGCGGCGAAGATGCTCAACGCCCTGATGCGCAACTGGGAGGAATGCGGCCTTCGGTGCGTCTGTTACTTCCAGCCCGTGAACGAACAGGCGATCCATGTCACGCCATTCGAGAGTCATCTTACCTCGCTGGGCGAGGCGATGCGTCTCTGGAAGGGACATATCGGCGGTATCCCAGCAACGATTCCCGACCTGCCGCCTGACGCATTCGTTACTGACGCAAAGGATGGTTCGCGTTACCTGACGTTCTACAACTTCTCCACGACGGAACCACGCACATTCCGAATTCCATGCGACGGACACGAACGCGTGGTCGTGTCGGAAACGCTCGTGCCGAACGGGTTTGAATCGGGATGCCGTTATGCGCGCGAAAACGGCAAAGGGAAAGTGAACGGCGGTTTCTACGAACTCATCCTCGCCCCCGCCAGTCAAGCATCCGCCCGGTTACAACGATAACGGGGAAGCGTGTTGAGCTGGATAAGCGAGTTAAGCGTGTTAAGTTCGGGAAGCTGAGATGGGATGGGCAATGTGAAAGCGTGATACCAAGCAACGGAAGCGATGAAAGCGGAACGACGACACACCCGCCGTCGGATATTGTCACGCCGTTTGTGTCGCCCCTTCAGGGCTTTGCTGCATCTGGTTCACGTACCGGGGGTTACGCTTCGCTTACCCCCGTCTGTACAGTGTCGCCCCTACGGGGCTTGAGGGAGGGGCAACGTCCTCGTTGCCTCACTTCGTTCGGGATGAAGAATGAAAAATGACGAGAGATGAAATTAAGTGGGCTTCGCCCTAAATGAGCCTTCGGCTCGAGGTGGGGCTTCGCCCCTTAGTCCGCAGGGGCACTTAGCCCGAAGGACACTTAGCCCCGCAGGGGCACTTAACCAGCCTAACACGCTTATCCCGCTGGCGGCTTCGCCGCCTGTCAGAATTCGCCAAGGCAAGCCTTGAGAAGTTCGGGAGAGAGGATCTTGCGCGTGTCGTCGTCCACCAGCGAGAATCGATTGCCGTCATTCGGCGTAGAGAGGTAGTTCCATACGCACCACGGGATGCCCGCCTTCTTGCAGATCGAGACGATGTCACGCATGTACGCAACGCGGCTCGCGGGCGGCGCGTGCCGGATGGTACCAAACTCGCCGTTCCAGAGAATCTTGTCGGGATGCTTTTTCACAAAATCGAGCGCACCCCGCAGACAACCCTTCAAAAATTGCCGATCAATTGCCGTAACGCCCTTGTAGCCGCCGTCCTTGGAGCCGTGCAGCCGATTGTAGTCACGATAACGTTCAACATCGGTAGATGGATATTCCATCACGCGGTTGTAGTAGAGCGGCCCAGCCTGCAGTACGCCACGCTGGTGCGTGAACTCGTACGGCGAATACATGTGGAAGGTGTACACGACCTTCGGATCGTCCCATACCCGCAGGTCCTTGAGCGTGTCGGACGAATTCCAGCATGTCGAACCGATCACAACCCAACGGTCTGTATTCTTCGTGCGAATCGCCTTGAGCGTACGGTCGGCAAGGTCGTTCCACTTCTTCGGATTCACATTGCGCACTTCGTTCAGCAACTCGAAGGCGAGGCCGGGGAAGTCATGGTAGCGGCGCTCGAACTCGATCCAAAGGTCAATGAAACGCTGCTGGAGTCCTGCGTCATCCAGCAACGCAACCTTTTCCGTGATGTCGCAGTAGTTGCCGATGGCTTTGTGGAGATTGAGCACCACGTTCATCTTGTGTTTACCGCACCAGCCGATGAAATCGTCGATCTTGCGGAAAGTACGCTCGCGGTACTTGCCGGGCGACTCCTCTAGTACGATCTGGTCGAAACCGAGGCGAATGTGGTCGAAGCCCATGGACTTGATGTTCGCGACATCCGCTTCGGTAATGTATGAGTCGAAATGCTCTAAATCGCCGATGGTAATCTTAAGACGCTGATTTTCGGGCAACACGTTAAACCGTTTGTAGTTCGTGAGCCACCCACCGATACCCATGCCACGTGTAAAGCCCGGCCACTCTTTCGCCTCGCCACTTCCTGCCAACGCCAGTACGACACCAATAAGCACTCCAGCCATACAATACTTTCCGTTCATTTCAAACTCCTTACTTAACAATGAGACTCAAACCAGAGGGCAACGACATCTTGCGCAGAGAAACTTAGCCGCGTAGCGGCACTTAGTCCGAAGGGCACTTCGTCCCATAGGGGCACTTAGCCGCGTAGCGGCATTTAGCCGCCCGCCTCGTTACTCGAAGATGAGATGGTAGGCGAATACTTGCCCACAGGAGAGGGAGAGTTTGTCTCCTTCCTGTTTCCACTCGGGATTTGCGGGCGGCGTATCGGTCGCACGCAACGGTTCCGCCTTGACCGCAGTGACACGACGTCCCTGTACGCCCAGTTTCGCCAAGTTCAATTCCGCACGGAACGAGCGTCCGTCCGGCAGTGGAATCAACTGCCATGTTTTTGTCTTGGCAAGCGCATCGCCCTTCGGACAGATCAAGCGGAAGGCACCGTCCGTCGCGACCGCCCCGAAGTCAACCATCTTGCGTCTGGTGTTCAGTCCCAGCTGGACAGCGATTTCCTTCTCGCGTGCTTTCGCAGCCTCGTCCTCGCCCGCAGGCAGGAAAGTGCCCGAATCGAACTTCCCATCCTTCTTCGTCACGCGCATCACCCCGCCACGAATCCGACGCTGGCGGGCGACCTCATTCCCCTTGATGTTGAGTCGTGCCCCATCGGTTTTCGCGGCAAACATTCCGTAAAGGATTTCGTAATCTCCCGCTGGAAGATTCTGCGGTATTTCGACTTTTGCGACGGTGTCGCAGTCGCCGCCGGAAACCAGTTTTTCGGTCGGGATGGTTACGGTCGTCTGGAAGAGAATCGTTTTCTCCGACGCCTTGGCACTCGCATTCTCGATATGGATGAAGGGAACATACTCCGTCAGATTTCCGCGCAGGAAATTCCAATGGAAGGTAACTTCAAACGCGCCGTTGCCCAGATACTTCGCGCCTGAGACGCGGGATTCCGCATCGCCCTGTTCCCCGTGTTCCGGTCGAACATCCGCGAAGTACACGCCGTCGCTTTCCGCAAAACCGGCACGTTGCCCGCGAAGCAAGACCACACCCGCGCGGGCATTCGCCGTCTTGGCGTAGAAACCGTATTGCGGCAAGGTGTATCCCGCCACTGTCCAATCGTTGGAACCACGGTTCGTCCAAACTTCGCAACCATGAGTGAATACGGAATGCTGGCACTGAATCGTTTTCACGAACTCGTGCGATTCAAATGTTTCGCGGCTCAGAGCGGCACATACATCGTGCAGCAACCAATACGTCATCACGGCGCGGCGAGAGAACGGGCCGTCGCTCATCGGATTGCGTCCGCCGATGACCGTGTTGGACAGGTAGTCGTCCGATCCGTACCCGTACAGCTTGTTGTTGTCGCCCTTGATGTCCGAGGGTTCGGCATCGCTGTAACGCGATCCTAGTCCACCCGCGAAGAGAATCATTCGTCCATGCGTCACGATGTCGTGCCAAGGAATCCTCTCCGCATTCTTATATCCTTGCGCAATCCTCGAAGGCGCGACATGATCCGCTTCGCCCGCATCGAGGTGTCCAATCAACGCATCTGTGCCGCCCTCGCTGATCATCGGTCCCTGCGCTCCCAAAAATTCGCGGCAGGTGTCGAACGCACGTCCCCATTCCTCTGCAGTCCGTGTCTTGGGGTAGTAGGCACCTTCGCGATCATAATAATCCATCGGCGGACGAGAGCTGAACACGTCGATGAAGATCCCGTCAGGCTGGAAGGCATCGTGCATCTTCTTCATGTTCTCGCGCAGTGGCGGAATAAAGCCGTGGGGAAGCCAGCGATAACTCTGTGCGCGGAGACCGGGGTGGTACCAAGCTAGTTGCGGAGTACCATCGTCATTGAAAACAATCTTGTCGTAAGAGAATCCTTCGGCATCAGGATAGAAATCGATGTAGTTATCGTGCGGCACGAAAAGGATGCCGCCCTTCTTGGCTGCCTCGCGCATCCGCTTGAAGGCATCCATGTCGCCACGTGGCGGGAAGATTTCGGGAAGCCGGTAGTCGTACCCCCAACGTTGCCAGACGTGCTTGACAAAAACGGCATCCCGAACGCCGTAACGTGCCGCTTGCGCCAGCCCGTCCGCCGCACGGTCGTAATCCCCGTCCCACTGGTCGAGACACTGCTTGCCGACCAGTCTCGCCACGCCCTTGCTCGGCGTATAGCCAGAGAGATCGACGAATTTGCGCGCGGCAGCGAATGCTCCTTTTCCCGTAGGGAGCAAGGTGAAAATGTTGTCCCCGTGTGTCTCCAGCGCGAAGGTCTTGCTCCCTTGTTCATAGACCAGTCTGTCTGGGAATACTGAGACCGCCTGCAAGAGGGAAAGTCCGTTGTCATAGTCCGCTGCAACATGCCTCGCCGTGATTCCCAGTCCACCCGACGGAATCGACAGTTCGACGGGATCCTCGAATACCCATCCGAACCCGGCGTAGGCACGCCAAACCGTATAGCTTCCCGGACCAAGTGCCAGCTTGGTGTAACGCGGCGATCCTCGCTTCTCACGCTGAATGTCTGGCATATCCCACGCCACGCGAAGGGCCGCGCCTTCCACCCATAGACGCGCACGGAGCGGAATCAGCGCCCCGCTTTTCGGGCGGACGTAATGCGTGATTTCCCACGTAACCGAATCCAGTCTGGTGGAAACCCGTTCGACCGGCAGACCATCATCTCCCGCACCTACGCGCTGCCCGTCCACAAACACCGTGAATCCACGATAGGCGACGGATTCCTTGACATCTGAAAAGGCGATCGCGCCATCGATCAGCCCCTGCTTGCCCAATTCGACACCCGCGCCGAAGTCCTCACCGGGTGAACGGATCAGGAACGAGATGTACTGCCGATAGTCCAGCCAGATTCCCGTGCGCAGCACATACAACTTGTCCTGCGCGTACTGACGCGCCCGGTTTTCCCGATAAAACCACTCGTCCTCCGTCGGTTCGGTCAAGGGGGCTCCGAGAACAATCATCGGATCGCCCCAGAAGGAACTGTCACAGTTCGTGTCGTTTTTGGGACCGGGACCCGTCCACAACCGCAACGTGATCGTCTCGCCCTTGAAGGCACTCAAATCCACCTTCGCCTTTTCCCACTCCTTGCTGGCGCTAAACCGCTGGAACAACTGTTTCGGTTGTTCCCCTCGCTTCGCGGCGAAAACGCGGAAATCTACGCCATCACTGCTCCCGCTGGTTGCGGGGAGAGCGTTGTGGAACACAAGGAAAGCAGGGGCCTTCCCGCTCAGGCGAATTATGTAGTCACACCAAGTCTCCCCCCATCCTTCCCGCCACGGAGGATGAACGAAAATCCCATTGCGTTGGACGCCGTTGCAATTCATGCTGACGGGATAGGTACTCGTTCCCGTCTTTTCATGCACACCCCAAAAACCGCCCCCGAAATCGTACTGGTTCGTTCCCTGCTTCGCATAAACGTGGTGCGGGAGCGAACGATCGTCCAATCGCAACGTCCTTTCCTCACAAGGGATAACTTCGTCTGGGGCAGCAGTTTTCAGCGGTTTCACGGCACGGAAAACCGCAATCGAATGCAGCTCGACGGGTTTTCCGCCAATGGGAAGTTCCAGTTTCGCGTGAATGGGATAGAGTGCAGACAGAACGCGGTCTTTCGCCTTCGCGCTGAATGATGCGGTTGCATTCCCCTCCGCCGGAGCCGACAGCTCGGCAGTATTTTTCCCGACAATCTCCCAATCATCGTTGAGCCAAACGGTGACGGTTCCCTTCATCGGTTCTTTTCTCGTATTGCGCAGGGAGACGGTAAACGGCAACGGTTCTCCGCACGGGACTTCGCGCACCTCCAGTTGAGCCGTCTTCTGCGTTTCGTCAAATCCCTCGATCCGCAAGGTGACACCTTCCTTCGTGTCCTGAGGAGGAAGGAATGCGAATGCGTTCCAAGCCGCGCATCCCAGCGCCAAACAGATTCCGATGATCGACCGTTTCATTTCTATTCTCCGATTCAGATTTTGCCTATCCCCATCAAAGGTAGTGTCATTCTAACATAATCCGGCGTAAAATACACCATCAAACTTCGCCATGCGAAACCAATGAGCGCATCTGCGCAATTCATCCATATCATACGCATGAGAGGATTTTGGGAACAGCAAGAACAACGAAAGAGGATTGCGGAACTGTGGAAATGCGAAAAAACGGAGATGCATGCAGATGTAGTTGGGAAACAACAGGAACAACCCCAAGCGGTTGAGACAAGTACTCCCTCCCCCATTCGATTGCATTCGATAGCAATCGATAACTACCGATGACACGCGACATGTCGCCCTCGTTCTTCATTCTTCTCTCTTCATTGCCGCCTTTGGCGGCACCCCCCCGTCCCCATCGTTCCCGTTGTCCCCATCGTCCCCGCTTCTCCGCTGGCGGCTCTGCCGCCCTTCATTCGTCACTCGTCATTCGTCATTGCCACCTTTGGCGGCTTACCTCCCCGCTTACCCAGCGGATGCGACGGAGCGCGCCCCACTTTTTTCCACTTTTCTCTTGCCTTTCGCTAGAGAAACCGACACAATGGTTTCGTTATGAAAAAAATTCTTCAAACTTCTGTTGCCTGCGGTCTTGTCGCCGCTGGCGTATTGTCCGTAACAACATCCCTGGCCGAATGCCGGGCTTGTAACGACGGAGGGATTTGCACGTGTGTTCAGAAATGCACGTGTTCGCCTTTCCTCGGGCGCTGGGCGCTCGATCTGGGAGGTGGCGCCGGATGGCTCGGCGTAGAGAAAGACGGTGACGGTAAGCTGAAAAGCTCGGTGCTTTGGTACGCCGGATCGGTTGTGCCGACGACGGAAACAAAGGTGGACGGCGACAAACTGCTCGTCATCCGCAAGCACAATCGCAAGAAGGATGGAAAGGACATCGTCCATACCGAGACACTGACCTTCACCCTAGACGGACGAGATGCCGTCAAGGCAAGTAGCGTGACAGTCGATGAAACGGGCAAGCAGATTGGGCAGAAGGATTTCACCGGAAAGCGGATTCCTCCGATCCCGCCGCGTCCAGATCTGTCGAAGCTGAAGTTCGGAGAGCCGATCGCGCTCGTAAAAGGGAATGACCTCACCGGATGGAAGCTGATGAACCCCAAATCGCACAATGGCTGGACGATGAAGGACGGCGTGTTGTCGAACAACGTTTTCGACAAGGACGGAAAGCGGATTCACGGTTGCGCGAACATCATGACGGAACAGAAGTTCGAGGACTTCAAACTCCATGTCGAAGTCAAAGTCGAACCAGGGTGCAACAGTGGTATCTATCTACGCGGCATCTATGAGATTCAGGTGCTGGATAGCTACGGTAAGCAACTGGACTCACACCACATGGGTGCGCTCTACAGCCGTATCAAGCCGAGCGTCGCGGCAGAGAAGCCCGCCGGCGAGTGGCAAACCGAGGATATTACCTTGGTGAACCGCCACCTGACGGTCGTGCTGAATGGCAAGAAGATCATCGACAACCAGCCGATCTTAGGTTGCACAGGCGGCGCAATCACCGCCGATGAGTTCGTGCCGGGACCGATTTACCTACAGGGCGACCACAGCAATGCGTCGTTCCGCAACATGGTCTTGACGCCGATTGTGAAATAGTTCGGAATGAAAAATGAAATGGTTAAAAGGTTAAATCGCCGCTACGCGGCTTGAAATTGGCGGCGCGATCCATTGAAAGAGCGAAGCCCGATTTCAAGCAGTCAAAGACTGCGATTTAACCATTTCATTCTAAATGCGGCGTAGCCGCTGTGCGTAACGACGACGTTCGCGTCGTCGAAACCGACAGGGGTTGCGTTTGCATGCTTACGGAAGCCTCTCATTGAAAAGGGTATCGACTATACAGACGGGGTGAGCGAAGCGTACCTCCCCGGCGGTACCGTAAACATCGATCAAGCCCTGAAGGGGCGGCAGAACAATCTACCTCCA
>JAFYDR010000303.1 GCA_017544725.1 Kiritimatiellia bacterium
AACTGTGTCGCCCTTTCAGGGCTTTCTCGTTTTTGGTTGGCGTGTCGGGGGTTACGCTTCGCTCACCCCCCGTCTGTGTACTGTCGCCCCTACGGGGCTATGGGAGGGGCAACGTTCTCGTTGCCTTTATGTGATCGACTATTGGGGCGCGGGCGAGTCAGCCCGCGCTCTAAAGACAAGTTGTTTTTGTAAGTTGTTTCTGTTGTTTTCTGTTTCAACCGATAGCTGAACCGGTGGCGAAAAACGCAGATGCGCCCCAGGCTAATCACCATGAATTACGGTTCTTGCCTTGCTCGAAAAAGAATGATATGCTAGTTACACGTTTATCAAACAAGGGAGTTGAACATGTCATATTCCAGACGTGATTTTTTGAAACGGACAGGCGCAGTCGCCCTGTTCAACATCGTACCGTCGTTTCTGTTGCACGGGGAGACGGCACCGAGTAACCAGTTGACGCGTGCGCTGGTCGGGTTCGGCGGAATCGCACACAGTGCGGCACACCTCGGATTCAAGGGGTCGCGTCTGATCGCCCTGTGTGATCCGGACGCGGAACGCGTGAAGAACGGCATTGTTGCCGCTGAGAAGAACGGGTTCGGGAAGATTATCGGTTGTAAGGATATCCGCGAGCTTCTCGCCAACAAAGACGTGGATGTCATTCATATCTGCACGCCGCCGCACTGGCACGGGTTGATTTCCAAGATGGCGGCGGAGGCCGGCAAGGACGTTTGGTGCGAGAAGCCCATGACGCGTACGGTCGGCGAGGGGCGTCGCGTGATGGAGGCAATCCGGGCGAACAAGCGCATGTTCCGTCTGAACACCTGGTTCCGTTTCCAGGGCGGATTCTACGGATTCGGTACCGAAGTGAAACCGATCAAGAAGGTTGTGGAGAGCGGTGTGCTGGGATGGCCGTTGAAAGCCGTCGTTGGCAAGGGGCAGGGGTTTGATATCAAATTCTTCTGGAGCGGCAAGACCAATCTGACGCCGCAGCCGGTTCCTCCGACTTTCGATTACGACCTCTGGCTGGGCCCCGCGCCGTACAAACCGTACAATCCGCAGCGGGTGCACAGCGTTTTCCGTGGTTACTGGGATTACGACGGCGGCGGACTGGGCGACATGGGGCAGCACTACCTCGATCCTGTGCAGTACCTGCTGGACAAGGATGACACAAGTCCGGTGAAGATTGACGTGGATTGCGATCCGCAGCATCCGGATGCGGTCGGTTCCTTCCGCAGAATCGTGTACACGTATGAGGACGGTTGCCAGATCATTCTCGACGGTGACGACTCGCTTGCCGACGCGCCGTATCTGGAAGGTCCGAAGGGTAAGCTCTGGAAGGGGCTGCGCTCGACGATTCCGAATCTGGCAGAGCTGATCAAAGAAATGCCCGAACCTGCCCGCCAGCAGACGGACTTCATGGATTCCGTGCGTCGTCGCCGCACCTTCGCGCTGAACGAGATGAACGGTTTCCGTTCCTGCACGATTGTGAACCTTGGCATCGTGGCGATGCGTCTCGGACGCGGTTTCCGGTTCGATCCGGTCACGCTTCATGCGGTGGATGACCCGGCGGCGGAACGCTTCCTCTATCAGCCGATGCGCAAACCGTGGACGATGTAAGGGAAGGGGATTTTGAAAATGAAACAGATGATGACATTGTTGACTTGGGCAACTTGTGTGGCGTTGGCCTGTGCGGACTCGGAACCGACGACCGCGAACTGGGCGATTGCGAATACGGCAAAGCTGACGCAGGAAAATCAGGGCGAGGCTCCGTACGCCACGTTCAACAAGGGCGGGCTTCCAGCCTTGTTTGCGAAGGTGAAGGCAAAAGGTGAGACGGATCCGTTCGCGGCGGTCCACATTACGAAGCTGACGCAGATGGTGCTGTTGCCGCAGAACGGTGCGTACCGTCTGCCGTACGCGGATGCGTTGTTGTTGGCGGCGCAGCAGGCGAAGGATCCGGAGGTGATTTGCTTCTTCCTGAACCAGCTTCGCTGGTGCGGGTGCGCCCAACACTGCCGTGGTGTTTCGGGGTTTCTCGCTTCGGCGGACAAAGGAGTTGCTGATTTCGCCGCAATGGTGATGACAGCATTGCGGGACGAAGGCGTAGGTATCGCATGCAAACCGATTCAAGTTGCCCCCGTGTCTCCAGAAGAAACGGCAAAAGCAATCGCCGCGTTGAAAGACGCGAAGGATGCAGAGGGAAAGATCAAGTGCCTTGACAAACTGGGCGTGTCGAAAGACAAGGCGGCGATTCCGGCGGTTACGGCGCTGCTCAACGATGCGGAACCGGAAGTGAGCGATGCGGCTTTCCTCGCGCTTGCCAAGCTCTCGCCGGACGCGGTTGCCGACAGCATTTCCTCCGTTCTTCAGGTCGCAGATTCGGCACACAAGACTGTGATCGACACAGCGTTGCGGCAGTTACCGACAAAGGCTCTGGCGCAGAAACTCAAGGACGCTTATCCGAAAGCGAGCGAGACAGGAAAGTCGATTGCGCTCGACTTGTTGCAGGTTCGCCAAGTGGCAGATGCGCTGCCGTTGGCGTTGCAGGCGATTGATTCCGAGAATGCGGACATCCAGCTCTCCGGATATCGGCTACTTCGTGATCAGGCAGGGAAGGCGGAATCCGCCAATCTGTTCGCGCATGTGCTGAAGGCAAAGGGACGCGCTCAGCAAGAAGCGGAGAATGCGCTGGTCGCCGTGGCAAAGCGCGATGGCGGTGAGACAGCCAAACGACTCGGTGATGCGATTCGCGGGACGGACGCAACGAACCGCGAGATCGCGTTGTCGGCTGCGGCGCGTGTCGGTGGTGCCGAACTGTTGCAGGCTGCGGTGGCGGCAGCTGGTCATGCGGACGCAACTGCCGCTGCGACGGCGGCTCGCGCGTTGATGAACTGGGAAGGCACGGAGGCGATTCCCGCTCTGTTTGGGATTGCCGCGACATCGAAGGTCGATCGTTGCCGGAAACTGGCGCTGAATGGTATCAAGAAGAAACTTGACCAGTCCAACAAGGCTCAGTACGTGGGTGCTTGGCGGAACGTGCGCACAAAGGCTGAGGACGAGGCAATCCGTAAAGAGATCGATGGGCTCTTCGTGGAGACCGTCAATGTCGTGAAGGGGAAGCCCGTCACCACGAATGTGGCAACGGAAGGAAGCAATGTTCCGGAGAATCTGGTGGATGGTACCTTGCAGAAGGGGTGGCACGGACATGGGATTCCGGGAATCGCGACGATCGATATCGGTAGCGTTCAACCGGTGTTTGCCGCGAATGTTGCGTTCTTTGCGGATGGCAGACGCGCCTACACCTTCAAGCTGGAGATCTCCGTCGATGGCAAGGAGTGGAAGCAGGTTGCCACGAACGAAGGCAAGGCGGAGGTCTCGCGCAAGGAAGGATTCCGCTTCGATTTCGGCGGCGACTTCCCCGCTCGCTATGTGCGCCTGACCGTGCTGAAGAATACGGTCAATCCCTTCACGCATGTGCAGGAACTGGAAGTGTACAGCCGGTTGGCTTTGTAAGCTGGAAGGTGGATCGTCATGCTGTGCAGTCAGGTTGACTTGGCGAACGGGATTGATCAAGAGGCGATGCGCGAATGGACGCGGGAGGTGTTCTCGCGTCTGGGCGAGAAGAAGCGCGTGCTGGTCATCCCGCCCGATTTCACGTGCTTCCATTCCCGTGCCGGTCTCCTGACCCAGTTTGCGTACGAGTATTATGGAGAGCGTTTGGCAGCTGTGCTGCCAGCGCTCGGTACACACGCGCCGATGACGGAAGAGCAGATTCGGACAATGTTCGGTCCGGTTCCTTCCCATCTCTTCCGCGTTCACGATTGGCGGAACGATGTTGTCACGCTAGGTACCGTTCCATCCGAATACGTGCGCGAAATCACCGAAGGCAAGCTCGACTTTGATTGGCCGGTACAGGTCAACCGTTTGTTGCTGGAAGGAGGATTCGATCTCATTCTTTCCTTTGGACAGGTTGTGCCGCACGAGGTGATTGGCATGGCGAACTACAACAAGAACCTCTTCGTTGGTACGGGCGGTCGCGTCGCCATCAACCGCAGCCATTTCGTTGGTGCTGTCTATGGGATGGAGCGAATCATGGGGCGTGCGGACACGCCCGTTCGCAAACTGTTCAATTACGGATCGGATCACTACTGCGACAGGCTGCCACCGATTGTCTATGTGCAGACCGTGGTCGGCAGGACGGAGGAAGGTGGTACCGCCGTGAAGGGAATCTTCGCGGGGGAAGGGCACGAGGTCTTTCAAGCGGCGGCGGACTTGGCGTATCGCGTCAATTTTGAGATGGTACCGCGCCCGTTCCAGAAATGCGTGGTCTATCTGGATCCCGCCGAATTCCAGAGCACATGGCTCGGTAACAAGGCGATTTACCGGACACGTATGGCGATGGCGGACGGGGGTGAACTGATCATTTTGGCACCTGGCGTCAAGGAGTTCGGAGAGGATCCGGGCAACGATGCTGTGATCCGCAAATACGGGTATCACGGTACGGAGGCGACACTCGCCGCCGTACGCGAGAATGCGGATTTGCAGGACAGTCTGGGGGCTGCGGCGCATTTGATTCACGGTTCATCGGAGGGACGTTTCACGATCACCTACGCACCTGGACACTTGACGCGGGAAGAGATCGAACGCGCTGGATTCCGTTACGGAGATTTGAAAGAATTGATGGCGCGGTATGATCCGGCAGTTTTGCGCGACGGATTCCAGACGATGCCGGATGGGGAGGAGATCTTCTACATCTCCAATCCTGCGATCGGTCTTTGGGCGGTTCCTGAACGGTTTGGGAACGGTTAACGAGTCAATGATTGTTTTTGCGCTGGAATGGACATGAGGATAGTTTTCCTCACGTAAAGATTGCAAAGTGGGAGAAGCTGAAAGATTATGTTTTTTGCTTTTCAGTTTTCGGATTTTCAGTTGGCGGTGTCAGCCGCTTGAGTTACAGACACGAAGGAGTTGAGGATGAAACAACGGTTATTGGTGGGCGTATTGTTGAGCGGCTTTGCTTGGACGGTTGTGGCGCAGGAAGGCGGCGCAGTCCTAGATGTGGAGAAAGATGCAACGTTCGACCGGATTGCGGAGGAGATCACGGTCTTTACCGACCGCGATTTTGTTTTCTCTGGTGTCCCTGAGTCGATGAAGGGAAAGCCATTCCTGTTCGGGATGATTGACGGGGAACGCGAGATTCGCATTCGCAAGGGCGGGCGGCTGGAGGTAATCACCCCAGTCAAGGGAGTTTGTTCCAACGTGAAGGAACTGGAAGGCTACGGGTTCAAGAAAGTTGAGGAGATTCAGCCGTACCAACTCTTCGGTAGTAATCCGCTCGATGTTTCCGCTGTGTATGTGAAGCAAGTCAAGGACGGGGATTCGTACCGCTTCAAAAAATGGGTTGTTTTTGCGGGGTTCTCGGAAGAGGGCCTGCCGCGTTACGCGCCGCCGAAAATCTCGGAACGGATGGAACGCATCATTCAGTCATGGAAGGGAACACCATTCGAGAAACATAGTCGCAATGTGCGGGTCAACCATCCAGACTATCTGGTATTCGTTCCGAAACAGAAGGTCGAGAATCGCACACCTACGAATCTGTATGCTCCGGGCGACACCTACAACGATCACTTCCAGGTGATCGAACACAACGGTAAACTCTTCGCGTTCTGGACGCAGGCAACCTACGAGGGCGCACGTGATCAGCATATCGCGTTTTCCAAGAGCTTGGACAAAGGGGAGACTTGGACTGCGCCTGTGATTCTCGCCGGTTCTCATTGTTGGGGAATTCCCGGACTGCTTGCCAGTTGGCAACAGCCGATGATCTCCAAGTCTGGGCGTATCTACTGTCTGTGGAACCAGCAGACGACCAGTCGCGGTCCGCACTGCGGTGAGATG
>JAFYDR010000020.1 GCA_017544725.1 Kiritimatiellia bacterium
CCTTGGTGGTGCCTCGCAGACCATCACAACCCCCATAGACGGCAACAACACGGGTTTCTTCCGTGACGGCTGCGAAATCCGCAACGGAACGCTGACGATCGATCCACAAACAGCCGGCGCGAGCATCCGTTTCAAGGACACGACCATCACGGTCGGACCGGGCGCAAATGTTTCGGGTGTAGTGCGCGTCGATCTTAACAATGCCCATTTCGTAATCGATGGCGGAACTTTTACCTCTACGTATGCCGATCGCGACATCGGCAACCATCCGATCGGCAGAACTGCCGCATCGAGCATAGTGCTGCGGAACGGCGGGCGTTTCGTGTCGGCCAGTGAATTGTGGATAGGTTTCAATGCCAACGGGACGGTGGTTGGAAACGATTCCGAGATCGATCTGGGGTCACAGATACTCTACATGTCAATCAATGGCATTGAATCTGTCTTAGCCCTGACGAATTCCACGCTTACGTGCGGCTGGTTTCGTTTTGGGTATTCAGGAGGTGCCAATCCCGGCGTGCAGACCGTGAGTCTGAAGGACACCATAGTCAACGTTACCAAGTTCGTCGGAACGAAACTGAATCCGGAATCGTCGCTCCTCTTCGACGGCGCGACGCTCGTGCCGAAAGCGGCCGCGACGGACTTCATGCCGGCAAGCGCGAATTTGCCCACGCCGACGATCGGCGCGGGCGGGTTGACCGTCTCCAACGCCTACGATGTCACGATCGCCAAGGGACTGGCGGGGGCGGGCGGTCTCGTGAAGAAAGGCGACGGAGCACTGACGCTTTCAGGCCCGAATACGTTCACGGGCGGCATCGACGTGCAGGCGGGTGCGCTGGCGATCGCCGGGGATGCGTCCTTCGCGAATACGATGCTGAATATGGCCGACGGTACGACGCTCAAGGTAAAGTTTTCACCGGGGAGTGGATTCGCGACGTCGAACATTGTGCTGGCTCTTGACGCGAATACGCAAGGGAGTGTCGCGATCGAGATCGACCTATCCACCGGTATGCCGGAACCGAACAGGGTTTACACGTTGTTCGCGCCCGGACTGAACGCGGCAACCCAGAACCGTCTCTCGATCGATCCGGCGTTCTCGCCAGCCTTTTCTGAAAACGGTGCGCTCACGCTTACGTTCTCGCCGAAGATCCATGCGTGGATGGGAGGTGGCGCGGACGCGAAATGGACGACTGCGGTGAACTGGAACATAAGCGATCCGATCGTGACCTACGACCATGTCGTGTTCAGCGGAATCAGCGGTTATTCCATCTACGACTGCGCGGACGGTCTCCGCCTTGCAAGCATCACCGCCGGATTCGGTGTCCATACGGCCAATGTCGAAACAGCGTGTTTCGCCAATGTACCGATCACGGTCGCAGGTGGCGCGACATTCGCGTTGGAGAACGCGAGCGGCGTAACCAACGCATTCTCGACGGTAGCGAACACGAACGTGATCGCCGGTGTCCTCGACCTCGGTGGTGCCGCGCAGACCATCTCGACCACGATGGCCGGCAACGATGCTGGATCGTTCCGTGACGGTGGTGAAATCCGCAACGGTGCGTTGACGCTTATTTCTAGTACGGAGCAGAACCTCAATAACACGGCCTTCACCTTCGGATCTGGTTCGCGCGTATCTAGCTCTTCGCGCATCTACCTTCAATACGGTGCGCATCTTACGATTGACGGAGGAACGTACACAAACACATTCACGGGCAACAACCACGTGATTGGTGCCAATAGCGGCGTATCGACGCTGGAGGTGTCGAACGGTGGGTGTTTCGTCGCTAAGCGTCCGTGGTTCATTGGACACACCGCCAACGGTTCGCTGATCGGCGACGGCGGTATCATCGATGTCGGTGCGCAGCCGCTCTACCTGTCCAACCAAAACGCCGCACTGTCGGTGCTCGCTTTGACGAATGCCGTACTGACATGCGGAGAGATCCAGTTCGCCTATAGCACGTCAGGCGGCAACACCCAGACGCTGATACTGAAAAACTCACTGGTCAATCTCTCCAGTTTCCTGTTCCGGCATAAAACCGCAGCATCGTCCATCCTGTTCGACGGTGCCACGCTCGTGCCGAAGGCGGCATCCGCGAGCTTCATCCCGACGGGCCTGCCGACGCCGGTGCTTGGAGCAGGCGGACTCATCATTTCCAATGCGTTTGACGTGAGCGTAGCCGTAGGCATGACCGGGGAGGGCGGCATCGTGAAGAAGGGCAACGCAAAACTGACGGTAACGGGCAACCAGTCGTTCGTCGGCGATGTCATCGTGTCGAACGGCACATTCACCACGTCTTCCGAGTTCGCGGGTGGATTGCGTGCAATGTCCGACGCGACGATCGACGTCGCGGACGCGATGTTCGGCGGCGATATCGTGATTGAGGACGGCGTTGCGCTGACGGCGACAAACGGTGTGGACTGGGCGACAACCAAATTCGTGCCGATCGCGAAAACGACAGCGAACGCCTCCTACCCATCCAGAGCGGATGCGGACGGACGCCACTTCTTCGTCCGGCAACAGGGCGGTGTACAAACGCTGTGTTACGGAAGAAAGGCCGGTCTCGTCATCATGATGCGGTAAGGCGACAGAGCCGCCAATGGAATGAAGAATGAAAAGTGAAGAATGAAGGTGCGCTTGTCGCAATGACAAATAGGTCATTTGCGTAATGACGACGCACCCTCGTCGACCCCCTCTCACGCAGAGCCGCGGAGGTTCACAGAGGTCGCAGAGCCAATGTTTTTTCCATGTGGAAGCACGGAGAATGGGAGGGGCAATGTCCTCATTGCCAGAAATGGGAGGGTTGCGCTTGCCGCGACCGTTCGATAGTAATCGATAGCTGTCGAATGCAATCGTGGGAGGGGCAACGTCCTCGTTGCCCACATCAGATGTGCGTCCCTCGTCACTCGTCTTTCGTCATTGGCGGTATCCGCCGCCTTCATTCGTCATCCTTCATTCGTCATTCTTCATTTTGTCCTTCTTTCTTCATTTTTCATTGCCGCCATCGGCGGCTTCGCCGCCTCTTCCCGTTTGCGTTGGGAATGGAAATCCTGTATAATTTTGTGCATGGATAGCAAACCTATGTAGCCTCTGTGTTCTATTCTGCTTCGGGTATTTGAATAAACTCTGGGGAATCACGTGATCATTCTGCAAACACGCTGGTCGAAGGGAAGATGCTGGCTCTGGGGCGAAACGGCTCGGCAGCCCGCAGACGGACTTTCTCCGCACGATGCTGGTGCGACAGAACTGCGTCGTGTGCTGCGCCAGCTATTGTGGGATGACGCGGCGGGACTTGCGCCGCAACAGATGGAGATCGAGTTGCCGACCATAGAACGCGACGGGGAACGCATTCCGCTCGCCTCCTTCCCCCTCTTCAACAGCGCCGGTGTGGCTAAAGCCGCCCCCTCCGATGAAAACCCCTCACTCGTCACTCGTCACTCGTCACTCGTCACTCCACCCCTTCTCGTCACCGCTGTTCCGCTGGAAGGGAAGCCGTTGTTGCTGGTGCTGAATGCTGTGCGTGACCGGCGCATCCGCGACGGCATCGCGGGCGGCGTATCGATTCGTATTTTCGCCGAGTTCCTGAAGTTCACGGGGGCACTGGTTGCCTTCGGACATTATCTGCCGGGACTCGTACGCCGCACCGAAGGGGAGTGGCATGCGGTTTGGCAGCCTTGTTTGGACGGAGCAAACCAACGGACATTTCGTCGTCTCGTGCCGCTTCTCCCTCCGGTCGCGTTGGACGGAGAGACGAGGCAAGAGGCGGCAACCGGACTGCTCGCTTTACTGACCGATACGCTTGTGCGCAATTCGGTTGTCACCCGCCTCTCCCAAGCACAAGCGGAACGCGGACGATTCTACAGTGCGCACGATGCCTGGTCTGCGGCACTGCGTGGGGAATCCTCCCGCATCCGTTGGAACGGACAGGATGAACTGGACGAACTGGGGCGGGAGCTGGAGAAATGGCGCTATCCCGTAACCTGCCAGCAGCGCACCGAAACCGTTTTGCGTTTCGAACTGACCGCGCCGGACGCAGGGGAGAAGCCGTGGCCGCTGACCGTCCGTCTTGCCTCGCGAAAGGGCATTCGCGAATTCCCGATGCGTGCTGAAGACGGTGCGACGAAGGATCTGTTGCTCTCGTTGGGAGAGGCGGTTCTGCTCTTCCCGCCGCTGGCGACCGCAAAGTTCGAGGGTGAACGGTTTGGATGTCAGCTGACGCGCGATGAGGCGTACCTCTTCCTGACCATCTCGTCGGGCGTACTCTCGCGTTCCGGTTACGATGTCTCTCTTCCCTCGGGCTGGATCGCGGGCGCGACCAGTGCGGTCAAGTTGGTTGCGAAGGTCTCCGCTTCCGAATCGGATAAGGCGCATTCGATGGACGAGAAGGTACGGTTGCAATGGTCGGTCTCGCTGGCGGGTGAGGAAGTCACGACCGACGAGCTGGCACGTCTGCTCCACGCGCAGTCGCCGTTGGTCTTCTTCCGCGGCAAATGGATTCAGGTGGAGGTGAAGGAGCTTCAGGAGGCCTTCCGTCTCGGCAAGCGGAAAAAGACGGACACCCTGACCGCGCGCGAGGTGGTCGGTCTTTCGCTGGGGAACGCGGCACCTTCCGGTTTCGCGGTGGAAGAGGTGCGGGCAGAGGGATGGTTGCAACCGTTCCTTCAGCGGCTGAGCGGGGAACACGAATTCCGCATCTTGGAGCAACCGGGAAAACTGCAAGGTACGCTCCGTCCCTATCAGGTGCGTGGTTTCAGCTGGCTCTGCTTTTTGCGACAGTGGGGATTCGGTGCATGCCTGGCTGACGACATGGGACTCGGGAAAACCGTGCAGACCTTGGCGTTCCTGTTGCAGGAACGGGCAAAAGGAGAAAAACGTCCCGTACTGATTGTCGGACCGATGTCCGTGCTAGGAAACTGGATGCGTGAGACGCAACGCTTTGCCCCGACGCTCTCCGCGCTGCTTCACCACGGAGCGGAGCGGAAGCGCGGCGTGGCGTTCCAACGTGCGGCGACACGTTACGCGATTGTATTCACCAGCTACGCGTTGCTTTATCGCGACGCCCCGGATCTCCGTTCCGTCCGCTGGGCTGGCGTGGTACTGGATGAAGCGCAAAACATCAAGAACCCCGATACGCGACAGTCCGCCGCCGCACGCTCGTTACCGGGCGACTACCGAATCGCCCTCACCGGAACACCGCTCGAAAACCATGTTGGCGATGTCTGGTCGATCATGGATTTCCTCAATCCGGGACTCCTCGGAAACCGCGCGCGTTTTCGCGAACGGTTCTTTCGTCCGATCCAGACCGACACCGATCCAGATGCGCGACGAACCCTGCGACGAATCATCGCGCCGTTCGTATTGCGCCGCCTGAAAACCGACCGAGAGATCATCCGCGACCTTCCCGAAAAGATCGAAGGGAAGGTCTATTGTCCGCTCACGCTGGAACAGGCGCAACTCTACCGAGAGGTGCTGGACTCCTTCCGGCTCGATCTGGAATCGGCGGAAGGAATCGCGCGACGGGGACGTATCCTCGCCGTGCTGACCCACCTCAAGCAAATCTGCAATCACCCGTCGAACTACCTCTCGGAAGCGATGGCAGAGACGAGCCGATCCGGAAAACTGACGCGGTTGACCGAGATGCTGGAAGAGGTATTCGAGGCGGGCGAGAGTGCGCTGATCTTCACGCAGTACGCAGAGATGGGCAAACTCCTTCGCCAAAATCTCAGCGAACGATTCGCCGAAACCATGCCGTTCCTGCACGGCGCACTTTCCCGTACGGAACACGAGGAACAGATTCGCATCTTTCTCGAATCGGAACGTCCGCTGGCGTTCATCCTCTCGCTCAAGGCGGGCGGAACCGGACTGAACCTCACCAAAGCCACGCACGTCTTCCACTACGACCGATGGTGGAACCCTGCCGTGGAGAATCAGGCAACAGACCGGGCTTTCCGCATTGGGCAAAATCGTAACGTGGTCGTCCACAAGTTCGTCTGCACCGGAACGCTGGAAGACCGAATCGACCGGTTAATCGCCGAAAAGACCGCGCTCGGACAAGCGATTATCGCCAGCGGCGAAAGCGGGCTGACCAACCTCAACGACACCGCCCTAGAAGACCTCCTTCGCCTCGACACCGAACTGCCTCTCGGCAGCTGAAAAGAAAAATGAAATGGTTAAACCTTACATTCCTCTTGCCTATAACTTCGTAGGGCGGCGAAGCCACCCAGCTGAGAAGCGGGGAAGCTGAGAGGCTGAGAAGTAAGCAACCAGAGGTTGCAGTGACGGATGGGAGGGACGCGCTCCGTCGCGTCCGCTGCGTAACGACAACGCCCTCGTCGTCGAAACCGAAAATTACCCCCATGA
>JAFYDR010000304.1 GCA_017544725.1 Kiritimatiellia bacterium
ATGCCCTGTATTCTGTGTTGAGATGTGGTTTAGCTCATTCGATGTCATTCTACGATAACATCAACAAATTTGCGGAAGAAGAAAACCTTGATATAAAAGATTGCCGAGAAAAGCTTCTCACCGATGAAGTGCTTCTCCATAAGTTTCACGCCTATTTCCCCAAGGTAACAATCGTCAACAATTCGCCATCAATAAGGACGAAACCAGGTGAAATCATATTTTGTCCTAATGAGTTGCTGAAAGAAGTAAAGAATGCAAAAGATAACTTGTTCGGGAAAGCAAAGACGAACCCTCAACTTGAAAAGCAAATACTTGACTATGTTCGCATACAACCGCCAATTGTCCCGTATTTGCGGGGCACAGGGGATACGCAGCAAATGCAGAGCGTACAGCAAATGCCAACTGCGTGGAGTACTGAACAACTGGATGATATGCACAATGGCTTCATCGTTGATGTGGAGGAATAATGAAACATTTCCCAACAACATATTTATTGGTGGCTTTTGCAATTCGTGCACTAGCTACTCCCTCTATAACCAACGTCACGGCGCAGCAGCGCTATCCGTGGAACGGCAAGGTGGACATTTCCTACACCGTTTCTGGCGACATTCCAGCGTCTGCACCGAGTGCCATGCTCAAGGTAACGGCAAGGGACGAAACATCTGAAACAAGTTTTGTAGCCTCCTCGCTAACAGGAGATACGACGCTGACGGATGGGACGCACAGTCTTGTCTGGGATATGGAGGCGCAGGGGTTGGCATTCATCTCGACGAATGTCATCTTCTCCGTCTCTTGCGAGGTGCCACCATTGTACTGCGTCATCGATCTCACGTCAGGGGCGAACGCCTCATCTTATCCCGTCACCTACCTTGACGAACCTCCTTCAAGCGGCTTTAACGTTAATGCGTACAAGACAACAAAGCTCGTTCTTCGCCTTATCGCGCCTGGAACCTTCATGATGTGTGGGCAGTACCAGACAACGTTGACGAAGCCGTACTATATCGGCATCTTCGAGGTGACGCAGGAGCAGTACAAGCTCGTTACGGGAAACTCCCCATCAAAATTCTCCGGTAAAATGCTGCCCGTGGAGAGAGTGTGCTACATCGAACTAATCTCCTCGTCGAGTTTCATAAGCCGACTTCGATCACGGACGGGTCTTGACTTCGACCTACCAACGGAAGCGCAGTGGGAATACGCCTGTCGCGCGGGGACGACGACGGTCTACAGCTACGGCGACAGCGCCGACGGGGACTACATGTGGTACAATACCAACTCCTCTTCGCAGACGCACAATGTTGGAACCAAGTTACCAAACCCCTGGGGACTCTACGACATGCATGGCAATGTCCAGGAGTGGTGCCTTGACTGGTATGGGGGGCTTTCGAGTCCGCTCATAGATCCAAAAGGTTCCTCCTCGGGGTCATACCGGGTGCTACGTGGCGGTTCCTGGGGTTCCAGCAGCATTAGCTGCACCTCATCCAAACGGAGTAGTAACTTCCCTGCGTTCGATTACAACAGCAACTTCAATAACAGCCGAGCCAACTGCGGCTTTCGCCTTGTCGGAAACCTGAAGTAGGAAGTACCAAGTGCGGAGCGACGTTGCCGCCCCGCACCGAGCAGAATCGATTATGACAGAGGGTTAACCATGGAGAAAACCATTTCAATTTGCCTGACATTGCCTGTTCTTTTCGTTTCTACATCCTTCGCCGCTACGCTTTGCTCCAGCGACAGCGCTCCGGCCAGGATAGACCTGACGACGGGAACTCGAACAGCGCGGCTTACGGAGACCATCCGCTATTCGACAACGTGGGAGACGAATGGTACGGAGGGCGTGACGACGGTCGTATTTGTAAACGGAGAGGAGATAGTATCGGAGGCCGGAAGCGGCGCCATTGAGTGGCGGCCCACGCGCAACGGCACATACACCTTTACGCATAATGTTCTGGCGAATGGAGTACAGATCGGCGAAACGTTAACAGCGACGTTTGAGATGTTGCTTGGCCCTCAAACACCATCCATTTCTCCTTCCGACGGAACGGTTTTTGATTCGCTGCTTTCCGTTTCGATTTCGTGCGTGACGGAGGGTGCTGCAATCCACTACACGACTGACGGTTCGGAACCGACGGAGAATAGCTCGGTCTATCGGCGTTTCCGCATTTCGGGCCGCACGACGGTGAAGGCCATAGCCGTGAAAGACGGGCTGTGCAGCGAAGTCGCTGTGGCCGAATACGCAGAAGGAGTATGCGAGACGCCTGTCATTGCGGCGCAATCATCGTTCACGGGTTCCAAGACGCCTGTAACGCTCTCTTGCGCGACAGACGGCGCGACAATACGCTACACATTGGATGGTACAGAACCTTGCGCCACATCGGATGCTTACACGGAGACATTCTTTATCACGGACAGTTGCACCATCAAGGCAAAAGCGTTTTATCCCGATTTCTTCGATTCGACGGTGACAACGCAGAGCATAACGAAGGTCTGGGGAATTGGCGACACGGTGGGCGCGCCGGACCACGCCTTTGCGACGGGCGGTGATTTGCCTTTTGTCCGCGTCACGGACAACACCGCGCCGCTTGGCGAGTCGATGAAGTCGGGAGCTATCACGCACAGCCAGACCTCGACGCTCTCGACGACAGTCATGGGGCCTGGCACTATCTGCTTCCAATGGAAGGCCTCCTGCGAAGATTCCGGCGGGGAGTACGACTGGGACCATGCGGAGTTTTGGGTGGATGACACCCGCACCGCGCAGCTCGACGGCGAAACGGCGTGGCAGACCGTCACTCAAGCCATTTCGGGCACCGGCTCCCACACACTGCTTTGGAAATACGTCAAGGATAACATGTCATCCGAGGGCGAGGACTGCTGCTGGG
>JAFYDR010000305.1 GCA_017544725.1 Kiritimatiellia bacterium
AACACTCCTTGAACGGGAACTGCGAAAAGGCGATCGTGAACTTGCCCAGATCGTGCGATGCATAGAACACCTCCATCGATGTTCCGATGGAGGGCTTGTCATAGTTGATCAGCAGGATATCCGCATCGCGCACATCCTGCAGGTCAAACTCGACGATCTCGTTCGCGCTGTCCACCTCACGGTCTTTGAACGAACGCCGCATGGGATCCAGCAGGATAAACTGGTCGTTCAGCCGCACCTTCGCGATTTCGCGCCAGGTCTTCGATTGATCCGAAGATGCGTCCATGATCGGACCGCTCAGATAGATTTTCTTTCGTGCCATGTCTCACCTCACGGAACCGGGAAACGCGCCACTAGCTGCGAGACCTCGGCGTGTACTTTCCTCTGCAACTCTTCATTCTCGACATCGCCCAGGATGTTGCAGATCCAGTTTCCAATCTGCTCCATCTCCGAAAGCCCCATGCCGCGCGTCGTGACGGAAGCGGTTCCGATTCGGATGCCGGATGTGACGAACGGGCTGTTCTGGTCGAACGGAATGGTGTTCTTGTTGCAGATAATTCCCGCATTGTCCAGCGCCGCCGCCGCGACCTTGCCTGTCAAACCGCTCTTGGCGACATTCACCAGCAACAGATGGTTGTCCGTACCGCCAGACACCAAGTGGAAGCCCCGCCGCAGGAAGATGTCCGCCAACGCTTTGCAGTTCTTCACCACGTTCGCCGCATACTCCTTGAACGCCGGTTGCAGCGCCTCGCGGAAGCAGACCGCCTTACCCGCAATGATGTTCTCCAACGGGCCGCCCTGCATTCCCGGAAACACCGCCTTGTCCAATGCCTTCCCGTACTTCTCTTTGCACATCACCAAGCCGCCGCGCGGTCCGCGCAACGTCTTGTGTGTTGTCGTTGTCACGAAGTCAGCATACGGCACCGGACTCGGATGAGCACCGCCCGCGACCAATCCCGCGATATGCGCCATATCGACCACGAAGATCGCGCCGACTTTGTCCGCAATCGCACGAAAACGTGCAAAGTCGATCGTACGCGGGTAAGCGCTGGCGCCCGCCAAAATCAACTGAGGTTTGACCTCCAGAGCCTGTTTCTCCAGCGCATCGTAGTCCAGCATCTCCGTCTCCGGGGAAACGCCGTAAGGCACAATGTTGTATAGTTTGCCGGAGAAATTCACTGGCGAACCGTGCGACAGGTGACCGCCCTGATCCAGACTCATCGACAGGATCGTGTCGCCAGGATTCAACACGGAGAAATAGACTGCCATATTCGCCGAAGACCCGCAGTGCGGTTGCACATTGACATGCTCTGCACCAAACAACTCCTTTGCACGTTCAATCGCCAGCGTCTCAACCGCATCGACAGGGAGGCATCCACTGTACCAACGATGCGCGGGATACCCTTCCGCATACTTGTTCATCAGCACGCTGCCGGACGCCATGCGCACCGCTTTCGACGACGTATTCTCAGAGGCGATCAGGTTGATCGTCGTATCCTCCTGCGCAATCTGGCCTTTGATCGCATCGTAGATTTCTCGATCGACCTCCGCCAGATACGCTACCTCCGAGACACGCGCTCCACGCTCCGCCTTCTCTAGACGACGGACGTGCCGTTCCCCGTTCGAGAACGGCGTAGAAAGGAACGTCTCCGCAATCTCTACGGCGGTCTCTGCTGACAACGAGCCGGGAAGAGTCAACACGTTCGCGTTGTTGTGCGAACGAGTCAACTCCGCCTTCTCCGCCGTGTCGCAAACCGCAGCACGGATTCCCGCAAAACGGTTCGCCGCGATCGACATACCGATACCCGTCTTGCAGACAAGAATCGCCATATCCGCACGGCCTTCGGTTACCGCTTGAGCAGCCGGAACCGCATAGTCAGGGTAGTCCACAGAGTTCTCGTCATCCGTCCCCAGGTCTTCCACCTGATCTCCGCGCCTACGCAAAAAATCCAAAATCGCGGCTTTCACAGCCAAGCCGCCATGGTCGCATCCAAGTATGACTTTCATTTTTCTCCAAACGTGTGGGGTTGAAAAACGACTTTATCATACCATTCTTCCCGCATTCAAGGCAAGAATGGAATTCCAGCTATGGAGAAGCGCCGTTGCGAGGGCGCATCTGCGTATTTCACCCATTCCGTACACACGAGAGGATTTTGGAAACAACAGGAACAACTTGAAGACAGGCGGCAAAGCCGCCAGCTGAGAAGCTGAAAAGCTGAGAGGCTAACAGAGAAGCGGGGCGGCAATGAAGAGAGAAAAATGAAGAATGAAGGATGTCGCGTGTCGTTTGTTGCGTGTCATCAAAAATATTCGAATGGGAGTGACGCGCTTCGTCGCATCCGTTGCGTGACGACGATGCCATGGTTGACGAAATCGAAAGTTATCCCCATGAACGTTCTCGCGCACGGTGAGAGCGAGTTAGCCCGCGCTCTAAAGACAAGTTGTTTTTTTAAGTTGTTTCTGTTGTTTTCATTTTCAAAAAACGACAGCGAAAAACACAGATGCGCCCGCCGTTGCGATGTTAGGCGCGCTTTTGCTTGATTCAGGATGATGATTTTGCTATGGTAGGTGGGTCTTGAAGACGAGTGTCCTCAAGACATTTGCGAGGCGTAGGATTGGTGAATACTGCACACCTTACGAGATGCACGTGTACCTATTGCCAATCTTTTACGCCGATGGAACCATCCAATTCAATGGCAGGGAGGATAAAATGAAAGAACAAAAGCTTGTCTGTTTTAATGTGGATACGAATCCTACAAAATGGGATGTACCATTGTATGCGGATTTTGCTGCGGGTTGGCGTATTGTTTCCTATCAAACGGCAGGTGCTGGTGCTGGTGGTAAATACAGAGACGTCTATGGATTTCTTGTCACTGTCTTACTCGAAAGAGATCCGGTAAAAAAGCCCACTTCGCCAAAGAAATCGCCCAAAAACAAAGCATTATGACTTGATTGAAATAAGGAGGACGATGTGATTGCGGAAATCGCTGCGGTGATGTTTGGGTTCAAAGTCGAGTCCATTACGAATGTTCCGGATGTCAATGGCCGGTTGTGGCGGATGACGTACGAGAAGAACGGGGCGGAGCTGGTGTGGCTTGAGCGCGATGACGAGGTGAAGACGTTCGTCATCGCGTTCAAGACGTTGCCGGAGGACGACACAGGCGTGGCGCACATCCTGGAACACTCGGTTCTGGCGGGTTCCGAGAAGTATCCGGTCAAGAGTCCGTTCGACGAGATGCGCAAGAGTTCTGTCCGTGTGTTCATGAATGCGATGACGGCGCGGGACGTGACCTTCTATCCGTTCTCGACACGCAACGACAAGGACTTCCTGAATCTTGCCGACGTGTACCTCGACGCCGTGTTCCATCCGCTCTCGATCCGAAACCCGTTGCCTTTCAGGCAGGAAGGCTGGCATTACGAGCTAGATGCGAAGACAAAGAATCTCTCCGTAAACGGCGTCGTTTTCAACGAAATGAAGGGTGTGTACGCTTTGCCGGACAGTATCGCCTATCGGGAACTGATCTGCGCCCTGTATCCCGATGTCGTCTATGGACATGACTCGGGCGGGAAACCGGAGAATATCCCGGACCTCACGTATGAGAAGTACCGTGCATTCCACAGACGGTTCTACCATCCCTCCAACGCCCGGATTTTTCTAGACGGCAGGATTGAAATCAACGACATCCTCAAAAAGTTGGATGCCGTACTTTCACCATACGACCGGCTTGAGGTTAACGCACACATCGGTTTGCAGGCACCGGTTTCGAGGTCGTTGCGCCTACCGTATGAATCGGCGAACTGCGACCACAAGACGATATTTGTACTGGGATGGTCCGTTGGAACAATCACCGATGACCCCGCATATATCCATGCGCTGGATATCTTGGTCGAATATCTGTGCGGCTCGAATGAAGCTCCTTTGAAAAAAGCGTTGCTCAAGAAGCATTTGTGCAAGGATGTTTCGATGGGCAATATCGAGTACAAGCAGATCCCCCTGTATCTTATCTTGAAGGACACATCCGATGAACAGCTTGACGAATGCAGGAAGGTTGTCCGGGAGACGTTGGAGAAAATTGCCACGGAAGGATTTGACAAGGATCGGCTAGGGGCCATCATCAACAGGGACGAATTCTCTGAACGAGAGTTGAATACAAGTCGCCCGAAAGGGTTGCATTATTTTTCACGGGTCTTGCGACAATGGTTGTATGGCAGAGATCCGTTACCGACGTTGAACCTGACGGAAACCTATCGCAGACTTCGCGAGGGGGTTACGGACGGCTGGTTCGAGAAGATCGTCCGCGAGCAGATATTGGCGAGCGGACACAAAATCGAAGTTGTTCTGACGCCTGACGCAGGGTTGACAAAGGTGAAGGCGGATAAGGTTAAACGTGCTTTGCAACAGAAGCGTGATGCCATGTCCGCAGAGGATCTGGCTGGTATCGCGAGTGAGGTACAACGCCTAAAAGAGTACCAGTCCCGTCCCGATACAAAAGAGGACATTGAAAAGATTCCTCGCTTGACGAGCAAGGAACTTGCGCCCAAGGGGATTCCCTCGTACGGGAAAATGAAAGAGGTTGACGGAACGACGTACATTCAAACGAAGTCATCCGCCGATGGCGTGTTCTATCTGACGTTTTACTTTCCGATGGATGGATTCGAGGAGTCTGAGCTTCTGGGGATGCCATTGTTCGCGAGGCTTCACGGCAAGCTGAGGACTTCAAAACACTCGGCATTCGAATTGCAGACACTGGTCGCGGCCAATATCGGCAGGCTTTTCTACTCCACGGTATCTACGGAGCGTGGACGGTATTTCAAGGTCACGATGGCGGGCTTGACGGGCAAGGCGCAGACGGCATTGGATCTTTTGTATGAGATTCTGTTTGAAACGCGGTTCGACGATACCCGGGAAATCGAGACAATTCTCCGGCAGAAACAACTGGACGCCGAGCGTAACGTCTCAGGGGACGGGCGTGAGTTGGGATTGCGGGTTACGAAGCGCACTTTCTCCGAACGATGGGCAAGTGCGGATGTCCTTCAAGGCGAGAAGCAGTTGCGGTGGTTGCAGAACGCCAAGGCGGATGAACGGATGTCAAAATTCTATCAGGGTATCGGCGAAAGGCTCTTCACGAAGGACGGATTGGTAGTGTCGTTTACCGACAATCTGCCGCTGGATATGGAAGCCGTTGTCCGCAAGGAATTCAATCAGGGCAAACAACCCAAGGTGAACATCGCCATTGCAGAACCTACGGAACAGGCGTTCTCGATCGCCGGGGATACCAGTTTCGCGGTATGGTCTGCGGAACTACCGGCGGGTGTCAGGTTGACGGGACCGATGCGCGTTGCCTGTAAGATACTATCGCTCGAATACCTACATCGCGAAGTGCGCGAAATCGGTGGCGCGTATGGAATCATGATCCAGGCAACGGCGAACGGGACGATAGACGGGTATTCCTATCGAGACCCCAATCCCGTCCGAACCATCCAGACAATCAGCAAGGTCGGAGAAGCCTTGCGGAAGTTTGTCAATTCGGGAGCGGATCTCGACCGGTATATCGTTTCGACAATCGCAGCGATGGAACCCTATCGTCCTCCAGCAGAAGAGGCGGCACGTGCGGCAGAGATGCACACGGAGCGCTGGAGCAACGAGGATGAGGACCGAATCCGCGCTGAAGTGCTGTCCACGACAAAGGAACAACTGCTGGAGGTCGCAACTATGCTGGACACCATTGCCCCCAAAGCGAAGACTTGCATCGTCGGCGGTGCGAAACAACTGTCCAACGTAAAAGCGAAAACCGTTGTACCGGTCGTTCCCAAAGATACAAAATGAAAGACTCTCGCACTTGCGGCTTCTTCGAGGGGAGTGGAGAGAGATATGCCTGATTATCCCATGAAAGAAACCATCCATTCCATGCTCCGACGGTGCGTTGACTGGGATTATACGCAACCCTGCATCTACATGATCACAGTGGTGTTGGCAGACCGACAGAGCCAAGCGTTAGGTGCTGTAATCGGCGATGGCATCGCCGATCACGGAACGCATGGGGGTGGACTGCCAACAGCGGCACATTGCGAACTGACTGACTTGGGGAAGGCTGTAGAGCAATGTTGGGAGGCGATACCGCGCTTCTATCCGCAGATACAGATTCTGGGCAAGCAGGTGATGCCCGACCATTTCCACGGTATCCTGTGGGTGAAGGAACCGCTTGCCTCTCACCTAGGGCACATCATCAAGGGGTTCAAGCTGGGATGCAACAAGGCTGCGCGAAGGATTACCAACAATATTGGCGAACAAGAAACCGGCCTCTTTGCCGAAGGCTTTCAGGACACCATCCTTTTCAGCCAAGGACAGCTCGAAAAGATGATCAGCTACATCAAGGCGAACCCGTTACGTCTCGCCATCAAGCGGGCGATACCGGGGCTGTTCACGATGGTAAGGAACCTCAAGGTTTCGGTGATGATATCACCGGAAACAGAACCCGCTGACCAGCGGATTCTCCATTTCACGGCCATCGGGAACAGATCGTTGCTAAAGCGACCGATGGTGCAGGTGCAATGCTCACGGCGATACCTCAACTACAAGCGCGTTCCAAAGCCCGGCGGCGGGCTGATGATTGCGCGTGATGCGGGCGGGGAGCCGATCATCGAATCCGTCACGCACGAATACGAAGAATTGCGCGACAGGCTTTTGGCGACAGCCCGTCACGGCGCAGTACTCATCTCACCCTGCATTTCCGACGGGGAACGGCAGATTGCCCGCGAGGCATTGAAGGCGGGGTTGCCGCTCGTCACCATGCAAAACAAAGGGTTCTCGAAACTGCAGAAGCCAAGCGGTCGATATTTCGATGCCTGCGCCGCAGGGCAACTCCTCATGCTCGCCCCCGCCGCATGGCCATACATTGTCGGCGAAAAGCGGATGACCCGCGATGACGCCCTCGCCATGAACCGACTCTGCCAATGGTTGGCTGGGGAGGGAGCCGCCTCAATCGACTACAAAGGGCGCACACCGATCAATATCGACCGGATGGCACTCGATGCCGCAAGAGGGGCGTGACAGCGATGGGCGAGGAGGATCGGCGATAATATCGCCGATAACAGAACACACAAACGGAGGGGGACCCGCCGACGCCGATAACAGAACGCGAAAACGGAGGGAGTTCTGTTGTCGCCGATATTATCGGCGACCTGGCGGTTTTACACGCCTAGCCCGCTTTTCAACTGGCGGCTTCGCCATCTTGCGGCTTTTGGTGGATACCGTGGTAGCGGAAGTATTGTTCGGCGAGCTCGTTGCCCATGTAGCGGCGGATGGTCTTCTCCTCGGAATCGGCGAGATCGACCACGACCAGTCCGTCGATAACGGAACTGAAGTCGGGATCGACGTTGAAGGCAAGGAACTTGCCATTGAGCTTGAGATACTGACGGAGAAGCACAGGGATGTCCTTGCCGTCCGGTTCAATCTCGGCAACGACGCCCGCCACCTGATCGATGTTGTCGATGCACTCCTGATAGGTTTGCAGGTACCACTGGAAGCGACGTTTCTCCTTGGGTGGCGTCGTCGGCTTGACGAGCGGGGAAAGCTTCGCGTTCATGTAGTTGAGCTTGAGCGAAGAAACCATCAGTGCACGCGAGGTCTCCAGATATTCGTTGGTGATGCTGACTGGTCCGAAGAGGACGCGGTAGCGCGGATTGTGCGCGAGGAAGAGGGAGATTCCCTTCCAAAGCAGGAAAAGCGAGGTAAATGCCTTCTGGTATTCCTGTCGGACAAACGAACGCCCCATCTCGACAGCGGGCGGCATCTCCTGCAACAAGCGGTCGTTGTATTCGAACAAGGTCCGCGTGTAGAGGCCCTTCACACCTTGATCACGAATAATTTCATCGGTCAACCCCAACCGATAGGCACCGACAATCTCACGTTTGGACTTATTCCACATGAACAGGTGCCGGTAGGTCTGGTCAAAGGGATCGAGATCGATACTCTTGCCCGTCCCCTCGCCCACCGCACGAAAAGTCTCTTCGCGCAGACGCCCGATTTCCCGAAGAACATGGGGAAGCTGGGTGGCCGTCGCGACATACACCTCGCTATCACCCGATGCGATGAGTTTGCATTCGGACGGTAGATTCGCGAGATCGGACTCCAGTTCCTCCAGCGGGACCTGCGGAATAATCGGCTCCTGATTCCGCAACTCGTCCAACCGATTGGATGAACGCAGACCGAGCGGGAGAGAAACGGCGAGCGACCGTACCCATTGAATCGGGCCTTTCACGGTCTTGCCCGCGCGTTCGGCAAGCATCTCGGAACGGAAACGGAGGAAGTGCAGAATCCGCTGACGGTCGTTCTGGAAACGGTCGAACACCTTGTTCGGCAAGGCGGAACCTACGGTGAACCGCAATGTCTTCTTGCACTTGTTCGCAAACTCGCGCGGCAACAGGGCCGTACGGAGAAGCGGATGAATCATGCCGGCCAGTTGGAAGAACCAGCCATTGTGTCCGAAGAAGAAGGCAGGAACGACCGATGCCTTGCTTTTCAGAATGATGGAAGCGACATTCGGCTGCCACTTCGGATCGCGCACGCGCCACCAGTGCCAGTCGAAGTGTGAAACCTCGCCAGACGGGAAGATGATCAGCACATGACCTGCCTCCAACCAAAGCAGGCATTCCTTCATCGGACGAAGATTGGACTTGATCGAATTTGCACTTGCGAAGGGATCGACGAAAATGAAATCGTCCTTCATTTCGGGAATCGCACCGAGAAGGTAATTCGCCATCGCCTTCACGTCCGGACGAATCGTTTTCAGCCGTTCGATCAAGATGACCCCCTCGATCCCGCCGAAGGGATGGTTTGAGACGACAACCACAGGACCGGTCTTCGGCAAACGTGACAGATCCTCGTCGGTCACACCGACGGTGATTCGCATCGACTGCAACACGCGCGTCTCAAAGGGGATGTCGTCGGGTTTCGACAGCACATCGCGATAGATCGCGTTCAACTTGGGAAACGCCACCATCCATTCGACAAGCGGTGCGAAACAATGCGCCAAACCGCGCAGGAAACGGTTTCGAATCTTATCAACGGGAAGCGCAAAGAACTTCCGCCTGGTCGTGTTACTCGGATTCATTCGTGATTCCTTCCCTAGGTTGCAATCGATATGCCAGCATCAGTATGAAAACCAGCGGCAGACCGATTCCCCGCATCAACAGCGGATGCCAGATCGAGGCAAAGGCAAACGCCGCGACCGATCCCGCGCACCCGTACGACAGGACACGGCGGGTGATTGATGAGAACTGCAAATCGGATCCGGTCTCGCGTCCGCGACAAGGCGTGAACGGCAACAGGAGGCAACTCAAGAAAAGGAAGAATCCGGGGAAGCCCGCCGTCGCGAAAAGGACAAGGTAGAGATTCTGGGAATCAGGCACGGATGGCCCTGTCTGGCGCGGGATGGAATCGTAGAACTGACCGATGTAGGTTTGGTACTGTCCGAGTCCGACGCCTATCCATGGATGTTCATATCCCATCTTGTACGCCGCTTGCCATTCGGCGTACCGCTTGTTGACCTCTCCGTATTCCTCGTCAAAAAGCGCGAGGGAGGTGAAGTGCGCTCGTTCGTTCTCCCGCGTGAGGTTGGGCAGGATTGCCGCCTGACACGCCACGATACAGCACGCGACCACAACGAAGAAGAGGAAGGAATTGCGTCCCGCCTTGCGGTCTTCCAGTTCCGCAGGAAGATCTAGCGGACGGTATTCATCGTGCCGCGCAAACGCAGGTACGCGCGTAACAACCGAGATGGCGGCGTAGATGAACAGGATGCCGGTGACCGCCCAGTAACAGGCACCGTCCAGCATCACGAAAATCCCGCAGATAAAGAGGAAGAGTCCGCAGACACGCGAATACCAGTTCTTAGCGAAGACGAAAGCCGACGCCGCAAGTGGCAGAACGAGGCAGAGGATGCCGCCAAATGCGGCGGCCGTTTCGTACGACCCGCGTACCAGCGTATCGTCAATCTCCAGATTGACATACTGCCGAATGGCAAGGACAACATTCACCGCCACACCTAGAGAGAGCGCAAGGATTCCCCACTTGACGCGGCTGTTGTTTAGGTATGACTGGAAGACACAGGCACCAATCACAAAGTACTCGACATACTGGATCGTTTCCTTGATGGCGAGCATTTGTTTTCCCGTCGGCGAGAAAGCGCCGCACATTGCGATCACGCACCAGCCGCAGAAGATCAGGAAAGGCCACGGTGGCAACAGGTTCAGCAGAGAGGCACGGCGAGGTGTCCCCTCATCCGCGTCTCCGCCCATCCGTCCCGCAAGAAACTTCAAGACGCCGACACCTGCCGTAATGCAGAGCAAGAGGTCGGAAAGCGTGACGAACATCCCCTTCTGGATCTGTAACGCCCACTGCGTGGGGGAAACCAGCAACGTGAGAAAGACCAGAATGCCGAACAGCTTCTCTAATACACCCGTGACCTTCCGCAGACTCATTTTCCGCCTCCCGTCTCTTCAACTCCCATCGGCGTGTAGCGGCGATTGGTTGTCAACAGAATCTGGTCAATCCTCACGCCGTCCTCACGGTTCGCGAACGTGATTTTGTGTTTGCCCGCTTCCAGCGTGATCGGCTTCGCCATGCGCGAAACCGGGTATTTGACCCAGTGCCAAGTGTGGAAAGTCATATCCTCGCCAAAGAGGATAGGCGGACGATCATCGATCATCACGGTGAAGGAGTTGCTACACTCGCCGTTCCATTCCACCCTCGCCCACAGGATATACGCGCCATCCTCCGGAATCTCCACCTCATACTCGGCTTTCCCGCTGTTCAGCTTCGGTGGATTGCCCACACCTTCGGCGATTTCTAGGAACGCGCCGGACGCGCCGTCGCAGCCGTTCGTCTTGACAGTCATAGGCGGCTCGATCGTCTTGAACGTCTCCGCCTCGAAACAAACTTTCGCGTTTCCGCCCCATACGGTTGACGCAACGAGTGCCGTGCCCAGAACAATTCCCTTGTACAGTGATTTCATACTCGTCTCCTTTTCTTTGATTTCAGTCCTTTTTTCCACCCGCCAACACTTGGCGGCAATGGTTCGCATAGACGCGACGCGGATCGGCGGCATACGCCGTCAGCGTGGCCTTCCCCTTCCCTTCCCAGTCTCCCAACCGGTACAACGCCCTCGCCAAGCAAAGCTCGCGCAAGCAGAGCGTCCGTTCCTTGTCGCCAGCCTCGTTCGCGTAACGCGGTACGGCGGGCGGCATCCCGTCCATCGCAAGGGAATGCCCGCCGACCCTCGGTTTGGCTAGCAACTGCGCCAGAACAGGAGCTGCCGATTTGTCTCCAATGCTCTCCAGTGCCAGACAGACAGAACGGAAGTGGGAATAGCGGTTGTCTCCTCCCAACGCCTTCACCTTTTCCAGAATTGCCGGAACGGCCTTTGCGGAACGGCAACGACCGAGTGCGATGATGTAACTATCCATCATACTCACGCTACGATTGAACTGTCCCATACCGCGGAAGTTCCAGCCGGGATCCCACGGATTCTCCTTCACTTTGGCAATCAGGTCATCCTCGCCGTCCTTCTCTCCCATCATCGCCAATACATGTGCATAGACCAAACGGTTGGTCGCTTCCGTTACCGTCCCATACGCCTTACGCAGCAACGGAATGGAGCGAACGGGATCGGTCAGCACCACGTTGAACCCCTTGTAGTTGTCGGTCATCTCCCGCACCGCACGGACGATCTCGCTGTCTGGAAGCGGGAAGGAATCCTTCATCGTCAGCACGTCCTTGCTCAGGATTCCGAGATCGACCAGTTCCCGCTGAACGGTCTTGATGTTTACGTTACGGACGCTCACACCGCTACGGATTGCGAGAGCTGCCGCCGTTCCCGCCGCATACCCCTGATTCTGTACGTCAGGCTGCATCCGAATCACCGGCATCGCGTCGCGGTGCGCACTCATTCCAAGTCCAATCACCAGCAGACCGTCCACACGTTTCGGCAGGAAGGCGCGATACGGAAGGTTGAGCGAAATCCCCTTGTGACCGGGATCAGCAATGAAAAAGAGCGGATGAATTGTCTGCCCGTGTGTGTCGAAGTTGCTAAACGGTTGCGATATCGTATCGGGATAGGTGCGATGGTTCATGATATCCATCGGCGACACGTAGAACGCGCCGATGAGCCGACGACGTTCACGCGTGTTGACCACCTGCGCTTGATCCCACACGTCGTCCGGCATACTGGCACGAGAGCGCAGGGCGAAGTAGCAAAGATCGGCGGCATCGGTATCATCGACGAAGCCAATGTCCGTGTTGGTGTAACGCGCACCGAGCGTACGTGGTGTCATTCCCGCACCTTGCACGCTCACTTCATCCGCCGTGATGAACTCCGTCTCCTCCCCTGCCAACGCAGGCAGCACGGCGTTGCCGGTCGCGTCGATGGCAACCTTGCAGCGGACTACACCGCGTTCGCCGTCCGGCATCACGACCACTACGCCGGTAACAGCGTTGTTCTCCAGCAGCACACCCGTCACCAGCGTACCGTACCAAACCTCGCCGCCGTTGGCGCGATTCTGGCGACGATACCATTCGACACGACTCTGTTCCGGAAGGAGTCCGGTTTCCTTCTCGCCCTTGTCGATCTCTTTGGTAAAGCCAACACGGTTTCCAAAACAGTACCAACCAATCAGTCCATCGGTTTGTACCCCGCCCATGGAGTAGAGGTAATCGCAGATGATCGTCTTCATCCCATGACGATTCGCAGCGATTCCGGCGGGAGCGCCCCCCGTTCCCGCACCCGCTACGAAAATATCGCAACTGGCGATCACCGGCAGATCGCACCCAGAAGACTCGACCGATCCTTGCGCGTTCTTCAAGTAGGGCGGCAGGTCGCCGTCCGCTTCCAGTACGCGTACGGAACTACCGCCGACTGTCGCATTTCCCGCCACACGAACGTTGCCGACCGCAGGACGGCTGCGTGCGAGTTGCGCGGCCTGTGCGCCAATGAGATCGCCGGTCACGAGCGCGACGCGCGGGTTCGTCTGCCGTTGCCGCTCCGCTTCGTCGAAATGGGCGAGCAAACTCAGCACAAACACATTGTCAATGCCACGTGGCAGAAAGCCAGAGATGGCAGGCGATACGTCCGAGCGGAACGCCTGGGAAATCAAGCGGTCGGGCGGCACGAAGAGCATCGTGTCCGCCCCGACCAACTGCCGCCGAGTGAACGTGAGGTCACGCGCCTTCTGTTCCGCCTCGGCGAAAGAACGCGCGGAACCGTCCTTCATCGGCAGGGAGATTTCGCAGGAAAAGAGACGCCCCGTCACCACGTTTTTGTCATTCTTGTTCCAGCCGCCCATTTGGACACGCGCCGGGTACAACCCGATGTGCTCCTTCACGCGCATTCCATCCGCGCGCGGCGTATCCGCACTGATTACCATTCGCGTAAAGGTGTAGTTCCCGGCGGGGAATGGCGTGAATTCCGCTCCGGCGAGACGAGCGACATGCGCACGTTCCGTCGCGTCGATGATGCATTTCGCCTTCACAGCATGGCGACCGCTCCGGTCGGAGATGACGACACCTGCCGGTTTCCCCGCGTCATCAATCAACACCTCCGTGACGAGTGCCCCTGTAAGGAACGGGATTTTAGCAGAGACCAATGCGTGATCCAGCGACTTCTTGACATGGAGCATCGTGTTCTTCGCGGTTTTCGGATCACCGAAAAGCTTGCGTTCCAGATCGGTTTCGATCCACGAGGCATCGTAGGCAAGCAGTTTTCCAGCTAGATCCTCACCGAGGTACGGACGCGGGGAGACGAGAAAAACGGATGCGTTCTCGGCCTTGGCGCGAACAGCGGCGGCAACTGCGGCAGAGGTGCCGCCCACTACGACCACATCCACATTCTGCACCACCGGAAGTTGCCTCGCGTTCTCGCGCACGGTCTCGCCACTTGTTACAGCAGCCAGCGCAATCAAACCAACCAGCCGAATCATGTCGTGTATGTAGCGCATCTTTCCATTCTCCCCTTCCGATGGATTTTACGCCCCTGCACCAAGAAACGCCTTTTGACTCCGGAGCGTGGCAACTAATTTCGTTCTGTCCACCTCTCGCGGCGAACAGTTGTCTCGCAACGCAATCGCCGCAGCTGTTCCTGCCGCCTGCCCCATCGCCATGCACGGCGGCATCACGCGAATCGCCCCAGCGGCTTCGGAGGTCGCCGAGACGGAACGTCCCGCAACCAGCAGATTCTCTACCCCCTTCGGGATGAGGCAACGGTAAGGGACGCCATACCAGTTTCCGTTCTGCACCGTCACATACTGGTTGCTAAGCGGACCAAAACGCCCGTGAATATCAACGGAGTTGGAGGCGAGCAAGATGCTATCCTTCGGCACGGAACCATTCAGCACGTCATCGGTCGTCAACCGATAGTCGCCGAAGATGTGCCGCGTCTCGCGAATACCGAGCGTCGATGCGGTGGAAAGCAGGATTGCGTCCTTGCACCCCGGCACGTACTTGCGGAAGAAATTGAAGATGATCTGCACCTGCCGCCGCCCTTCCGCCTCTGCGTCCGACAGACTCTGCGGATTCGTTCCATCCACACCCATGATACGCGAGGTGTTGATTGCCCACTGGTCTTCTCGCACACCTCGGAAGAGACCGATGGAGACGCGCTTCAGCGGCCAGTCCCCATGCTCACGCGCCTCCGTCACGCGCCAGTGAAGCGAACGGTAGTTCACCCCATCCTTGCGGTAAAAGTTGTTTATGTTCGCTTGGATGTCCGCCTCGACCTTCGCATACTCGACATTCCCGATTCGGAAGAACATGGAGGCGGGCTGGATACGACCTGCCGCCTTGTCGCCCAGTTCACACGTAACACCAGCGCGAAATGCGACATCGGCGTCCCCTGTCGCATCGATCACAAGCTTCGCACGCACTGTCTCTAGTCCAGCTTTGGTGAGAATCCGCAATCCTGTGATCCGCCCTCCGTCCAACAACGGTTCGGCAAAGGTCGCGTGGAAAAGAACCTTCACCCCAGCCTCGCGGCACATCTCATCCAACACCAGCTTCAGCGACTCTGGCTCAAACGGGGTACAGTGGTCGTGCCCGATCTTGATCCACGAGGTAAATGCGGTTCCCGCACGACAGTCACGCGGATGGATTGCGCCACCACACGCCACCAGACGATCCACAACCTCCTCGAAGAGACCGCGGATAATCATCGTCTCGCCCGTCTTGTCATAGCAGGTCATAAACGGATTGACCAGTCCCTGCGTCGCCATGCCACCCAAACAACCGCCCTGTTCCAGCAACAGCACATCCGCACCGTTACGCGCGGCAGCGATCGCCGCGCAAACACCGGCGGGACCGCCACCGACCACAACCAGTTGCGCGGAATAACCGCCACTCGCCGAGACGGCGGGTGTTGCCGCCTGCGACGCAGATGCCGCCAACCCGGAAAGAGTCAACGCACCGGTTCCCGTCAGAAAACTACGCCGTTGTATCGTCACGATTCCCCCATTCTGTCCCAATCATCCCACGGACATGAAAAACGGATTTATTCTACCAATCCTCACGCCTTCCGTCAATTCCGCGATTTCGCCACTTCAGGCACGAAGTGGGATTGCCGACAGGCGGCGAGCCGCTGGTGGCGGCAATGAAGAATGAAAAGTGAAGAATAAAGAATGGGGGCGGCGGAGCCGCCAATGACGAATGACGAGTGAAGAATGAAAAAAAGGACATCAGTCGTGCCAGTCAAACGCGAAATGTCGCGTGTCATCGATAGCGATCGATTGCAATCGAACGGAGATGGGTACGCTTTTTCAGTCACAATCCGATGACATGGATTGTCTTGCCTTCGAACTCCACGTCACGGGAGTATATTTTCTCATCCCACGACTTTTCCTTTGACTTTTCGAAAATCGGCATCCAACCCTCGGAGAGATTGAGCGTATCGAGATACTTCGCACACTGGCTATAGGATTTCTCTCCATTGAAGTTATCAGACGTCTTCACCTCGATTGCGTAGCGCGCGCCACGGAACTCCACGCAGAGGTCAAGCCGCCCTGTCCCCAGTGCCATCTCGCGATTGATGTACCCGCCTCCGTTCGTGACGCGCTGGAGAAAGGCCATGAGGACGAGGTGCGGCACCGACTCGCGGTAACCCATGATGTTCTTGTCCGCTCCAGAGTTTTCGCGCCAGAACTGCTGGAACGCCGCCATCAAGCCGGCCATGTCGAGTCCATCGTCTTTCACCCACGGCGTTTCCGGAATGCTACGGATCATGGCATCCTGCTCGCCGCGCGAAAGGTAGCGCCCGATGATCTCAGCGTACATTGGATTCGCGGGAACGAGGGTACCGCGATCAATGCGTAGAAGCCCGAGGTCTGTAATGTAACGATAGTCCTCGTCGTTATACGAGACGTCTGATTTGTCACCGGAAATCAGCGGTTCGACAATCCTTCTGACGCGCGGCTCGCGCATACGCTCCATGAGCGAATCGACATGCGTGTCGCGACGGCGGATAATCGCCTCCTTCGCGGTCTCGACATCCGCGACGGTGATCGTTTCGTCGTAACGTGAACCGTGGATTTTGGTCACGCACTCGTAAGCAATTGCGTTTACGAGCCACGGTTGACCTCGCGTAAGCTGCCAGACATCCTCGATGACGCCGTCAGCGAACGTCTGTCCTGTCTCCGCAGTATGCTGAGCGTAGAGTGCTTGGATGTCGAGTTCCGTGAAGTTCGGAATCAGCATATCTTCCGCGATAATGTTGAATGGACTGATCTGCCCAAGCGACTGGCCGTCCGGACGGATCTGCGCCTTGTAGTCGCGTACGTCCAGCATACCGACGAGGGCGACAGACTTCGGAAACGGCATCACGTCACGGTTGATATAGCCATCGCGGAGCTGGCGAAGGAAGGAGATCAAGGCATCGCCAACGGGGCAGTCCGCTTCGTCGAAGAACACGGCCACCGGTTTTCCTACGGCGCGACAGACATTCTGCAACACCGTTCTGACGGCAAGTCCGATTCCACCGCGATCCGACCTAAGGGCAGGTGCATCCGGAACAGGAACGTAAAGCGGGGACATCTCCACGTTGTCGGCAATGAGGTCACGAATAGCAAGGTTGGTCTTGTCAGGATCGGTTCTGTTCTGCAGCGTTTCCAGCGAACAGTACAGCGCGAACATGTTACCCTTGTCGTTGATCTCGCGGACCAACGCCTTGAGTACCGTCGTCTTGCCCGTCTGGCGGGGCGCATGGATGATGAAGTAGTTACCGTCCGTGACCAGTTCTCGAATACCGGGAAGTCGGTCTAATGCCGGCAACATGTAGTGCTCATTAGGAAAACATGGACCTGTTGTGTTGAACTTTTTCATCGCATTATCACTTGCGGATGCCGCATATTATACAACAAGCACCACGCCTTCGCAATGCGAATTCTCTTTCGCGAACTTCGCGGCTCTGTGTAACGACGCCCCCATCGTCGATCTCCTCACGCAGAGCCGCAGAGGTTCACGGAGACCGCAGAGCCAACGCGTTTTATCACCATCACATGGAGAATGCGAGGGACACGCTTCTGCGCGTCCACTACACAAGGATTCAGCAACCTCTCTTCTCAGCCTCTCAGCTTAACCAGCTTACCCGGCTTAACACGCTTACCCCGCTGGCGGCGCAGCCGCCATCAGAAACCGATGGAGGTGCCGCCCGCATATTCCTTCGGTTTCAGCGCACTCTCCTCGCGAAGTGCGGCGAGCCTGTCGGCATTTGACACAGCCGCGCCGAGGTAATACAACGACTGGCGTACGGTACGGAAGTCGCCCGGACAGAGCAGCGGAATCTTCTTCAATTCCTCCGACTCTTCCCCGGAGAGCTTGCTCCGAAACATGTGTTCGAAGAAATGGAGCTTGCCCGCATCGTCCAAGAAGTCGAACTGGAGCTTGAACGTGAAGCGACGCATCACGGCCGGGTCAAGGCTCTTGAAGAAGTTCGTGGCGGCAACCATGACACCATCGAAGTTCTCCATCTGCTGCATCAGCTCGTTCACCTGCGTCACCTCCCAACTGTGGTTCGCCCCGGCGCGGTCACGTAACAGTCCGTCAATCTCATCGAAGAAGAGAATCGCCTTCTCCGCCTCCGCCTCGCGGAAGGCACTGCGGATGTTCTGCTCGCTCTGTCCCACATACTTGTCGAGAATGTCCGACCCCATCTTGACAATCACGCGATGTCCAGTCCGTTCGCCCAGATACTTCACAAACTCCGTCTTCCCTGACCCAGGAGGACCCCAAAGAAGAAGGTTCATCCGAGGACGGTCTAGCGAGTCATCCTCGTTGTCGCCCGCGAGGTAGTTCTCCACGCTCACGGCAATCTGTTCAGGAGTGACCTTGCCTTTGATGTTCAGTCCCTGAAGCGAGTAATCCTTCGCCAGTGCGAACTTCCCGTGTGCATCCGTCCCCATGAGTTGGCAATGCTGTTTCATCAAGGTGGCAATCGTCTTCGCGACATCCTTCTTTTCAGGATTAAGTTTTTTCACGTTCTCTAGAACGAGGGAGATACCGCCAGCGGAAGTGATGTACTTCGCGGCGAGTGAAGGAATATCGGGTTCCCCAATCAATTCACCGAGTTCGAGCTTGCCGACCACGTTCCGCCAAATCGCCTCACGCTGCATCGTACTGAGTTTCTCGAAACAAATCGAGTAATCGAACCGGCGGCGAACCGACTCGTCAATGCGATAGGAAGGCGTGTTGGAAATCCAAATCGCGGGAACGCGCATGTCATCAAGAATCGAGTTGACAACCCCCTTCTCCGTGGACTTGCCGCCCCCCTTGCCAAAGAGGGCCAACACCCCTCCGTCCGAGTCGCGCAACAACTCGTCTGCCTCATCGACAATCATCAGCGAATCCGTCGTATCGACCTGCTCGTTGCAGAGCTGGATACCAATCATCCGGCTTTCCGCCGACATGTTCCTGCCGTTGCTGTCACCCTGACAAATCTCGAAGGGGACAAACCCCATTTCGGCGGCAAGAGTACGGGCGAACGAACTTTTCCCAGTTCCAGGCGCCCCGTAGAACAAGATGTTCAGCGGGCCCTTCCCCTTGTTCGCCTCCAACATCCGCTTCAGCATCGTGCCGTGTCGTTCCGCCAACGCCCCGTAGAACGACCACGGCAAAACATCCTTACCGTCCGCCTTGCGGTAGAACCGACGTTCAATCGCCTCTTTCTCCGCCCCGTTCATGAACCCGCCGTAAGCCCTGCTGAAATCCCAGTCTTCATCCAGCACGTTAAACTTACGCAGACGCCCGGTCGGTTCCAGCGTGGCAAGCACCTCGGAGTACGAGCGATTGAGCGCCATCGCGAAATACATCGGAACTTCAGCCGTATCAACGCGACGTGGGTAAGAGAGGCATGTCTCCTCTTTCAAATAAGCGAGGGTCAGAATCTCACGTTCGAGGTCGGAGAGCTTCAGAACGCGTTGCAACTCGTCGATACGTGCCTCCAAATCCTCCTTTTCCTTCCGCCGACGCGCCAGTCCCGCCAGCACGATATTCCGCGCGGCCTTCAGCAAGAGCAGACACTTGTCGTGAGAGGACGGCACGTTCCAAAGGCAGGTAAGCATTTCCTGTACACTGTCCGTAAAATCGAGCCGATACCGACGCGGGCGGTCCTCGTTCATCTCCTTCAGTTCCTTGTCCGTGTACGCAGCCTGAATGAGCGCCACCACTTGCTCCTGAGCAATATTCAAGGCAATCGGGTCAAAGAAGTCATTGTCGCGGACCTCCTCGTTCAGATTACATACCATGTTGTACCAGTATTCCAGTATCTTGCGGATGCTGAATGTCTGGGGAATCAGTTTGAATGTTGCCATAGTTTTTCCTTTCTTTTTGTGATTTACTGTCGTCTTGTTCCTTGTTCGGATGCCGACGGAATCCGACGTGAATTCCACCGCATCCGTGCTAACGTTATGCAAATTGCAAAACCTCTCGGTTCTCGCCTTTCAACCACGGACTACATGGGGGATACGGAAGATCGTAAATTCCGTTCGCGCTCTGTGAGTCCCGCAGTTTTGAAACCACCTCCGTTTGAAACCTAGAACGGGAAATTCCGCCTGCCCCGTTTCACACGGGAACTTGATTTCATCCCCGCCTTGAACGCCGCCAGCAATCCCTTTTTCGCCAAGATTTCTTTCGCCTCATCCTTTCCCACGCGATGGGCGTCCATAATCAGCTTCAAAAGGATTTTCTCGACAATCCGATAGTTCGCCTTGTGATTCCAAGGACTGCTCTGCTCAGATTCGCTTCCTCCAAAAAATGATTTCGCATCCATCCATTCCACCAACTCATCTTCCATTGTTCTCTCCTCACTTTACTTTCTTTTCCTGCCTCCACGCGGGTACGAGACAATCGGTACGCGCATCCACGGAAGGCAAAACTTCACCCACCAGACAAACCTCAAGCCGCGAAATGCGTTCGCATTCCCTCGGATTCGGTTTCCGAATGGATATCAAGCCACTGACCACGCATTCCACATTCGTGGACAATACCACCACATCCCGTCACGAGCCACGTCCCGACCAAACGAGACGACAAGCGTACGCAACGTACCACTGGTGATCAAGAACGGATCATAACAACCGATCCGAAATCCGCGACAAACGCAGAGAATAACAGGGGCAAAAGCCCACAGTCTTTAGATGCCCGCCCTCATTGTAAAGGCACGGCAACCCATTCTTTTTTTCAACGACATTCCCTTCATCATCTTCATATCGGTACTCCTCCTTTGTTTAAGTTCTCGTCGATGGCACAACTTATCACCATCAACAATTTGCATTATACTACAACATGGGAAAAATCAAAGGTACGATCTTCAAATATTTTTTGTTTCTTCAATTTTTCGCCAATTTCATAGACAAAAACGCAAACTCATGCCAAAGCTGCTGAATAATTCCCCATCCACGTTGCCCGTATCAGACACGTGTCACGCGACATACGACATGCGCTCTCGTCACTAGCAGCCATCCTAATAGCTGAAAGCTAGAAGCCAAAAGCTAAAACTACATTTCGTTTTATGCTTGACTTTTTTCGAACAATTTGAGACTTTACGCGCCCATCTGCTACCACAAAGAGGTATGGAACGGATAATGGATCAAGTTTTGTTGTAACTTAAACGGGTACATCTTGCCCGCACAAGGAAAAATATCTTGATCAGAACAAAGGAGAGTTAACATGTACACGTTGGATGGAAGGTTCGCATCAGCATTGCTGACGATTGATAATCTTGATTCGGGAGCGATTTCGCAGTTGTACGGACTGCTCAACGCCCGCTCTTCAGAAGGATCGCACATTGCGATCATGCCGGACGGTCACGAGGGTGGCGCTTGTCTGGTGGGATTCACGCAACGATTCACAGACGGTGCGGAGACCCGTATCGTGCCGAATTTCGTGGGTGGTGACATTGCCTGCGGAATCTTCGCGTGGCCAATTGGAAAAGATGCGCCGGACTTGAATCGCCTCGACGCTTTCCTCCGCGCAAAATATCTGCATCGGGCAACGCGGGAGGATTCAGTCAGCAACTTCGTAAACGGCAACGATAAGGCGTATTTCGAAGAAGCCGATGCACGGTTGATAAAGAAGGAACGGTCCGTGTTCGGGAGTGAGCCGGATCACATACCGGCAATCCAGCAGTTGGGTACGCTGGGCGGCGGGAATCATTTCATCAGTCTGGAACGTTCCGAAAAGAGTGGAGAGATTTATCTCATCATCCATACGGGATCTAGACTGTTCGGGAAGTCCGTTTGTAAGCTCTTCCAGAAAATGGCGGCGAACGCCCATGCCACGGGATGCCCGCAGGGACTGGAATACCTTTCACCGGCAGATGACGGGTACGAGTCGTATCTCGATTTCATGGATATCGGTATCGAGTTTGCGAAGCGGAACAAGGAAATCATCGCAGCGGAGATTTTGGATTACCTCAGGCTTGAGGCGCATGACGGCGCAGTGAAGACGAACCACAACTATTTCGATCGGCGAGCACGCACGATTCGGAAAGGGGCGGTGTCGGCTATGGCCGGAGAAACGTACCTCTGCCCAATCAACATGCGGGATGGCACGTTCATCTGCGTCGGCAAGGGCAACCCGGAGTGGAACTGTTCCGCTCCGCACGGTGCAGGTCGATTGATGTCACGTGGCGACGCGAAGTCGGTACTGGACATCGAAGAGGTGAAACGGAATCTCGGAGACCTCTACACCACGACGATCGAGACATCGATTGACGAAGCGCCCGATGCCTACAAGAGCCTCGAATTCATCCGTGAACACATCACGCCCACGGGCGAGATTGTAGATCACCTCAAGCCGATCTACAACTTCAAGGGATAAAAGGCGGAGGCGGCGAAACCGCCAGACGGTGCCCTAAAACAAAATCGATGGCAACCGATCGTATTCGGTTGCCATCGATTCGGACACATCTGCGTAATTCACCGTCGTCTTTTGAAAATGAAAACAACAGAAACAACTTAAAAAACAACTTGTCTTTAGGGCGCGGGCTAACTCGCCGCGCTCCAATAGTTGATCCCATAAAAGCAACTGGGCAATGATACCAAATGATTATCGCGGTAAAGGCGAAGGAAAAGTGATGCGCGGACCGGTTGGTCCGCGTACCTCTTTCAGCTGTTGTATTCAGGTTGTTCCTGTTGTTTCCAAAATCCTCTCGTGCGCATGAGATGGGTGAAAAACGCAGATGCGCCCCATCGACTCCACTTTCCGACAACAGAAAGTCCTGTCGATGGTGCTCTTCTCAAAACTCAAGGCTTCGAGCTCGAATCTGGCGGTAGCACCTTAGGCTTTCATAGCTGCCGCCACCTGATCAACTGCCTGAAGCAGTTTCTGTTCAGAGGCAGAGCTTGTAAAGAACCACGGCGCCATGAGGAAGCCCTTCAGCAGTTTTGGAGAAAGATTCTTCGTGCAGAACTCCACGGTACCGCCAAAGTTGGTGTCGCAACTCCAGTTCGAGCCGCAAGGCACCTGGTCATACCCAGCCTTGTCCAACGCCTGATACGCCTTCACGTAGTTCACCTTGGAGGCGTCGAAAGAGGCACCGTAGTACCAATTGCTCTGCAAAACACTCTTGGGCATGCGCTGCAGGAAGAGTTCGGGATGATGCCAGTAGTAGTCCGACCAAATCCAAGCGCGCGCACCGAGGTCCTCGACCTTCTGAACGAAGAACAGAAAATCACGCCACCAGAGATCACCCTGACGAATCACGCAATAGGCGTATTTGCTCTGATGCCCCGCAGTCTCCTCGTCGTATCCCAAATGGAAGAAACGAGGCTTGTCGAAAATCTCGTACACCTCTTTGATCACATCTGCGCAGACGCGGTAGTAGAGCGGCGTGGAGATTTGACGGGAGTAATCTTTCAGCCAAATATCATGCGCGGTAGAAAAGTTCAGCTTGGGGATCACCTCCAGCCCCATTCCACGCAGACGTGCAAGTTCTTCCCGGAACCGTTCGATAGGCCATGATCCCTTGACCGCCAGTTCGGGATGGCTCTTGAGCTGAATCCCCTCGCCCACGTCGATCAAGACCATGTTCATCTTGGCTTCCGCCATGCGCCCGGTAACATTCCGCCACACCTTCTCGTCCATACGAAGATGGTCTGCCGCGCAAACGGTACTCAGTTCCTCCGGCGTCTTGCAGTTGCCCCAGCTGGACACGGGAATGTCCGACCACATATTCGTACCGAAGTGGAGCAACATACCCCAGATCTTCTGCTGCGCGGCAGGTGCCGCACCCATTCCGACGGCAGCCATCGCCGCCGTACCCGTTGCCAAAAACTCACGTCGTGTCATTGTCATGTTCCTCCGTTTCTCGTTGATTGCGATTTCGTCAGTTCAGTCGGATTCTTGGATCGAGCCGTGCGTAACACAAGTCTGTCACTAGTTGAACCGCCTGATAGAGCAGTGCGCCCAGCACGACCACCGCACGCACCACGGCCATGTCCGACGAATTGATCGCGTTAATACTGATATTCCCAAGACCGGGAATACCGAAGAAGCTTTCCAGCAGGAGCGATCCCGTAAAAAGGAAAGGGATTGAAAGGCTGATGTAGGTGAGAATCGGCAACAGACTGTTACGGAACACATGGATCAGCATAATCCGCCAGCCGGGAAGTCCCTTCGCCTGCGCCGTGCGCACGTACGGTTTGTACACCTCGTCGAGAATCACCGCACGGAAGAAGCGGACATCGCGCCCCAGTCCACTAAAGATACCGATACAAACAGGCAACACGAGATAGAACGCGGACTCGAATCCCCAAATCGGGAAGAGATGGAGACGAAACGCCAGCAGAAACTGTCCGGACAAAACCCAGATCACATAGTTCACGCTCATCAGGATGGTAGAGAAAACCAAGATTGATCGATCCCACTTGCCGCCACGCCAAGCGGCGCAGAGAAGAGCCAACCCAACACCCAGAATCGAACCGCCGATCAAGATCGGGACCGTCAGCATCAAGGACGCCCCTACCCCCTCTTTCAGCACGTCGGCAACCGGACGCTGGTGTTCCGTCGAGATCCCCATGTCTCCCTTCGCCAACGCACCGACATAATGGCAGAACTGCGAGTCCTTCCAGTCAGGCGAACCGATGAAAAGCGGCTTGTCGTAACCGTACTTCGCGTCGAAGGCGGCAATCGCCTCCTTGGTCGCGTTCTTGCCCAGCACCACCTGCGCAGGCGATCCGCCGACAACATGGAAGAGCAGGAATGTCAAGAGGATGATTCCGAACGTGGTCGGAATCACCTCCAGCAGTCGCCGTATCAGGTAGCGTTTCATAATACGCCGCAGTCTCCGTCCTTCCGTGCGTTACGACCCCGGATGGACAAACGGTTCGTGCTTCGCGCAAAGCGGACAGGCGTCCGGTTCCCAAACCTGCGGTGCCATCTTGAGCAGAGAGAAAGTCGGATAGTCGAAATGCGCGTTGCCCGCACTACGATCCACCAGCACGAGCACGGCGGCAACCTCTGCACCAGCCGCCTTCACGATATCAATCGTCTCCTGCACACGACCACCACGCGTGATGACATCCTCCGCCACGACATACCGTTCCCCTGGCTTCAGGGTGAAGCGGCGCATCACGAGTTGACCATCTTGCTTCTCCGCAAAGACGCACTTCGTATCAAGCGCACGCGCCACCTCGTGTCCCACCAGAATACCGCCAAGCGCAGGCGAGATGACGCCGTCCACCTTGCCGATGTCGGTCGCCTCATTCATCCGTTTGACCAGTTCTGCGCAAAGCTCGCCCGCGATACGCGGAAAACGCAGCACGTTAGCGCACTGGAAAAAACGGTCGCTGTGGAGGCCGGAACGCAATTGGAAATGTCCCGACAGCAAAGCACCGGTATCCGCCAAAACCTTCAAGATGTCCTGTTCGTTCATAAGAATTCCTCTCCTAAAAACGAAGTTATCCTACCATATCCACAACACGTCTTCAAGGTCAAAACCAGCTGGCGGCAAATGCCGCCAGCTAGAATTGGTCTGCGCGAAATGCAGAGAGGTCGGATAGGACAAGATCGGCGATGGGCGTCAACTGGTCTGTTGCGAGTCCGCATCGGTCTAGTGCGACGCAGCGCATTCCCGCATTTTTCGCGGAGAGGACTCCGGCTGGCGAGTCTTCGAAAACGACGCAGTCTTCAGGCGGAATGCCTAACCGTCTAGACGCCTCTAGATAACAGTCGGGTGCAGGTTTGCCGCGTTCGTAATCCTCTGCTCCCAAAATGAACGTGAGCCGATCGGCGATGCCGAGTTGCCGTGCGGCTTCCTCCACATCGTCGTGGCAGGACCCCGAAACAATACAGCAGGGGGCGATTTCGGAGAGACGACGCAGGGTTTCCACCGAAGACCGAATGACTTGATTTTCGGGATCCGTACAGAGCTTCTGGTAATAACCGCGCAGAGCGGCAGATACGTCATTGATTACGGTTCCCGCCAAAGGAGGAAACCGTGCGCAGAGTTTGGCGTAGATATCGAACCAGGAGTGACCGAAGACGAGTCGGAGGATTTCCTCCGTAGAAACAGAAAAGCCGCGATCCGCCAGATACTGGCGAATCGCGACTGCCCAAGTTTGCTCCGTGTCGATCAACGTGCCGTCGAGATCGAAAAGAAACGCACGATTCGGCATGGCTTTAGACCTTGCCCTGTCCACAACATTTCTTGTATTTCTTCCCGCTTCCGCAGGGGCACGGATCGTTGCGCCCGACTTTGGGCGCTTCGCGGTGAATCGGTTTCGGTCCAAAGATTTTGCCGTCAATGAACCGCCATTCCCCGTTCTGCTTCTCAAAGAAGGAAAGCTCGTGGTGGTTGAAGTTCGTTCCGTTCACCTCGTAGTGCGCCACGAACTCAACGGAACCGCGCTCGTCGTTCTCGCCGCCCTCCGTGATGTTGAGCACCTCGATTCCCGACCATTTGGCGGATTCCGCCCACTTCCGGCTTTCCTCCGCATTGAACTCCTTCTGGACCTTCGCGCCGGAAGTCCGATAGAGGTAATCGATCGCGCCGAGCGCGTACGCGCTGTACCGCGAACGCATCAAGTCCGCCGCCGTTTTCGGTTTCTCTTTTCCGGAGAGGAACGGTTCGCAACAAGTCTCGTAAACCAGACCGCTGCCACAAGGACACAAGTCGCTCATCTTAGATTCCCACCTTCTCTTTCGGAACCAGCATGCAGCTGAACTCGGCCTCCGCGGCCAAATCCTCGCCCACGTAGCACTTGCCGCTCAGCTTTGCGACACGTGAGGTCACCTTGTCGTTCGTGATGACGAGCCGCACGGTATCGCCGGGGCGAACCTGCCGCCGGAACTTCGCCTTGTCAACGCCGATCAACAAGAAGAGCTCTCCCTGTTGCACCTTGCCGGTGGCGACCAATCCCGCGCCGCCACACTGGGCCATCGTCTCGACGAGGATCACACCTGGCACCACCGGATACGTGGGGAAGTGTCCTTTGAAAAACCAAGTGTCGGGCGTGTACGTGTACACGCCTTCCGTTCCTTCCTCATCCGCACGGATCAACTTCTCGACAAACAAGAAGGGCGGTCTGTGGGGAAGCAGCTGTTCAATCGGGGTTTCAACGCCATTCAATTCACTCATTTTTCACCATCCGTTTACTGATACTTCTTGAACACGACACACCCGTTATGTCCGCCGAATCCCAGAGAGGTCGAGATCGCCACGTTCAGCGGCGCGGCAACGCCCTTGTTCGGCACGATGTCGAGATCGCATTCCGGATCGGGGTTGACGTAGTTGATGGTAGGCGGATAGAAGTCGTCATGTACAGCGAGCGTGCTGAAGACGGCCTCGATCGCGCCGGCCGCACCGAGCATGTGTCCGGTCATGCTCTTGGTGGAGGACATCCGCAACTTCCGCGCGTGCTCTCCGAAGACACCCTTCATGCAGGTGGTCTCCATCGCATCGTTGAGTTTGGTGGAGGTACCATGCGCATTCACATAGTCCACCTCTTCAGGCTTCACGCCCGCATCCGCGAGGGCAAGCGAGACAGCCTTGATCGCACCGGCAGCCGACGGATCGGGAGCGGTGAGGTGATGGGCATCACTCGTGCTACCGTAGCCAGCGAACTCGGCGTAAATCTTCGCGCCGCGAGCCTTGGCGTGTTCCTCGGACTCCAGAATCAGGATCGCCGCGCCTTCGCCCATGATGAACCCATCGCGCGTTGCGTCGAACGGACGGCAAGCAGTCTGCGGCGTATCGTTGTAGCTGTGGCTCAACGCCTTCATGGAACAGAAACCCGCAATGCAGTATTCGGTAATCGTCGCTTCCGTGCCGCCTGAGACAACCACATCCGAACGTCCGGAACGGATCATATCAAGCGCGTGGCCGAGAGCATCCGTACCCGACGCGCAAGCGGTCGCCAGCGTGTGGGAGGGGCCCTTGGTCCCCAGCAAAATCGAGACATTTCCAGCAGCCTCGTTCGCGATCAGTTTGGGAATCAGCATGGGGGAAAGTCTCGCGGGACCTTTTTCAAAGAGGGTGAAATATCCCTCCTGATCCACTTCGCGTCCACCGATTCCGCAACCGAGCATGACGCTCACGCGATCTTTGTTCAACGTTTCGCAGGTGTCCAGTCCCGCGTCCTTCCATGCGTCCATCGAGGCTGCAACCGCATATTGGGTGAAGAGCGCCATGCGCTTGGAGGTCTTGAAATCGACATAGTTCTTGATGTCGAAGTTCTTCACCTCGCCGGCGACCTTCGAATCGACGCGACTGGCGTCGAACTTCGTGATCGGGCCGATTCCGCTGACCCCGTTTCGGATGTTTTCCCACGCTTCAGCAACGGAATTGCCGACCGGTGAAATCACGCCCAGTCCAGTGACTACTACCTTCATCTCATTCTCCTTCATTACCATCTGATCAATGCCCCCGCGTAGGCGAGCCCCGCACCGAAGGCGACCGAGGCGATCAAGTCGCCCTTCTGGATCGCGCCACGCTGCACAGCCTCGTCCAGTGCGATCGGCACCGACGCTGCGGATGTGTTCCCGACATTTTCGATGTTCAGGAAAAATTTCCCCATAGGTTGACCCACGCGCCGGGCAACCGCCTCTATGATGCGGGCGTTCGCCTGATGCGAGACGACGAGCTTCAGGTCGTCGTACGTCTTGCCCGAACGGGAAAGCATCTCCCCGATCATCTCATCGAAAACCTTCACCGCAAAATTGAACACGGCACGCCCATTCATACGGAGCTTGCCTTCCGGTGGGTCTCCCGGAACGATCAGCGTCCCGCCCGTGTGCTGCAACACCGGCGGGTTCGCCGTCCCGTCCGCACCGATGATCATCTCCAAGATACCGCCTGGCTGGTCATCGGCCTTCAACACCGCGGCGCCCGCCCCGTCCCCGAAGAGGATGCACACGTTGCGATCTTTCCAATCCAAAGTCCTTGTCATGGTTTCCGCGCCGACCACGAGAACCGGGCGAGGATCCGTCTGCATCAGCCCGTAGGCGATCCGCAGCGAATACAGGAAACCGGAACAGGCGGCCTGCACGTCAAACGCGCCGACACGCTTGCAACCGAGCCTTCCCTGCAACAGGCAGGCGACGGACGGATAACCGTAATAATCACCGGTGGAACTGGCAACGATAATCGCACCCAGCTCTTCCGGCTTCACGCTCGCGCGTTCCAGTGCCTTCACGGCGGCCTCGTAAGCCATCGTGGAGGTCTGTTCATCGTCGGACGCGATATGACGCGCGTGGATTCCCGTGTGGGAAAAAATCCACTCGTCACTCGTATCCAACGATTGCGCGATCTCGTCATTCGTCACAATCCGCTTGGGCAGATACGACCCAGTTCCTGCAATATGAACAAACATTGAAATTCCTTTCGGTCGGAAAGTCGGAATCCATAATGACATTTTTTTGATTTTTGTCAATATGGAAGTTTGTCACGCTCCCGACAAAATAATTTTAGCAGAACGACCGTACAGGTCAATTTTTTTCTGCGGAAAAATATGTCTCACCCCCATTTTTCAGGGTTTTCCGCATCGTTTCCAAGGTCGCGATCGTGCAAGAAATGACCGTTCAAACCGGTCTTTCAGACCTTGAAATTTTTTTCTCTGTCCCCGTCCAATCGGCGGCATTTGATTGCGACCGACAGCTAGCGATTGGTTTACGACCGTACCGCAAAACATCGAATTCGCTGCCTATAACTTCGGGCCGCTTGAGGCGGCGGTGACGAGTGAAGAGAGAAATTTCACGCGGAGACGTGGAGGTTCGCATGAGGCCGCAGAGAATGCGGATGGGAAACGTTCTCGTTGCCTAGCTTCGCTCGGAATGAAGAATGAAAAATGACGAATGAAAGCGGGAGGGGCAACGTCCTCGTTGCCTAGCTTAACACGCTTCACCAGCTTATCATGCCTAACTGGCTGACGCGTTTCCCACCTCCTCGTTATCGGTTGGTAAGGGGAGCAGGCGTGGCGATGACACGGAAAAACCGGTGCGTGGAATTGGTTGGCGAAACCCAGTCTGGATCGGTCAGCTTTGTCTTTCCCTGTACCGTGTAGATTCGGTTTGGAAGGTTCGCCTCCCAAGTAATCTTTGGTGTTTGCGGATCGAGCATCTCGATGAAAGCCGTCAACTCTCCAGAAACATCTGTTTCAGATGTATCAAGCGAGACACCGCCCGACGTCGGCAGGCAACGTTGAACAACGGCAGTGAACGTTGTCGTGTCACTTCCCCCGTCTGGATTCTTTACCGTCACGGTAATCGTGTACCGTTCTTCCTTTGTCCCATCCGCCAAGGTTCCGCACAGGATCGCGCCAGTCGCTGAAGTCGGCGTCACCGAACCGGTATTCGCAGTGGAGAGCGTCGGCGTCACCGTATAAGTGTACGTCAACACACCACCATTCACATCCTCTTGCTGCGGTCCGTTCAGTTCCTTGCTCCAATCGCCGTCTTCACCAGCCGTGATGACAATCTCGTCTCCGTTCACCACTTCCTTGCCGTCGATTAGAACCGTCGCGAAAAACGCCGCCGGGGAGACGATCACCCGACGGAGTGCATAACCGTTGGTCTCATAGAGTTCCCCACCGAATGGAAGGGGAAGGAGCGAATCCGCATCGACACCGCCAGCTACCAACAAGAGAAGTTCCGAAGTCGATGACAATGATTCATCAGCACCGAAACAATCCGAACGGACCTTACCTTGAATCGCCGCCATCTGCGAGGTCTGAGGCAGAACGAAATTCGAGAATCCGGATTTCGGAGTTCGTCCGATTTTGCAAATCAGGGAATCATCGTTCAGTCTCCGCAACAGCAGTGCCAGTTCGGCTCCAGCCTCATCCGATCCGAGAACCGCGCTCAGCGTGTCGGCACCTACTCGCAACCTCAACTTCGGTAAATTCACCAACCATGCGCAGACCGACAACCCCTTGAACCACGGACAGAACGACTGGTTACGAAAACGAGACAAGTCGGTAAAAGGAACGGACAAATTGTCGGCGCGATTACTGACCATCACAGAAAATGTCACGCCGGAATTCAACGAGGCGGGCAACCCGGCATCCACGAGCGAATATTCCGAAGCACCTGCAAATCTCTGGAGCAATTCCGCAAAGGCGTCGGCGTCATCCGCAACCGAATCTCCGCCCAACATGGTCTCGGCATAACGCCACGGTGAAAGTCCACCACGCAACGGTTCGAGAAGCTCGACACGGTTACTGTTGATCACCCCTGCGAACTGTGCAGGCTGAGGTGTGCCAACCGCTTCGTCCCCACCTGCCCATGCAGTCCAAGTATTGGTTCCTTCGAAATTGTACCCGAGTCCAGCATATCCTTCCGAATCCCCGACGGTGGCGATGAACCAGCCGAGCAGAGACAGAACACGCGACTTTTCGTCGCCAATCTTCACAGGGTAAAACGACGCATTGGGACGCACCGCGAAATTGAAATCAGCGAAGAGCTGGGAACGTTTCGTCAACGACCGATTCCAGCTAGATTTGTACAGTTCGGAACGGGTACACCTTGCCGAGGAAATCGAGTGGATCCAGTTCGTCGTAAAAATGACGGAACTCATCTCGAGAAGTTCGGAATCGACTTCCTCCTGTATATCGCCCTTGTCCATCGTGTAGGGATCGATGGCGACAAACCGAGCAAACGGAACAAACGCCAATGGCGATGATACAGAATCCAATGTGTACTGTGTGATTGCACTTCCTGCGAGGTGCGCCCCCATGCCGACACCGATCATCGTGATGCGCGCTGGATCCGCGTTCAGCAACTGGAGATGACGCGCAATCGTCTGGACCACATGTTGGAAACCCTTGTATGGGGTGGCACGTGAATTCGCGCTGTAATACCAGTTGACGCCCAACACCATGCCCTTCGATTGCAACGCTTGCGCCAACGGCAGGATGTCACCCCGATCCAACCGCTTGTCCCCGACATCGTGAACCAACACAAAAATGGGACCTTCGGAGGCAAGCGACTCGAAAATATCCGGGCTTGATTGAAACGCCCCCTTCACCATCAGACGCCACTTCCCGCACTCGGGGCAAAGCCACCAGATTGTTCCATCGTAACTGTCCCCTGTCGCATCATCAATTTTGTAACTCGATCCACGATGGGAACAGCTCGCCGTAAGCTTCGGTTTGATAGTTGCGACGGATGAAAGTTGGGCAGTCGCGGAGGCAACCGTCCGTCCCGAATATGCGTAGTACACCTGTTGCGCGAAGGACGTGGCAGTCTTCCAGAAATCGGCGTACAAAGGCTGATCACCGCTCGAAAGATAGGTCGCGAATTTCGAGTAGAACTGTTCCCACGTTGTTCCGATATTCGTTTGGAGATAGGCAACAAGCGTATCGTCACCAGTTGCATGACTCTGCAACCATCCGGGATCGAATAACGCGTCAAGCGGGAATTCAGCATCCGTACCCGGTTGTCCCGCCTCGCTGAAAATCACATTCCAGTTCACGTCTCCGGAAACACCCGCAGTCACAGAGAATTCGACGGAACCGGACTCCTTCGCCTTCAACGTTCCAGGTGCATACGGGTTAACCGAAGACAAACCGAGCAACCAAACCCGATTAGTATAAACATTCCCCGACACGGTGAAGACCTGTCCCGTCGAAACGACCTCGAAAATCGGTGCGGGGCAGGGATTAGACTGTCGCGTATTCTGAAAGTCCAGCCGAGCTGTGAACGTCTCGCCGGAATAGACATTGACCGGTGTTTGGAGCGTTGCGGTAACTTTAGGCTGATAGGAAGCTGCCACCCCGAAAAACGGAACGCAAAAGGCAACCAAACCAACACCCACGCCGACAATCGATTTCATACTCATTCCCCTCACTTGTGTAAAAGGGCGCGAGTATAGCACTCGCCCATTTCCCTGTCGAGTGAGTTTTGTACAAAAAACGGTCTTCTACTTTGGGCAGTTGACAATGCGGCAAAAACTTTCTCGC
>JAFYDR010000306.1 GCA_017544725.1 Kiritimatiellia bacterium
ACACCTACTGGCAAAATATATACCGGTACGGTAGAGAACAACGAGAAAGACTCGCGTGTTGCGGCATTTAATGGACCCAAACTCGACAAGGTGCGCATAGACCCCACGAAAGCGTCCTTCTACTTGCCTGTCGGATTCGGGCAACGCATCCGGAACTTCCCGTCGAGCACGAAGGACGCAACCCCTTGGTCTGGCGGAGGACACTACATGATCTTTGAGACGGGGCTCTACCCATCCCGCAATCTCACGATGCCTTGGACTGCAATTGATACGGGTAACGGCACCTACTATGCCGCCGTACACGACACCAATTCCTGTGCAAAGTCCATCGGTCTGCGCTGGTATTACCACGAGCAGAATACGGACATCCGCTTCCGCCATTTGCCATCCGTGCGTACAGGCGAACGTTGGGTGTTGCCTGAAACCGTGTTCGAGAAGGTGCCGGCAGGAGACTGGCATAACGCAGCGAAGCGTTATCGCTCGTGGTACGACTCCACACATCCCGCAGTCTTGTCTGCCGCGCCGGATTGGACGCATGACCTCACGGGCTGGTTGCTCGTCATCATGAAGCAACAGAACGAGGAACTGATGTGGCCCTACACGGACATCCCGAAACTCTGCGACGTCGCGCAACGCAACGGACTCAACTGCATCGGGCTGTTCGGTTGGACTGTCGGCGGACACGACCACCTCTATCCCGACTATGACCCCGACCCAAAGATGGGCGGAGTAGAGGCTCTGAAGGCAGGTATCGCAGAAGCCCATCGGCGCGGACTCCGCGTCTGCATCTACGCGAACGGCCAGCTCCAGCAGATCGGCGCAACGAAATTCTGGGATGAGTACGGCAAGCACATCGCATTAACGAAACGTGACGGCTCATTCCTTGTGCAGACCTATCACAAGTACAAGGACATTCCCGTTTACCAGTTCGCGCTCGGCTGCCTCTACGGCAAGGCGTGGTCCGACCGCATGTCGGCACTCGCCAGACAAGCCGTCGGATTCGGGGCTGATGCGATCTTGTACGACCAGCAGGGCGTGATGTGTCCATTCGAGTGCTGGGGAAAAGGACATGGACATCCGACGCCGTGGCACTCCTACGCCGAGGAACGTCCCGCGTTCCTACGTCGGATAACCGACGGTATCCGCAAGGATCACCCGTCATTCTCAGTCTTTACGGAGGGCTTGCACGACTCGATTCTTGATTCCATTGGGTTCTATCACTCATGGACACCCGGTGCTTTCAAGAACGACGCGCTCTCTGTCCGCACCCGTGCGGCCGCCGAGCCATCCAAATCCGATTCCTTCCCCGAACTTTTCCGTTACACCTTCCCGGAACCGGTGATGACATCACGCTTCGCGACACCAATGGTACCGCGCACACTCGCGAACTACGTAGCCGTTTTCGGTCTCCGCCATGAGATCGAAATCCGCTATATGCAAGACCGCCACTATGTCCTCGACAACAAGGTACCGACGCGTGAAGACTACGGTACAGTCAAAAACGTACCAGACATCCCTGAAATGCAAAGGACTCCCCAACCCGTAGCGAACGCCTACCTGAAGGATGTGTGCGAATTTCAGAAGACCCACGCAAAGTATTTGATGCGCGGCAAGTTTGTGGATGACGATGGATTCACCTGCTCCGGAAATGGGCTGGTGGCGAAGCGGTTTGTTGCGGATAATGGCACAAGCGCAGTCAGCGTGTGGAACATTTCGGAGAAACCTCTTGCCGTGGAGATCGACGGTCTAGGAAAGCCCAAGGGTGTATTCGCTCCAGGCTCCGAAAAGACCGACGGATTGCTCGCACCCGATTCGATTCGTCTTTACGTGTACTAGCGCAAAAACGCGGGCATACTATGCCCGCGAACAGAACTGACAATGGGCGGCAAAGCCGCCCAGTGGGATAAGCGTGTTAAGCTGGGTAGGCGTGTCAAGCTGAGGCGTTGCGTGCAGTGAAGAGTGACGAGAAAAATTTCACAGTTACTGATGACACGCGACATGCCACCTTCGTTCTTTATTCATATTTCTTCATTTTTCATTGCCGCCTTCAGCGGCTCGTATCTCAGCTGGCGGTTACGCCAGGGGTAACGTCCTCGTTGCCTTTGTGGGATCGAGTATTGAGGCGCGGGCGAGTTAGCCCGCGCTCTAAAGACAAGTTGTTATGTACGTTGTCTCTGTTGTTTTCACGCGATGGCTGAACTGATGGCGAAAACGCAGATACGCCCCATATCCTTTCCATCGTTTCTATCTCCTAAGTACAAAAAATGGCGACGGCGTTTAACCGCCGTCGCCTCCAAAACCAACGATTGCTTGTTACAGTTCGCGGATGTAGATGTTCTTGAACTCCAGCGGATCGCCGTGGCACTGCAGCTCGATCTGTTCGATGGGCGGTACCGGCTTGCTACGATCCCAGTAGTTCTCCAAGGTCACGTTATCGACGACCAGCTTATCGTTCAGCCAGACAGAGACCTTCTCGCCCACCATCTTGATCCGGAAATGATTCCAGCTGCCGACCAGATTATCGGCGATCAACAGGGCATTGCTCGGATTCTCCGGCTTCTTGTTGTTGTACAATCCACCGGAACCGATGTGCCACTGGTTGTGCGCATCCCAGATCTGTACCTGTGGGCAACCACGGAGGTAGAGTCCACTGTCGCCGCGCACGGAGAGGATGCGCCAATCGACGAGGATCTCGAAATCCTTGTAATCCTTGACCGTGGCAAGGCTATATCCCTTCTTGTCCCAGTCCTCGAAGCGAAGGATTCCCTCACGAACCGACCAGTGTCCGGGCAACAACGAATCTGCCTGCTTCTGGATTTCAGCACGTTTCTCGGGAGTTGCCGCCTGACGGACAAAGGGATTGTCAAAACGTTCCAGACGAGTCACACCCTTCCAGTTCGTCAGATCCTTCCCGTTGAAGAGGCAGGTAAACCCTTCCGGCGCATGGTTGTCCTGCGGACCAGTCAGCGTGTAGTTGGCGGGAACCTCCTTGATACGGATGTTACGCCAGCTGACCTTGTAACCATGACCCAACCAGCCGATGTGTCCCTTGGCATTGTGTAGTCCTGGATGATCACGCCCATCCATCGTCTTGGTGATACCACCGATGTCCGCATCCACGATGATCGCTCCGTTCAGCATAACCGTGATACGGGAACCGACCGCACGGACTTCCTGGAAATTCCACTCGCCAACGGGTTTCAGGAAATTGCGGCGGGCAGGAACCACGCCGTAAATCGAGCCGTGGTACTGGTACTCGTGCAGTTTCGTGTAGTTGGATCCCGTATTGTCCAGAATCTGCAACTCCATGCCGTTGTAGGCGGCATCTCCGTCGATCGGGCAACGGATTCCCAAACCGTTGTTCGCGTTCTCAGTCAACTGGAACTCGAAACGGAGGACAAAGTTCTCGTATTCCTTCTCCGTCAGAAGCTTGCCGCTCCCCTTCCCCTTCGGGTCGCAATAGAGCGTTCCGTCCTCTGCGACCTTGTACGAATCGCCGATCGGTCCGTTACCAACCCATCCGGTCAGATCCTTCCCATTGAACAGAGAGACGAATCCCTCCGCGTCCGTTTCGGCGAACGCAAACATGACTGATGCGGATACCGCACAGAAACAACTGAGCATCTTTTTCATGTGATTCCCTTTCTTTTGTTACACGCCAGAATAGGCGGAAAATCCTCCGTCGATCGGAACGACAATACCCGTCACGAACGAGGAAGCCTCATTGCTGACCAGCCAAAGCAAAGCACCGAGCAGATCCTCCGGTTTCCCGTAGTGCCCCATCGGTGTATTGCGGATAATCTTCGCAGACCGAGGCGTGGGAGAACCGTCCGGATTCAACAACAGATTCCGGTTCTGGTTGGTCAGGAAAAATCCCGGGGCAATCGCGTTGACACGGATGCCCGCTTTCGCGAAATGAACGGCAAGCCATTGCGTAAAGTTGCTGACCGCAGCCTTCGCCGCACTGTACGCAGGAATCTTCGTAAGCGGACGATAGGCGTTCATCGAGGAGACATTGAGAATCACGCCCCTACCCGCTATCGCCATCTTTTTGGTGAATACCTGCGTGGACAGCAGGGCCGCAATTACATTCAAATCAAAGACAAACTGAATGCCTTTCGGATCGAGGTCGTAGAACGAGAGCTTGCCGGTTTCCGGATTCAGCAGATCCTCCTTCGAGAACTCCTCCATCGAAGTCGTCCCTTTCGGGCTGTTCCCACCCGCTCCATTGATTAGGATTGTCGGAGCACCCAACTTCTCCTCGATTTCCTTTTCCGCTTCTTCCAGACTTTCACGGTCAAGTGCGTTACACGCCACGGCAATCGCGCGTCCGCCCGAAGCCGTGATCTCATCCGCCACCTTTTGGGCGGCATCCAACTTGAGATCCGCAACCGCGACCGCCGCACCGCATTCGGCAAGCGCTTTCGACATCATACCGCACAACACGCCGCCGCCACCGGTGACGACCGCGATTTCCTTCGACAAATCAACTCTGAACGGAACTTGCATATTTCTCCTTTTCTAGACAGTGCACCAAACACGCCCGCTATTTTAGCAAACTCCAACCAAAAAGCAAAGCTCGTCGTTTAGGGGGCGCATCTCTGTAATTCCCCCATCTCATGCGTTCGAGAGGATTGGGGAAACAACAAGAACAACCTAAAAACAACACCTGAGGTGCGCGACCCAACTGGTCCGCGTATCCCTTCTCCTTGCCTATAACTTCGTAGGGCGGCGAGGCCGCCCAGCTGAGAAGCGGGGAAGCTGAGAGGCTGAGAAGTAAGCAACCAGAGGTTGCAGTGACGGATGGGAGGGACGCGCTCCGTCGCGTCCGATTGCGTAACGACGATGC
>JAFYDR010000307.1 GCA_017544725.1 Kiritimatiellia bacterium
ATCGGACGCGACGGAGCGCGTCCCTCCCATCCGTCACTGCAACCTCTGGTTGCTTACTTCTCAGCCTCTCAGCTTCCCCGCTTCTCAGCTGGGCGGCCTCGCCGCCCTACGAAGTTATAGGCAAGAGAGCCGTTTACCCGACTACCCAACCACCCGACTACCCAACCACCTAACTACCCAGCAGATAGAGACCGGTGGCGATAAGGGTACTGGTTAGGCCGATGGCGATTTCATATGGGATCAGTTTCATCCGTTGTCGGATACTTAGGAAAACGGAGCCCCCTGTTGCATGGAAGAAGGAGCCATGTGGAAGGGAATCGATGACAGTTGCGCCCGCATGGATCATTGCGCCTGCGCCCAGTGGCGGAATCCCGGCTTCGGTGAGAATGGGGGAGAAGGTCTGCGAGGCGATGGTGGCGCCCGCTGTCGTGGAGGCGGTAGCACCCGCAAGGAAGATGCCTGTCAACGGTGCCAAAACGAAAGCGGGCATGTGGAGGATGTTCAGCAGGGTGATCAGTTCGTGTTGCAGTGACGATGCTTTGATGATTCCCGCGATCGTGCCGGTGCTGATCAGGAGGATGGAAACGCCGGCGACCTTCGACAGACCGAATTCCGCGAACGCGAATGTGTTGCGGATGTTCCGCGTGGCGAACACGCAGACGATTCCTCCAACGGGAAGGGCAATCAATGGGTCGATCGTGATTCCCATGAGCGGTCGCAAGGCAAGCAAGGCGATGACGACAAGCGGACCGAGGATGGCGAGGAAGAATCCAGGCGTGTTTTTCTTTTGTTCGGGTATTACTGTTCCCTCCATTTGTGGATCGTTCTGCCGCGTTTCGGTATCCGCATCGGATCTCATTTTTCGTGCGAGAAACGAGGCAAGGAGGATCGTGACCGCGACTGCGAGAAGCGCGGGAATGAAATTCTTTAACATCAGGGAGGTTAGGTCCACATGGAACGCTTCTGCCGTCGCGATTGTGTTCGGGTTGGGCGAAATGATATTTCCTGCTTTCCCGCCGCCGATCATCGCGAGCAACAGACTCTCCGTGGAGAGGTGCGCCTTCTTTCCGATTGCCAGTGCGATCGGTGCGACCGTGATGACCGAAATGTCGATGAAGACACCTGCTGCGCAAATGATCATGGTCGCAAGCGCGATGGCTCCGAGTGCCATTCTCTCACCCAACTTCTCCACGATTGTTTGGGCGATTTTTTGTGCAGCTCCGCTTTGGATCAGTGCGCCGGCAAGAATTCCCGATGTCAGAATACGCAGGACGGTCGGCATCATGTCCTGTGCTCCGCGAACCATCGTGCTCACGGTGTTCGCCAAACCTCCTCCTCCGAGTAGTCCGCCCGCGAGTGCCCCCAGAATCAGACTGTAGGCGGGATGTGCCCGCTTGAAAATCAGGATAATCGCAACCGCCAGTCCAAGCATGGCACCGAGTGAAGTAAAATCACAAGCATTCATAACGAACCCACTTTCAACAGCCCAATACACATACCCACCATGCGATAACCAGAAGATAGCAGAATATCGAAACCGCATCGAGTGGGTATTTTGTTAAGGGAAGTGAATCGACCTCCTTTTTGTTGTCTCGCACGATTTTGTACGCGAGCATTTCGCCTCGGCGAATGCGTGACCAGTTGAGGGAAGAGGGAAGCACATACGGAATCAGCAAGAGTATAAATATGCCGGCAATGAATAAGTTTTTGGTGCTTTCCAAATTGTGAAAAAAATCAATAAGCGCGAGGACTTCACCGATCACGAACAAGATCGTGGGAAGGAATATATGTCCCTTCACAACGCCATGCAGTAAATATCCTGTCAGAAATAGAGCTAGAGGCAAAATCGTTATTTCACCATAATTGGCAGGATCATTGGAAAAAACAAAAAATGCAATATTCGCAAACGTAAGTAGGAGACAGGAAATAAAAACAACTCCGCAGATCATCGCGGCAACCTTGATGCTTACGGGAGCAGCCGAATACAAACGCCACCAGCGGGTTTCGGGAATCGCGGGACAATATTCCGTGACGGGGATCTCGTCGCCACAGTGTGGGCACTGTCCTTTTGCTTTCTTGAGTTTGCGTAAGTCAAATTCGGCATTGCACTTTTGACATTTCATTTCGCTACAAGCAGTAGGACGTGGAAAGAGTTGGTGCCAGAGGTGGGAGTCGAACCCACACAACCTTGCGGTCGGCAGATTTTGAGTCTGCTGCGTCTGCCATTTCGCCACTCTGGCTTGGATGGTGTCGAAAAGACAAAACGTAATATAGCAAAATTTTGGCACCTCGTCCAGCAAAAACAATGAGAAAAATGATACTGATATTCATTGTTTTCCTTCGTGCTTGCACAGGGGTGTTTTTTTTGGTACGCTGATTACATGAATTTTGCCAATCTAACTATTGCGATCGTGTTTGGACTGGCGTTCGTTTCGTCAGCCGTACAAACGAACTATAAGCCGTATCCGATCGAGCGTTATCAGTCGATCATGGAACGCTTGCCTTTCGGTCCGTTGCCCGCGAATTTCACGGAAGACGGAGAACCGCCGCCTGACAATGAGCCTGATCCCGTGGTGATCCAGACTGCGGAGGAGATTCGCAAGGAACAGCAGGAGCTGGCGAAGACGATCAAGATGTCGTGTGTGAATATCGCACCCGGCGGTGATGTGATGGTCGGCTTCACGGACAGTTCCGAGAATCCCCCTGTCAATTATTACATGGCTGTGGGCGAGGGGCGTAAAGGCTGGAAGGTCTTAGACGCCGATTACGACAAGGAATGGGCACAGCTCGTTCGAGACGAGGTGATGATCACGGTCAAGTTGGGCGAGGGGTTGATTGACACGCCAGCCGGATCGAAAGGTGCCGAGATGACGAATCAGGTGGCTTCGGCGACGGCGAGTGCACCGAAGCCGGTTTCCGTGCAGTCTTCTCCGAGTGAGAGAACCAAGTTGACCGTGTCGAGCCTGATTCCGCGGACGACGACAGCGCAACCGCAGGAACCGATTCAGCCGGCGGCATCCTCGTACAAGGCTCGTTTGGCGGCGCGTCGCGAGAAGGAAGCTGCGGTTGAGATTGCCAAGGAAAAGGCGCAGAAAGAGAACTTGCTGAAGCTCGTTCGAGAGGCCACCCAGCAGGAGCTGGAGAAGCAGCGGCAAGAGGAAGAAGAGACCCGTGCGCAGGAAGAGGCGCAACAGTTGCAGCAACAGCAGGTGATTCCTCCAGAGAATCTGGAATGACAATTTGGGGTGCGTCGCGAGACCGCGTGCGCCGGGACGTTTCGTAACACAAGGAGAACAGATGAAAAAACTGATTGGTATTTCGTTGGTGGCTTGCGCTGTTTTGTGCGTACATGCCGAGACTTGGAGTGTGAAATCGCCGGACGGCAAGAACGAGATTCGACTGAAGGACGGGGATGCCTTGACGGTGGAAGTGTTGCGCGACGGAAAGCAACGCATCGCGCCGTCGGTGATTGGTCTGACACTGGAAGGCAAGTCCACTTTCGGTATTCGTCCAAAGAAGATCGCTCAACGGGACGATCAGTTCGACGAGACGATTCAGACGCCGATTTTCAAAAAGGCTGCTATTCGTAATGTCGCCAAGCGGATCACGGTCTCGTTTGACGGCGGGTACAGCGTCACGCTCCATGCGGCGAATGACGGTGTAGCTTACCGCTTTGAGACCACGTTGGGCGACGGCAGAGTGAAGGTGCTAGACGAGACGGTGGGATTGGCATTCACGGGACCGGACCAGAACGCATTCGTCGGGTATGCCGGTACGGGGCTTCAGAGCAGTTGGGAATCCAAGTATGTTCAGACGAAGGTCTCCGCGATCAACGATTCGACGAAGAGCGCGGTTTATCTGCCTTTGTTGCTGACCAATCCGGACGGCGGGGCGACGGTGGTGACCGAGTCTGATTTGCTTGACTACGCGGGACTGAACTTCGTGCGTAAGGCGGCGGATGCAGCCAAGCTGACCGCCTCGTTCGCGAAATATCCGGTGATGGGCAAGATTGAGGTCGGCGAACGCCAGCGCCGCGTCAAGGATCGCGAAGGGTATATCGTTGAGACAACCGGAAACCGCACCTATCCCTGGCGCATTTTCATTCTGGCGGACAATGTGGCGAAACTCGTGGAGAGCGATCTCGTCTATGCGTTGGCGAAGCCGAACCAGCTCGGCGACACCTCGTGGATCAAGCCCGGGAAGGTCGAGTGGGATTGGTGGAACAACTGGAATCTGTCGCACGTGAATTTCCGTGCGGGAATCAACACGGAGACGTACAAGTACTACATCGACGTCGCCTCCAAGTACGGAATCGAGTATGTGATTTTCGATGAGGGCTGGTCGGTCAAGCTGAAGATCATGGAAATCAATCCGGATGTCGATGTTCAGGCGTTGATTGATTACGGTAAGGAGCGGAACGTCGGGATTATTCTTTGGGCGGCTTGGTCGCAGTTGAAGGACCGCGAGGAAGAGGTGATTAAGAAGTACGCCGAGATGGGCGTGGCCGGATTCAAGATTGACTTCATGGATCGCGATGACGCCGATGTCGTGAACTTCCTGACGAAGACCGCCGGGATCGCCGCGAAATACCACGCACTGGTGGATTACCACGGGATGTACAAGCCGACGGGACTCTCCCGAACCTATCCCAATGTTATCAACTACGAAGGCGTTCACGGACTCGAACAACTGAAATGGGAGAAGGATGTCGATTTCCCAGAGAACGATTGCCTGATCGTCTTCACGCGCATGGTCGCTGGACCGTTGGATTACACGCCCGGTGCGATGATCAACCAGACGAAGTCGGAATTCCATCCTTGCGGCGCGAAGCCGACCTCGCAGGGAACGCGTTGCCACCAGATGGCGTTGATGTCGATCTTCGAGGCACCGTTGCAGATGCTCTGCGATTCGCCGTCACAATATCTCCAGAATAAAGAATGCATGGATTTCATGTCTAAGGTGCCGACTGTATGGGACGAGACGGTTGGTTTGGCTGGCGAACCCGGCAAGTATGCGGCGATTGCGCGTCGTAAGGGCGATGTCTGGTACGTTTCCGCGATCGGGAATTGGAACAAGCGCAAGCTGCAACTTTCCACCGATTTCCTGAATGGCGAATATCGCGCGGAGATCTTTGCCGACGGTATCAATGCCGATCGCGATGCGACGGACTACACCCACAGCTTTGCCACGGTCAAAGCCGGTGAGCCGATTGAGATCGAGCTGATGCCCGGTGGCGGTTGGACGGCGAAGCTCTCGCCGAAATCTTGGTACTCCACGTTGCAGTTCTGGAAATAACGGGAAAGGGGACGGCAAATGAAAACACTGTTTTGGACAAGTTGTGTTGCGATTGCGGCGTGTCTAACAGGGTGCGTCTCGCAAGAGCCTGTAGTCACGGGTGAAGAGAAGCCCGCTGAAGAGAACACGGCTCCAGTCGTGCGTGCGGAGCCAGCACGCACGGTTGTTCATCCCGATTCCAGCAACTGGGCGTCGTTGTTCGATCTCGACCTTTCGAACGCCGAGTTCGAGCAGGGAGTCTGGTTCATCAACGACAAAGGTGATTTGACCGCGAACAAGGATTCCGCAATCTGGACGAAGAAGGCTTACCAGAATTTCATTCTGGACTTCGAATATATGCTGGAGCCGGAAGCGAATAGCGGATGCCTCATCTACTGCAACGACACGAAGGACTGGATTCCCGGCACGGTGGAAATCCAGTTGTTGGACGATCATGCCGAGAAGTGGCAGAAAGATGCGCCGACAAACAAGAATGCGGGACTGTACGGTCATCAGGCACCGAAGGTGAACAACGTCAAGCCTGCTGGTGAGTGGAATCGCATGACGGTGTGGGCTGTTGGCAAGCGTATCAAGGTCGCCTGTAACGGAGAAATCACGGTTGATGCCGACCTCTCTGTCTGGAAGGACGCGAAGACGAACCCGGACGGTTCGGAGATTCCATCCTGGCTCAGTACACCGTGGGCTACGATTCCGACTGTCGGACGGATCGGGTTTCAGGGGCGGCATGGAAAATCCGCACCGTATTTCCGGTTCATTCGTTTCAAGCAACTATGAAGCGTACTTCTTTCACGTTCAACCTGACCCCTTCGCAGCAGAAGGTTCTGACTGACTTGCTTGCGAAGGGGAACTATCAGGTTCGTCCCAACGTTCCGTACACGCAGATTGCCGTGACTGGAACAGACTTCATGGTTGCGCTCTACACCAGTGGAAAATGCCTTGTGCAGGGAAAGGCTGCGGAGGAATTCGTCCTCTTCACGCTGGAACCGCTGGTCTTGAAGGCGGCTGTTGTCGGGTATGAGGAAGTCCTGCATCCTGAAACCGTTACGCCCCACATGGGGAGCGACGAGAGCGGAAAGGGCGATTTCTTCGGTCCTCTGGTCGTGTGCGCAGCCTATGCGGATTTGGATTTGGCGAAGCAATTGCGCGAGATCGGCGTACGGGACTGCAAGTTGATGACGGATGCCAGCTGTCTGGATGTTGCCACCAAGGCTCGAAAGATTTTGGGGACGGAACGGTATGATCTCGTCTCGATCGGTCCCAAGAAGTACAACGAGCTATATGCGAAGGTGAAGAACGTGAACCGTCTGCTTGCATGGGCGCATGCGCGTTGTATCGAGAATCTGCTTGAGAAGGTGCCAGGCTGCCCTCGTGCCGTTGCGGACCAATTCGGCGATCCCAGTCTGATCGAACGGGCACTCATGAAGAACGGGAAGGGGATTCAACTGGAACAGCACCATAAGGCTGAATCCGACATTGCGGTGGCAGCTGCGTCAGTTATCGCACGCGCCTCGTTCCTGATGTCGCTCAAGAAACTCTCGACCGATCATGGCGTAGCGTTATCCAAGGGATGTTCCCAAGCCGTGCAGTCAGCGGCGGAAACCCTCATTCAAAAAAAAGGGCCGCAAGCCCTGCTGACAGCCGCCAAATGCCATTTCCGCACAACCGATCAGGTGCTGGAGAAGTGCGGATACACGCGCCGTTCGTTGACGGGGGAAACCGATTAAGATTGGGCATGTTAAGCTGGGCGGCTTCGCCGCCAGCTGAGAAGCGGGGAAGCTGAGAGGCTGAGAAGCAAGTCGCCAGAGGCGGCAAAGAAGAATGAAGGCGGCTTCGCCGCCAGCTGAGAAGCTGAGAGGCTGAAAAGCAAGTCGCTAGAGGCGGCAAAGAAGAATGAAGGCGGCTTCGCCGCCAGCTGAGAAGCTGAGAGGCTGAAAAGCAAGTCGCTAGAGGCGGCAAAGAAGAATGAAGAGATAAAAACGAAGAATAAAAAAAGAAAGTACCACAGTTCTTCATTCGTCATTCGTCTTTCTTCATTCGTCATTCTTAGAGAGGAAAAGAAAGTATGAGAAATACATGGTTTTTGTTCCTGGCACTTGTGGCGTCGTGGAGTGTTTTCGCCGCTGAGGATTTCCGTCCGCCATTCGACAAGAGCGATTACAAGGGGCGTGTTGGCATCCAGCTGAATCCGTGGTGGCCGCCGCAGAAAGATCCCGTGTATGGGGCGGGAGGTCCGAACGTTTCCTACATCCACCATACGGGAACCTCCGCGCAAGTCTGGCGTCAGGCGATGGAACTTTGCGCCCGGTATGGAGTCGATGTGCTGGTGCCGGAGATCAATGAGCCGCAGGCGTGGAGCGGGGTTTGGCGAGTATTGTTGGATCAGGCCGGAACGAATCGTCCGCCCGTTCAGATCGGGATGTTCTTTGGGATGTATTCCAAGGATAAAGAATCCGTGATTGCCTCGATGAAGAAGGTGCTCGAACCCTTCCGTGAGGATCTCAAGAGCCATCCCGCAGTGAGCCGTGCGGGGGGACATCCTGTGATGGTCGTGTATAACCCAACGAAGTTCAAGCCTTCGGAGTGGAGAGAAATTTTCGACGCGCTGGATGCCGAGTTCGGTCGAATGATTTATCTGGTGAACATTGGCGAATTGGTTGTGCAGGCAGCACGAGGAGGCGGGGGAACCGAGGCGAAGGATGCACGGTTTGAACAACTGTTACGCGAGAGCCTTCCGTACTGGGACGGCATCTCCAGTTACGGGAATGGTTACCGTGTTGCATTCCCTGTGATCCAAAAGGTGATGAAAGATTTTCCGCAGAAGATCAACGAGGGACAGGGGCATTTCGTCTATTGCAACCATTTCCACATGGGGGGTAACGAGGTGCCACTCTCGCAGGTCTGGCGCGATCACCTTTCGGATTGTTATTCGAGTGATCCCGACTCTCTCCTGCTTACGAACTTGCTGGACCAGTACGAGAATTCAGCGATTTATCCTTGTTACGAGCGCGAGGATCTTCTGTTACGTTATCTCGAATGGACGTTGGAGAAATGGAAAGGTCGTAAGTTCCAACGTCGCAAAGAACCGGAATTGGTTGTCTGCAACTACACGATGGTGTTGCTCGGATGGCAATCGCTTGATTTTGAGGTGCTTGGTTTTCCGCTCGATGCGAAGGGAACCGATGTTCTTGTCACGCTTGAAATCTGCGACACGTCGGGGAAGGTGTTGTACACCTTTCCAGAGAAGCGGATGGATCTCAACACCTTCCGCGCTGAACGTTTCACCATTCCCTCCACGCAGTTCGCGGGCGAACGTGGTGTTGTGCCTCGACTTCGGTACAGATGGGCGGGACGCGACTTCGCGATGAACTATGGACCGATGACGTTGATCGATCCATCCGCAGTTACCGGATGTTTTGGGCGCGTTCCACGAAGAACGCGCTTCGGGTAAATGGAAAGAACGAATGGACACTCGACGGCATAGGTGTCGGGGGAACGCATCAACCGTCTCGTACGGGACATTCTCGTTTCACCGCGAACATCAAACAGACATGGAGCGGCGAGAACTCCGGTTCGATTCGGTCTGGCATTCGTCGCGATAATGCGGAGTTCTGCTACACGGACTCGGGTGCAAGTTCTCTGTCGCGCGAGATCACCATCCCTATTCCGCCGCCGGGTGGCGCGTTGCACTGGTATCATCTGGAGATGGAGAACGCGAACGGAAACAAGTTCCAGACCCTTCCGATTTGGGATGAGGACGGATCGCGAGCTCGTACCGTGACTTTACCCGTTAAGAAGGAAGACGGTTCGATTGCCGACTTCGAGATGGAGGGAACAAGGATTCCATTTTGGTATTATCCCATCGATGAAGATTACGGAAGGGTGATGCTCGACGTGAGCGGGTGGGATCACCACGGCCACATCCATACTGCACCCAGTGCCTACGGGGGCGGCCATCTCTCGCATACAGGGTACAACCACGGTCACAATGGGTATGTCGCGCCGTCCGTTGGCGACAACTACCGCTCGCTTTTCCGCCGCGATTCAGACGGACGCGGTTACCTGACATTTGACGGTACGAACGACTACGTGGTCGTGATGGGCGGAACGGTATTTCCCGCAGCGTGTAACTATGAACTGTCCGTTCGTCCGACGGAACTCGGACGCGAGATGGGACTGGTAGGTACGGTACAGAACGCGCTCTCCATTGCCCTGTTGGCGGACGGTGCGGTACAAGTTACGCGCAAGGGCACACGCATTGCGAAACCCGGTGAAAAGGCTGCAGAATTCACTGGCACAATTGTATCGCCGGTTAAGCTGCGAGTAGGGGAGTGGACGAAGATCGCTGTTACGTATGATCTGCGCAAGGTACGGCTCTACGTGAACGGGGAGTTGTCGGGCGAACTGGAATCGGGACCGTTCGCAGGTCACGAATCGCTCACGCATGTGATTCTCGGCGCGAAGTGCGGATGGGTCTATACCCCGAACTCTCATTTCAAGGGAGACCTTCGTGCCATCCGCATCTACGGACGCAACCTCGCTCCCCCCGAATTCCTGTAACGAGCCGCCAGAGGCGGCAATGAAGAATGAAGGCGGCGAAGCCGCCAGCTGAGAAGCGGGGAAGCTGAGAGGCTGAGAAGTAAGCCGCTAGACGCGGCAATGACGAGCGGATGGAAGCGATCACTCGTCCCTTTTGTCGTTTCCGTCCTTTATGTCCCATCTCCGCCTCTCAGCTGGCGGCAAAGCTGTTGTGTGAGGGGCAACGTCCTCGTTGCCCAACTTAACCCGCTTACCCCGCCTAACCGGCCAACTTAAGCGAGGGCATCAAAAAGTTCGTTGGGACGGGGTACACCTTGGAATTCCGCGACCTGTTCCCCGTTCTTGAATACGAGCAATGCCGGAATGGACTGGATGCCGAATTCAGCTGCCAGCTCCTGATTCTCATCTATATTCACCTTCAGGATCGACACATCGTCGCCTGCCTTCGGTGCGACATGGGTCTCCAGCATGGTCCCCAGCGATTTGCAAGGACCGCACCACGGTGCCCAAAAGTCCACCAGTACAGTTCCCGATGCAATCGCGGCCTGCAAATCATCGCCATTGAAATCCGTAATCGTCGCCATACTCTTCTCCTTGTTCGCTTTTAGCTGTTCGCTTTCAGCTGTTGTCCAAAAGCATTTCGGTCTCTTCTACACTACTTGATAGCATTCGGTTGCTATCGACCCAATGAACTTTTCCCTCACTTGCTGTTGAGCGCCTTTCGCAACAACTCCTGCGTGTTGTTGACGTCGGGTGACGCAGCCAGCGCGGCTTGTACCATCTTGCGTCCGACATCTTCTGGGAAGCCGAGGGACTGCAACGCCAGAATGGTATCGCGGGCGATCGCCGCATGGCGATCCTTCCCTTCGGCGGCAACAGCGGCGAGTGCGGCAACGGGATTGATCCGGTCACGCAATTCCACCACGATCTTCTCAGCGGTCTTTTTGCCGATTCCTTTGATGGAAGCGATACGCTTCGCATTCCCGTCCGAAATCGCCATGCCGAGGTCGGCAACTGTCATGCCGCTCAGGATGCTCAGTGCCAACCGCGGTCCCACGCCGTTCACCGTAATCAGTTGCTCGAACATCTCCTTCTCCTGCGGTTGCGCAAAACCGAAGAGCATTTGGTCGTCTTCGCGCACCAAATGATGCGTCAACAACTTGCATCTTTCTCCCTTCGCGGGCAGAAAATCGTATGTGTTCAGCGAGATGAAGACTTCATATCCAACACCTCCGACATCGAGATAGACAGCGGCGGGCGTTTTTTCCTCTACGGTTCCTTTCAAAAATGCAATCATGGTTTCCTCCGCGTTAGTTCAGCATGGAATGGAGCGGCGCAGGAATGTGTCCGCCACGGCGAACAAAAGCCTCGGCACCGTCGGGTGAAAGTGGAGCCGTCACATGACCGCTTCCGAAGAGTCCGCCAAAGTCAAAGTGGTCGCCCCGCTTTGAGTTCGGGACTGGAATCACACGCACACCGGTGGTCTTCCTCGAAGTGATTCCGATGGCGGCTTCGTCGAGAATGATGCCGGCGACGGTTTCGGGCGTGGTGTCACCCGGCAGGAGGATCATGTCCAACCCAACCGAACAGACCGCCGTCATCGCCTCCAGTTTTTCGAGCGAGAGCGTACCGTCTGCCACCGCGCGGGAAAGGGCTTGATCTTCCATCACAGGAATGAACGCACCAGAGAGACCGCCGACAGATGAAGAGGCAAAGCAACCGCCCTTTTTCACCGCGTCGTTGAGCAACATGACCGCTGCCGTCGTACCGGGTGCGCCGATTTTCTGGATCCCCATCGCTTGATAAATCTCTCCCACGGAGTCGCCGACTTTTGGCGTTGGCGCAAGGGAAAGATCGACTACGCCGAAGGGGATGCCGAGCCGTTGGGCAACTTCGCGACCAATCAGTTCGCCGGTACGCGTCACCCGGAAGGCTGTGTGCTTTACCTCTTCGGCGATTTCATCCAGCCGCGCATCCGGCTCCAGCCGAGTCAGTCTCTCAATGGCACGTTTCACTACGCCGGGACCGCTGACGCCAACGTTGATCTCGCACTCCGGTTCGCCTGGACCGAGCATTGCGCCCGCCATGAACGGATTGTCTTCGGGTTGGTTCGCAAATACCACGATCTTGGCGCAACCGAATCCGTGCTGGTCGTTGGTTGACTGAGAGGTTTCCACAATCTTTTGCGCGAGCAGCACGACGGCATCGACGTTGATGCCCGCCTTGGTTGTCCCCACGTTGAACGAGGCGCAGACACGGCTCGTTTCGTGCAGGGCACGAGGTAACGACTCGATCAACACGCGGTCGCCGGGCGTGATGCCCTTTTGCACCAGTGCCGAAAAACCGCCAAGGATGTCAATCTCGACCGTATCGGCAGCCTTGTCAAGAGCCTGGCAAACACGCACGGCAGTATCGACCGAATGACCGTCCAGCAGCAGACTCACGGGGGAGACGGCGATACGCTTGTTGACGATCGGCAAACCGTATTTGTCGCTTACCTCGTTGCAAAAGCGCACAAGGTTTTTCGCCTTATCGACAACACGCTCATAGACCTGTTTCACCAGCACGTCCGGATCCGGATTCGAGCAGACGTTCAAATTGATTCCGAGCGTGACCGCACGAACATCCAAATTCTCCTCCCGCACCATGCGGATCGTGCTGAGTACATCCTGTTTCGTAAGCATCTTTTTAATTCCCTTCTTTTTTCTTTCGGGCTGGCGGCTTCTTCCCGAGTCGTTCGAGAACCGCCAAAAGCGCGTGCCAAACTTTCCGTTTCACTTGGTAGGAATCGTCCGTTCCTTCTCCAAAACGGATTACGTAGGACGGATGATAGGTCGGCATCACGGGAATCCCTTCGTAGGAGGTCCACTGTCCCTGCAGACGCGTGATTCCCGTTTGCGTATCAAGCAAGGCCTTTGCCGCCACATTCCCCAACAGCACGATCGTTTTCGGTTGAATGATCTTGATCTGTTCCCGCAGGAACGGGAAACATGTCATCATCTCGTTGGGCATCGGCGTACGGTTCCCCGGCGGGCGGCACTTGCAGATGTTGGCAATGAAGACATCCTCTCGCCAATACCCCATCGCCTCGATCATCTTGGTGAGAAACTGTCCGGCTCTGCCGACGAACGCCAGTCCCTGCTGGTCTTCGTCGGCACCGGGAGCTTCACCAATGAACATAACGTCTGGCGAATTCGGGTTGCCTTGTCCCGGAACGGACTTCGTACGGTTCGACCGCAGAACGCAACAGGCGCAGGCGTCGATCTGCTGCGCAAGCGAAGCCAAGTTCTGTTCGCGCGTTGCGTTCGGATCGACCTTCGGTTCGACCTTGCCGCCTATCACCGGCGCGGGGGCAGGGGATGCAGATTGTGCAGTTGCCTGTTTCGTTGAATCAGCGGGAGTCGAGGCGGCAGCTGCGTCGTTCGCATCCGTTACTGTCGGTTCGTCGAATCCGGCAAGGGTGTCGGGACGCAATGCGATAGACTTTTCACCCAATTCCTTGAGGAGCGTCACGTGCGCGGAAACCGCATCGATTATGTCAGTCCATTCACTCATCGCTGTGTAAAAGGTCAAGAGATCAGAAGATGGAAAGCGTCGTTCAGCGTTTCGTTCTTTAACTCCTGAATCCGTTTGGATTCTGCGACTGCCACCGCCACGTGTCCTCGCACATCTTCTCGATACCGCGTGTTGCCTTCCATCCCAGCTCGCGCTCCGCTTTCGCAGGGTCGGCCCAACATTCCGCGATGTCACCGGGACGGCGCGGTTTGATGACGAAGGGAACGGGCTTGCCGGAAGCCTTCTCGAAAGCGCGCACGATTTCCAGTACGCTCGTGCCGCGTCCTGTACCCAGATTGTAGATCTCCAGCCCGCATTTCGAGGAAAGTTTCTCGATTGCCTTCACGTGTCCGTTTGCGAGATCGACTACATGGATATAGTCGCGGATTCCGGTTCCGTCGCGAGTCTCGTAATCGTTCCCGAAAACCGAGAGTTCCTTCAGTTTCCCAACCGCAACCTGCGAGACGTAAGGCAGGAGGTTGTTTGGAATCCCGGATGGGTCTTCGACGATTTTCCCGGATTCATGCGCACCGATCGGATTGAAGTAACGGAGCAGGATGATGTTCCAAGAGTTGTCCGAATGATAGACATCACGGAAAATCTGCTCCATCATCAGTTTCGTCCAGCCGTACGGATTCGTCGCGCCCGGTGTTGGAAAATCTTCGCGAATCGGAACCTCCTTCGGCTGTCCATAGACGGTGGCGGAAGAACTGAAGACGATGTTTTTGCACCCGTGCGCGGTCATTACCTCGCACAGGGAAATCGTTCCGGTGATGTTGTTCCCGTAGTATTTGAGAGGACGCTCGACAGACTCGCCGACAGCCTTGAATGCCGCGAAATGAATCACCGCATCAAAGGGGCCATCCGTTTCGAACACGCGGTTCATCGCCGCCTTGTCCAAGATGTTCACTTCTCGGAAGGGGAACGATTTGCCGGTGATCTCCTGTACACGACGCAAGCTCTCTGCCGAGCTGTTGCTCAGATTGTCAACCACGGCAATTTCATATCCGGCATTCAGCAGCTCGACACACGTGTGGCTACCAATGTATCCCGCTCCACCAGTTACCAAAATTCGCATAACAACCTCCATTTCAAAATGAGAAATGACTATTATACCGAATCTTTTCCCGTCCGTCTATCACGCAAAATGAGTGGCGTATAGACGAGACGCATCTGCGTAATTCACCCATTCCGTACGCACGAGAGGAATTTGGAAACAACCAGAACAACTTGAATACAACATTTGAAAGAGGTGCGCGAACCAACCTATCCGCGCATCGTCTCTCCTTTGCCTGTAACTTGCCGTTATGGAGAGCCGCCATTTCGGCGGCAATGATGGGAACGATACAGCAGCCGAGACTGAGGCTCTCCATAGCGTTCGCGAGATAAGTCATCTGAGACGGTGGCGTGAGGAAAAGGCAGTCACGGCAAGTGTGCAAGCCCGTCCGATTGCATTCGATTACTATCGACAGCTACCGATAACACGCGAAAAACGACACGCGACAAGCCTCCTTCATTCTTCATTTTTCTCTTTTCATTCTTCATCCGTTACCCGCGTTTCGTGAAATCACGCCTTTCGCCATGTCACGGGCGGAAGTGGCGCACCGTGGATGCCGAAACAATTGGCGGGGCGAACGATGAAGGTGACGACCTGATCCGTCGGCAAC
>JAFYDR010000308.1 GCA_017544725.1 Kiritimatiellia bacterium
CGTGGCGAACATTTCGGACGGCATCCACCTTCAGAACGGCACCTTCTCGTTCTACGGTGGACCGGGTACGGCAAATGTGGTCGCGGATTCTGGTGACAACTACATGAAGAACAACAGCGGGACGGCCACATTCAGCGGCACGTTCACGGTGATGCCCGGCGCGACGCTTACGCACTCGGCGGGGAACATCCTCTACACAACGCCCTCGCCCAGTCCGCTGAACATCTCCGGCGGGAATGCGTACCTCAACGGTTGCGTACCGGCGAACGGTTTCACCGTGACCGGCGCAAAAGCCTCCGAGACCGTGCGTATGCAGCAGAGCGGCACGTTCACCGGCGCGAACATCTCCTGTAACTCGTTCGGTGTTGCGGATGTCTCCAACTCGGTTGTGGATGTTACCTTCCTCGACTCGACGTTTGATGTCAAAAACCTCTATCTCGGATGGGGTTCCGCATGGGCGTCCGGCCTCCTGTCTATCGGGGCAGGCACGACGGTAACTGCCGGTAACTGCTACATCGGTTACGACGGGACGATCACAAACAAAGCCGTTCGGTCTGTGCTTTCCGTCGATGGCGGCGAGGTGCATCTCACCGGGACCGACTTTGCCATCGGTTACAACGGACCGCATTCAGACTTCGTGCTGAACTCCGGTACGGTGACGGTCGATCAGGCAGCCATCCGGGTTCATGCGAACAACGCCAAGCTCGGCGGATTCAATACCTCGCGTTTCATCCAAAACGGCGGCACGTTCAACTACGGCGGTACCGGCTTCACGTCGAAGTGGGAGGACAACACCGACGGCGGTGCGATCGTACTGAAGGGCGGTGAGTTCAACGCCACCAACAACTGGTCGATTCCGCACTTCATCCCGCTCTACTTCAAGGGCGGAGATGCGGACGGTTGGACGCTCAACCAGACGGACGGCAAGACGATCACATGGAATACAGCGCTTCTCGGCGACGGCGATGTCGCGCTCAACGGTGCGGCGACGCTCGTCGGCAACAAGGAGGTGCAGGGCGCGGTCGGCGGCAAGTGGACGGTCGGCGACGGCTTCACGGCGGGACTTGAAGGCGCGTCCTCACTCCTCGGCGGACTCGACCTCGGCGTGGGCGCGACCGCTTCCGTCAACATCGCGACGAATCGCAGCGCGGTCTTCACCGCCCGCGAATTCGGTCACAATCCGGACATTACGAACGGCGTCAACTGCGTTACCAACCGCTTCAACAAGGCGATTGGCGGTACCACACGCGGCACGATCACGCACGACATGACCTTCTTCTTCACGAAGTACGTGGCGGCAGATCGTCCGTTCGGCGATATGAACTATTCGTCAACTTACGCTGTCGGCGAGTTCTATGTGGAGGAATGGGCTGCCGGTGATTGGACCTTTACGGGTATCTGTGACGACTGGGTGTATTTCTGGGTGGACGGTGAACAGATCTTTGCTCCTGCGCAGGGTAAGCAGGGAACCGGTACGAAGAACCTCACCGCTGGATGGCATTCATTCCGCCACGTAATCATCGACAACGCCGGTTCGTACGGCAACGCGCAGACGATCGGATACAAGTACGGCTCGATGTCCAGTTACGAAAACTTCAGCGTGAAGAACCTGAAGATGCGTCCTGCGGCTGACTTCGGCGACCCGAACAATGCGAACACGGTTCGCTGGAGCCACTACAAGCAACCGACCGCTGTTGACTGGCGCGAAGGAATTTTCAAGCAGGATGACCTGCCGTGGGATTTCTGCTGCATCACCAACACCCTCCAGATGCTCCAGTGGTACGGAATGAACAACCCGACATTCATGAACACCAATACCGTCAACCGCTACGACGGCTGGTTCCTCGTGACGGCGGAGAATGCGGACAAGGAATGGACGTTCCGTACGCAGTACGACGACCGTTGCGCGCTCTGGATCGACGGCATCGATTCTGGTCTGACCGGCGCGAGTGGCAACACGCTTACCTACAAGGTCACGCTCGCACGCGGCTGGCACCGGTTTGAAATCCGTACCTACGACAACACCGGCAACGCCGGTCCGTGGAACGGTAGCGGCAACGCCGTCTCCTATCAGGTGGCGGGCGGTTCACAGACGCGCTTCTCCGAGCAGACGCTTGCGCTCACGGTCTGTCCGGACGGCTACGTGCAGGGAGGCGTGACGCTCGCGTCAAACGCGACGCTCTCTAACGGCGCGACGGAGAACGCGGCGGTCATCTACGGCGACGTGACGGCGACCGGCACGGGTGCGACGATGAGCGGTCCGTTCAAGTTCGAGGGCGGCAAGCTCGCCTTCCAGAACGTGGCGGCGAATACGCGCGATCTGGCGGACGTACTCGCGTTCACCAACCCGAATGCGAACTTCCTCGCGAATGTCGGCGAGATCACGGTTGACTTCACCGACACGCCGACGCGCGGCAAGATCGCGATCTGCCCGTTGGGCGGCATGACGCAGACTGCGGTGGAGGCGAAGCTCTCCGTCACCGTCAACGGCGATCCGTTCGACAAGTTCCGTCTCCAGATCGAGAACGGCACCGTCTATCTCAGCAAGGGTGGCAGCGTCCTGATGATTCGGTAGGTGTTAGCTACCAGCTGCTAGCTGTTAGGGGCCAAGGCATACCGCAAGGCGGCGAAGCCGCCAGCGGGGCGCTTCGCGCCAGCTGAGAAGCGCCCCGCCTACGGCGGCAATGAAGAATGAAAGACGACGAATGACGAATGAAAAATGAGGGGACATGTCGCATGTCGTATGTCGCGTGTCATCGGTAACTGTCGATTGCAATAGCCGCGTAGCGGCGATACAGAAACAGACGGGGGTGAGCGAAGCGTAACCCCCGGTAACGCCACTCCATACAAAATAGCCGCGTAGCGGCGGCACAACGTTCGATGACGGGAGAGTTGTGGAGACGATCCTTCGCCTTCGAAATCTGTGTTGCCGCTACGCGGCTTGAGAGGTTGTAATCCGTAATGCGGGGGTTGCACCCCCGCCTCTGCCTGTGTTGCCGCCATGCGGCATTGGGGAGGTGTAACGTCCCCATTGCCCGCGACGGGACGGACTGGCGAGACTGGCGACCCACCACCTCGCTTCTCCTCCGTCTCCATTGTCCCCCCCGTCCCCATTGTCTCCATCGTCCCCGCTTTTCAGCTTCTCAGCTGGCGGCTTCCAGCTGCCCCGAAAAAGGTGTGAATTTCTGGTTGACGGGGGGCTTTGGAAATGGTATGCTAACCATTCGTGTTAAGCGAAGTAGAACAACAAAGAACAGGTTACTGACAATGCAGAAAACGTTTGTTCCCAAAAATCCGGGCACGAATCGCAAGTGGTTCCTGGTGGACGCCGCGGGCAAACCCCTCGGTCGTCTGGCAGTAAACATTGCGAATACCTTGCGTGGCAAGGATCGCCCGACGTTCTCCCCCGCGATTGATCAAGGCGATTTCGTCATCGTGATCAACGCGGAGAAGGTCCTCCTGACCGGCCGCAAGCTGGAGCAGAAGGATTATCAGCGTTACTCCGGCTTTCGCGGCGGCTTGAAACACTTCACGGCTGCTGCCATGCTGGAGCAACACCCCGACCGCGTGATCATGCAGGCGGTGTGGCGAATGTTGCCTAATAACAAAATCGCCCGCAAGATGATGACCCGCATTAAGGTCTTCCGTGGCGACAAGCATCCGCACGAGGCGCAGAAGCCCGTACCGGCGGCGTACTGAGGAGAGGTGAGGCATGGTCAAGAAAGAGATTGCAGCCGGAACCGGACGTCGGAAGTGCGCGGTAGCCCGCGTGCGCCTGTTGCCGGGTGAAGGAAAGTGGACGATCAACAAGCGTCCCGCCGAGGACTACATCCCCAGCGAGGCGTTGCGCGAGTACATGGCGCAGCCGTTGGCGTTGACCGGGATGACCGACAAGTACGACATCTCCATCACCGCGAAGGGTGGAGGAATCAGCGGACAGGCTGGCGCGATTCGCCACGGGTTGGCGCGCGCTCTCTGCGAGGCTGACGCCAGTCTTCGCGTGGTGCTGAAGAAGGAAGGGTGCTTGACGCGTGACGCTCGTATGAAGGAGCGCAAGAAGCCCGGTCAGCCGGGTGCCCGCAAGCGCTTCCAGTTCTCGAAGCGTTAGTCGAACGCCCGACGGGGTTTCCCGTCTCGAGTTCATTATTTACATCTGAAGCAAGGTGCGGGCAGAGATGCCTTCGCACCTTGTTTTTTCATTGGATAGAGAAATTCTCATGGCATTTGGATTTTTACGAAAACTTGCCTCGAAGCTGATGGGCAAAAAAAAGATGGCCGTCAAGGTCGCGGAAGAGTCAAAAAAACAACCGCAGCCTTCGCGTCAGCATCAGAAACGGGGTTCGCAGCAACAACAACAAGGCCGTGGCGGCCGTCCGGGGGATCGCAAGCGTTCGTCCTCCCGTACCGCGCGTCCCGCTTCTGGAAATAATAATCGTCAGGGAGCGCCCCGCTCCCCCAAACCAGAGCGTCAGCAACAAGTCGCGCAGCAAATGCCGCGCGCCGCAGTACCGTCGGGTCGCCGCACCGCGCGTCCCTCCTCTTCTTGTCGCGGGGATCGTCGGGGACGGCAGGAAAACACAGCCGCCTCGCAGATGCGTCCGGGCGGTGTCATGACCCAGGACGAATTGCAGCGTCGTCAAGAGGAACACGCCAAGTGGGATCCGAAGTCGTTTCAGGTGGAACCGGTGGAAGGCAAGCGGCGCTTTCAGGACTTGGATCTTCCCAGCGAACTGATGCATGCGATCGCCGATCTCGGGTTCCAGTACTGCACACCGATTCAGGCGCTGAGCTTGGATGTCGCCCTTGCGGGGAAAAACGTCGCGGGACGCGCCCAGACGGGCACGGGGAAAACCGCAGCCTATTTGGTCTCCATCCTCACCCGGTATCTGCGGACGCCCGACAAACGTCCCTCCAGCGGCGGCTGCCCGCGTTCGCTCATTCTCGCCCCGACGCGCGAACTGGTTATCCAGATCGCGAAGGACGCGGGAATGCTCGGCAAGTACACGGGACTTCGCTGCCTCGCCATTTACGGTGGCATGGACTATGACCGCCAGCGCGACGAGGTGACCTCCGCGCCGGTCGATCTGTTGGTCGCGACGCCTGGACGTCTGCTCGATTTCATCCACTCGCACGTCATCGATCTGGGGCATGTCGATACGCTTGTGATCGACGAGGCGGATCGGATGTTGGACATGGGGTTCATCCCCGACGTCAGCAAGATTATCCGTCGTCTGCCCAACAAATCGGCTCGCGCCACGATGCTCTACAGCGCCACGTTGAGCGACAACATCATGAAGCTCGCCTCGCAGTGGATGGAGGAACCGGTCAAGTGCGAGTGCGAGGGCGACACGGTGAATCCGAACGCGATCAAGCAGGTCGTCTATGTGGTGACCGCGAACCAGAAGTTCAAGATCCTCTACAACCACATTCAGGCGTATCCCGATTCGCGGACGCTCATCTTCTGCAACCGCCGCCACACGACGGAGGATGTTGCCGAAGGTCTGCGCTCTCGTGGTATCCGTTGCGAGATGTTGAGTGGCGATGTCAGCCAGAACCAACGTTTGCGCGTGCTGGAGGACTTTCGCGAAGGGAAGACCCGTATCGTTGTCGCCACCGACGTGGCGGGACGCGGCCTACATGTCGATGACATCGGGTTCGTCATCAACTTCGATTTCCCCTACGAGCCGGAGGACTACGTCCATCGCATCGGACGTACGGGTCGTGCGGGACAGACCGGTATCGCCATCTCCTTCGCGGACGAGGACGAGTCGTTCATTATCCCTGACATCGAAAAGTTCATCGGCGAGGAACTGAAGTGCACGATGTTGCAGCCCGAGGATCCGCTCCTCGCGCCGCTTCCGGATCGCCGTCGCGGCAACCGTCGCGACCGTTCGGAATCCGCGCGTGGCACTTCGACGGAGACGGCATCCGCCGCCATTCCGAAGCCGCCCGCAACCGCGAAACCATCCCATGCCGCGTCCGACGAGGCAGACGCTCCCGTAGCGGATGCTGCTCCCGCCTCCGCTGCTCCCGCTACGCCTGAAGCGGATCCCGTCTCCGTATCAGAGTCGGAGGCTCCCGCTCCTGCGGCGGAAACTTCTGCACCAACGTCTGCAGCTTCCGTTTCCGAGCAGGAGGCTGCTCCTGCGACACCGACGCCGGTTGAGGCATCTGCTCCGACGAGCGTTGCCCCTGACGGCCCTGCGACCGCGTCGGTATCGGCGGAACCAGTTGTCGCCGTGGAAGCTGCCGCACCAGCCGCTCCCGAAGTTGTTGCGTCACCGGAAACGCCCCGTGCGCCGTTCATCCGTCCGCGCAACGAACCATTCAAGCCGGAGACGGAGGCGGCGGAAGCACCTGCCGCCGATTCGGATTCGAAGGCGGAGACGACGGACGAGGAGAAACCGCAGGAGACGGTGCGCAAGGAACCGTTGCCCCCGCTCTGCAAACCCGTCTTTGACAAGCCGTGGCTGATGCGCGACGGACCGACTCCGTTCCGCGGCGTGCCTCGGCAGAAGAGGACTTTAAACCGGGCGAAGGTCTTGGAGGAATGGACTCCAGGGCAGAGCGTCCCGAAACCAGACACCCCGAAAAAGGAGGAGTAAGATCATGAAGAAAGGTATCATTCTTTCCGTGTTGGCGGCTGCGGCCACCTTCGCATCGGCTCAGATGGCAACGATGAAGCTCGTCGAGATCACCGACATGTCCGGTGGCAAGGCATACGAGATCATGGACAACGACGCGTTCAAAGAACTGCAGACGCAGATCGCCGAGGAGCAGAAGCTCTTCGCTCAGGGTGTCAACGAGGCGAAGAAACTGTGGGCGGAGAACAAGGAGGTCAAGGGGACATTCCCTGCCTCCATCGTCAAGGCGCGCAAGTTCCGTATCGTCCAGCAGGGGAACGAGGAGATGCTGAACAAGCGGAAGGAGAAGCTCGACGAGCGTCTGGAGGACGCGAAGGCGAAGGATGCCGAAAAGGACGAGAAGAAGCTCAAGGCGATCCGCAATGAAGAGCAGAGGAACAAAGCGATGGACGCCATGGAGAACGACAAGAAGAAGAAGGGTCTTGCCGTTTCCCTCGTGAGCAAGTGGATGGCGGAGAAGCTCGGTCGCACGATTCCTTCCTACAGTCAGGACTTCATGGCCTTCGGCAATCCGCTGGCGGCACCAGCCGAAAAGAAGGATGCGAAGGACAAGGACAAGAAGGACGCCAAGGATAACAAGAAGGCGGACAAGGAAAAGAAGTAGGCGCACCATGATGAGAATCGAGAGCTGGTCCGTCGAGAAACCCACGAAGCGTGTCGAGGCGTTTCTGCGCCGTCCGGCGTTCGTTCCGGCGGCGGAAGCTGCCGCCGCAACGGTGTTGGCAAACATCCGCGAGCGCGGGAACCGGGCGGTGCTGGAAGCCGTGGAAAAGTTTGACCACGCGAAGCTGACCGCGAAACGGATGCGTGTGACGGATGCGGAACTGGAAGCTGCCGCGAAAGCGGTTCCCGCCCCGGTCAAGAAGGCGGTGCGACAGGCACACCGTCGCGTGGGAATCTTTGCCGCCACCAGCTTGCGTGATCCGTGGTGCTACGAGACGAACAAGGGCGGAACGATCGGTGAGTTCTACACGCCGATGGATCGCGTAGGCGTCTATGTTCCCGGCGGAACTGCTCCGTTGGCATCGACTTCGATTATGACCGTGACCTTCGCGAAAGTGGCGGGCGTTAAGGAAATCGTGGCTTGTACTCCCTGCAACGCCGCTGGCGAGGTCAACCCCGTGTTGCTCTACGCCTTGCAGTTGGCGGGTGCGACGGAGGTTTACCGCGTGGGCGGCATCCAGTCCATCGGCATGATGGCATTCGGCACCGAGACGGTGCGGTCCGTCGAGAAGATCGTCGGTCCCGGTAACGCCTACGTTACCTCCGCCAAGCGGCAGGTGTACGGATATGTCGCCATCGACCAGGTGGCAGGACCGAGCGAAATCGCCGTATTGGCGGACGAGACGGCGAATCCCGCTTGGATCGCGGCTGATCTGCTCTCTCAAGCTGAGCATGGCAGCGGGCACGAGAAGGCGTTGCTGGTCACCACCTCCGAGACAATGGCGCAGGCGGTTTGGGCGGAAATGGGCGCCCAGATGAAGAGCCTGTCGCGGATTGACATGATCCAGCGCGTGATTGACAACGACGGCATTCTCTGCGTGGTCGTGCCGGACTTGAAGCAGGGCATGGAACTGGTCAACCGGTTCGCTCCGGAACACTTCGAGATTATGACACGCCGTGCGGATCAGCAGTTGCGCTATGTGCGTGCGGCGGGTGCCGTGTTCATTGGTCCGTGGACTCCTGAACCGGCGGGCGATTTCGTTGCCGGTCCGAGCCATGTGTTGCCGACGGGTGGCGCGGCCAAGATGTTCAACGGCTTGACCGTCGATGACTTCCGTCGCCGCCATAGTTTCGTCGAGTTCACGGAGGGAGACCTCAAAGAGACGATTCACTCGATCCAGACCTTCGCGAAGGTGGAGGGACTGGACGCGCATGGTCACAGCGCCAGCATTCGTTTCGAGTAACATGAGGTAACTTCATGACCGTGAACGACACGGTGGAATTTTCAAATTTCGGAATACCTAGAAATCGCGAGTTTCCTAAAAAACATTCCGTGAGTTCTGTGTATTCCGTGGCTTTGAAACTACGTTGGGATGGCTGAAAGGTTTTGAAACCAGATCAAAAGGAGAGAAACATGAAGAATGCAGTAGCGTTGTTGTTGGCCGCCACGTTCGCGGCCGCTTGTTACGGGGCTTGTGATTGCGCGTGCGGTACCTCCCGCAAGTACTTTAAGGACGACCCCGTTCCCGTTGCGCCCACCGAAAAGATCTCGCTTTTCAACGGCAAGAACTACGAGGGCTGGGATTTGTGGATGCAGAAATCCTCCTTCGCCAAGCCGGCGGAGGAAGTCTTCACCGTCAAGGATGGCGCGATGCACGTCACCGGCGAAGGATTCGGCGGTTGCACGACGAAACAGGCGTACAAGGACTACCATCTTAAAATGCAGTTCCGCTTTGTAGGCGAGGCGTTCAACGGTCGCAAGGGAAAGACTGCGGACGGCGGTCTGCTCTTCCACTGCATCGGTCCGGAGGGGGTGTACGGAGGCATCTGGCATCTCTCGTTCGAGTGCAACATCATTCAGGGACGCACGGGCGACCTCATCGTCGTCGGCAACATGGCGAAGTACCCGACGTTACTCCGTGCGAAGGCGTTCGTCAACGACAAGGGACGCTGGGAATCCAATCCCGGTGGCAATACGAAAGTGCTGTCGCTGATCGGGTGTGGGCGGGTGGATAATATCCAGTACGACGGAACGTGGAAAGACATCGAGTCTCAACCGCATGTTCCGCCGGAACGCCCCTACGGCGAATGGAACGATTTGGAACTCATCTGTAATGGCGATACCGCCGAGTACATCCTGAACGGCAAGACCGTGCTGAAACTCTTCGATCTCGCACCCGCCGCCGGACGCATCCAGCTCCAAAGCGAATGCCACGCGATCGAATACCGCAACATCACCTTGGAGCCGGTTGATAGGCAGTAGGACGTGTTAGGCTGAGAAGCGGGGCGCTTCGCGCCAGCGTGTTAAGCGAGTAAAGCGTGTAAAGCTGGTTAAGCTGAAAAAGCGTCTGGTTTTGTGCGCGGGCATTTTTGCCTGCGTTCCCGTATCAGCCGCCGAAACTCCAGACGAGAACGCTGGTGACATTGTAGAGAAGGTGCATGAGAATCGGGGTGACGATTCGTCCGCTCTTCCAGTAGGCGTAGCTCGTGCAGAGCGAAAACAGAAGAAGGGGTAGGAACGCTTCTGCGTGCAAATGCATCAGCGCGAAATAACAGCCGCTGATCAAGGCCGGAATCCAAAAACGCTGCCGGTGCGCGGCCATCACGCCGAAGAAGATGCCCCGATACATCATCTCTTCCAGAATCGGTGCGAGAAGCACGGCGTCTGTAAGTAGCGCGAGCTTCACAATCTTGGAATAGGCGGGAGACTCCAGCCAGGTGAAGACGACCTGCCGCCCCTCTTCGATTCCCAGTCGAGAAAGGACGCAGGACTGGAGTGCGGTGAAGGCGATGAGCAACGCGATCATGCCGATGCCGTACACAATCCCTTTGCGGCAGGCTGTACCGCATGACAAGCGGGGACGGACCACATCGCGAAGCGGGAAACCGCCCCCGTTCAGAAAGAGCGAAGCGATGATTGCCAACGCAGGGATCGCAACCGAACTCAGTGCCCCCGACAGCAATTGTCTTGTGGAAACCGTGTCGGCAGGCGTTCCCATTGCGGCAAAGACCTGCACGAGCGAGACGAGCAAGACGGGAACCGTCACCAGTGCACATCGTCTCTCGCGCCAAGAAAAAAGCCGTTGGAAGAATGTCTGGAAACGCATGGGGGCTGGGTTCGAAGTTCTGGGTTCGTCGTTCTATTCGACTGTAATCGATTGCAGTCGGTTACAATTGAATAGGGGGATGCGCCATCCCATTTTCAGCGGCATTCGTCGTCTCTTCATAACAAAAAACCCGTAAAGGCGAAACACCTTCACGGGTCTAGAAGTGAGAACGAACGTTACTTCGCGCCGAGCTGATAACGGACGAAACGCTTGACGGTGATGGTGTCGCCGAGTTCCTTGCCGATTTTCGCGATCAGCTGCGAGATGGTCGTCTTGTCGCCGACGCCGTTCTTCACGAACGGCTGATCCAGCAAGCAGATCTCGCTGAAGAACTTCTGGGTCATACCCTTCTTGATACCGACCAGTGCCTGTTCGGGAGGCAGCTTGCCCTTCTGTTCCTTAAGGGCGTTGAGCTTGATCTCCAGTTCGGCATCCACCTCAGCCTGCGGAACTTCCGTACCGGCGATGTAGCGGGGCGCGTTCGCCGCAATCTGGAGCGTCAGGTCGTGCACCAGTTCGGTGAAGGCAGGAACGGTCAAGGTCTCGGTCTTCTCGGCACCGACCTCGATGATCACGCCAATCTTGCCACCCATGTGGATGTACGAGGCGAGGATCGCGGAACCTTCGAGCGTGTAACGCGCCGTGCGGCGGATCTTCACGTTCTCGCCGGTCTGCGAGATAATCGTCATCAGGTCTTCCTTCATGGCGGCATCCAGATCCTCGGTGCCTTCCAGCACTTTGGTCGTGACGGCGTTCACGAACTTCTTGAAGTTGTCCGTGGCGGCGACGAAATCCGTCTCCGTGTTGACTTCGGCCATCGCGACCGTCTTGCCATCGGCAGAGGTCAAAGCCTGGATGATTCCCTGCTTGGATTCCTTGTCGGCGCGCTTCACCTGAATCGCAAGTCCCTTCTCGCGAAGGACCTTGATGGCGGCTTCCATATCGCCGTCGGTTTGGATGAGGGCCTTTTTGCAATCCATCATGCCGGCGTTGGTGCGCTGGCGGAGCTCATTGATCATTGCAACAGTGACTGTCATTTTCAGATTCCTTTCGGCGGGGATGAGTTCGTCTCGTTCATGGGGCGGACAAATCCCCTGCGCAATTACTTCGTTTCAGGTTCAGCGGCGGCAGGTGCTTCGGCGGCGGGAGCCGCAGGAGCGGCTTCGACAGCGGCGGTCTTGGCGGCAATCGCCTCACGCGCAGCCTTGCCGGCACGCTTGCGAGTTTCAGCAAGACGAGCCTTCGGATCGGCTCCGCCTTCCTTATCCTTGGCGGGACGGCCGGCCTTACGGGCCTCACGAGCCTCCGCGTCCTTCTTCGCACGCTCTTCGTCTTCCTTCCGGCGCTTCTCTGCCGCGACACGCACGTACTCGTCGTCCGCGTCCTTGAGCACCTTGGAGAAGGCATCGGCGATCAACTTGATGCCGCGCACCGCGTCATCGTTACCGGGGATCACCATGTCGATCGGATCGGGATCGGCATTCGTATCGACCAGCGCAACAATCGGGATGTGGAGCTTCAGCGCTTCCTTTACCGCATTCTGCTCGCGGCAGACATCGATGATGAACAGGGCACCGGGCTTGGTTTCCATGTCGGCGACGCCGGAGAGGTTCTTCTCCAGACGATCCAGTTCGCGACGGAGCATGGAGGCCTCTTTCTTGTGGGGGGAGAGGACGCCGTTGTTGTTCTTGGCGATTGCCTGAATCTGACGCATCCGGCGGACGCTCTTGCGGATCGTGACGTTGTTCGTCAACGTGCCGCCCAGCCAACGCTCGGTCATGTAGTACTGGTCACACGCGACAGCCGCGTTCTTCATCACTTCCTGCGCCTGCTTCTTCGTGGCGACGAAAAGAACCTTCTTGCCGGAGAGAACGACATTGCGCAGAAACGCAGCCGCCTCGTCGATCAGCGTGATCGTCTGGGTCAAGTCAATGATGTGGATCCCGTTCCGCTTGTTGAAGATGTAACTCTTCATCTTGGGGTTCCACCGTTTGGTCTGGTGACCGAAATGCAGTCCCGCATCCAGCAAGTCCTGCAACGTAAGCCCTGTCAGGCTCGAGGTACTAACATCCATTTCACTTTCCTTTCGCGTGAATCCGCTTTGTCGCGGCACCATGCCGCGCCTTCGCTTCCGCACGGAACCGCCACTCGACAGCCCGCGCTAAAAGAAAGCAAACAGTTTAGCAAAAACAAGACCGATAGGCAATCCAGAAAAGAAAATAATTTCGTGCGGCAAAGCCGCCAGCTGAGAAGCGGGGAAGCTGAGAGGCTGAGAAGTAGGAGACGATGGGGACAATGGAGACGATGAGGACGGGTGTTTAGTCGCCAGTCTCGTTCCGTCGCGTGCAACGGAGACGTTGCCCCTCCCACTCGATTGCAATCGATAGCATTCGATAGCTACCGATGACATGCGACAAACGACACGCGACACGCCGCCTTCATTCTTCTCTCTTCATTTTTCATTGCCGCCTTTGGCGGCGCGCATCTCTATCCAGCCGCGGCGTCCGCCGAAGTCGATGCGATACCAGGTGCCGGCCGTTTCCACGAGGGTGACGGAGGAATTCGGCGGCAACGAGAACAGAACTTGTGCCTGAACGGATGGGGCGAATCGGACTTCGGTCTTCTCGCCTATCGTGAGCTGATTCGCATTTGCGCTCTTCCCTGTCTGCATGGCGAGAACACCACCCAAAATCAGTACCGCGACGGCAATCGCAATACCGAGTTTCGTACGTTTTCCGTACAGCGCGAAGAAGAGGAAGCCCGCGAGCAGTAGCGAGAATGCGAAGACCAAGAGTGGCTTCATACGCTGGACTGTCTCGTTGACCTGTTCCAACGTCACAATACCAGTGAGCGGCGTCTGGGCGTTCTCCGGTTCTGCCAACACCTGCACCACCTCATTCGTCACCGTTTCCGTTCGAGTGACGAAGGTTAACGGAAACGGTCCTGCCTCCGCCGTCTCGTAGCGTCCGCTTTCGGGATTGAAGAAGGGGAAGGATACGCGCCCAATCTCCGTCGCGTTGGTCGATTGGGGAATCCAAATCTGCTGCGTCGTGATGCGTTGCGCACTACGCACCGTCTCCTTCACGGGGTAGGTCTTGAAGCACGCGTCGGCAGGTGGCGTCGGCGGCTTGCCGTCTCCCATCCATCCATTTCCGCGTAGGTCGAGCGTCAGTGTGATGATGTCGCCGGGCTGGACTTTATTTTCGGAGAGTTTGCCCGTCAGGCGGTACTTGCCGACTGCACCGCCGTAGTTCTCCGGTGCATTGGGCGGCAACTCGCGAACCTCCAGCAGGAACGGGGAAAGAGCCTTGCTTCTTGCGTAAGGACGCCAGACATTGAAGAAGCCGCCTCCCTGTCGTTCCGCCAGCGTGCAGGTGACGGACGGATGGAACTCGCGTCGGACAGCAGAGGTACAACGCGCCGTCGCTGAGAAACGATAACGATAGACTTGCTTTCCCTCTACGACCTCGCGCGACTGATCGCCCGGTTCCCACTTGCCTAGCACGAGCGAATCCGCCTCGCCGGGCAATCCCTCTGGACGAACATCCTGCAACTCGCAGCCGAAGGTGATCTGCAACTCAAACCAGAGCTTGAAGGGCTGGTTCCGGTAAATCGTCGCCGGTTCCGTGTAGAGTCGTCCGGAAACAATCTCTCCCGCGCAGAGGGAGAGCGTGGCGAAGATCGCGCATACGAGTATGAATGCCTTCTTCATTTGGACTCTCCTCCTTCCCAGCTCCCGTTCTGGAAGACACGTGCACTCCACGTTGCGTCGTCATGCCGTTCGTGCATTGCCGTCATCAGTACCGACGCGGCGAAAACCACCGCGACCAATGTGCCCACCACGAGACACGTGTCCGCAACCGAACGGAAGAACTCGCTGTCGGATTTCTTTCGGCCATCCTCTTCTTCCGTGCGTTTTCGTTGTCGCCGCTCCCGCAATCTGGCGAGCAGGATGCGGAGGGTAATGCCGAGCCAGAGCAGACACCAGCCGGCCAATGCCGCGACCATGCGTGCCGAGCAAGGCAGTTCGTAGTGCCAGAAGAACGCGGTTCTCGACCACGGGAGATCGCCGTGCCCCGAACCGTTTGCCAGTGCCTGCGCGGAGGCCAGTCCAAGCCGCGTCTCGGGCGACGCGCCCGCGTAGCGTTCCGCCCGCGCGAATGCGGCGGCGGCGTTTGCGCCGTCACCGGCAAGCAAGAGGGTGTTGCCCAGATTGAGGAAGAGCGGGGCGTTGCGGGCACCGTCTTGCACCAACCGGTTGTAGGTGTTCGCGGCCTGATGGAACTCCTCCTGCGTCTTGGCGCGTACCGCCTGTGCGGTCGCCTGTTCCCAAAGGAAGTCGCGCATCGAGGCTTCCGTCTGCGGCGCGGGCGTGTCACCCGTTGCGGGAGAGAGCCAGACGAGGGCGAGGAGGATGGACAGGAAGGTTCGCGTCGTTTTCGAGGTGGCGCGGCGAGAGGGAATCCCCGCGTCAATTTGCGGCAACAACTTGGCAAACGAATCGCGCAGTTCGGTCGTCGTCTCGCCGGATTGCTGGCGGTACATCGCCTCATCTACTGCGGCTAACGCACGGCGGCAGCTCTCCGCCAATTCCAGTGAAATGCCGTTGCGCAGCAGTACTTCTGCCGCATCGTCCGGTGTGAGCGATCCACCGCGTACGCCGAAGCGTTTCGACAGATAGGTGCGGACGGCGTGACCGATGGCGGTTGCGTCGGGTGCGGTACGCAAGCAGCGCAGGGCTTGGGAGAGTGCGCCGCCGCTTCGCAACTTCCCCTTCAGCCACGCGACGCCCTTGCAGAGCGGACGTAGCAACCAAACCAGAAGAGCGACGGCGGGACCGACGAAAAACAGCAACCACAGCAGATGAGGTTTTACGAGTCGCGTGAAGAGCGATTCCGTTCGGACACCGTCGGGCGAGAGCGTGATTCCGCTTGGACGGAAATCGCGTCCCTCTTCACGCACGGCGGCAGGTTGATCGTGCGTGGCATCCTTATCGGTGTCGTCCGTGACGATCTGTGCGGTTGCCTGTGCCTGAATCGGAATCGGCTCTGTCCACACGGTCGCGTATGCGCGTTTCCCGGTGTCGTAGTAGGAGATGGCGACGGGCGGGAATTCCAGCGTGCCCGCTTGCATCGGGCGAACACGGTACTGGAAACGCTTGCCGTTCTTGAGTGTATCAACCTTTACACTGTCCTCGTAGATACGGAAGTTTTGGGTTAGGTTCGTTTGGAGTGAGAGAACGGGAGCGCGCAGGTTGGAGAGACTGATCTGCCCCTTCACTTCCAACGTCAGCTGGAGCGGATCACCCACCTTGCAGACCGTCGTGTCCAGCATGGCGCTCGCCTGAATGTTTTTCCCGACCGTACCAACAAAGGTGTCGGGACATCCCTCTTCCGGCGGCGGCACGACTGCCACGGAAACGGACGGCGACACGGCGTAGATGTTTTGCAGCGTCGCCCTTCTCTGTTCGTCTGCACCCGTAATCACGGGGCCCTTGAACGACAAGGGGCCGAACGTGCAGGTCTGCTCCTTCAATGGCGTGTACTCCAACTCCAGTGTGTATTCCCAGTACGGCTTGTCTTTCACCTTGATGCGCTTCACTGGCAGACGGAAACGCAATGCGCGCGCCTGAAAAGGATCGGAGAAGAAATCATCGTCGCGGAACATGGAGAATCCGCCGAAAACCCCGCGCGACTGGTAGTTGTTGATCTGGAACGAAGGCTTGTTCCCTTCGCGGTCCGTCAGTCCCGAAAGGATCTGGTTGATGTCGGGTCGCTTCATGTCCTTGTCCGATGGACGAATTTCCAGAAGTTCGGCCGAGATGCGCGGCAGCTGGCGGGGCGAGATCGGCTCCACGTCGGCATACGGAGCGGGCAAGGCACGGATCGCGACCGAGAGGGTCACGCGGAATGGTTCCTCGACCAGCACGGATGCGGAGGATGGACGGAGCGAAACCAACACGGTATCCTGTTGATCGACACCTTGCACGGTGATTGCGGGACCAGTCCGTTCCAGATTACGTCCGTCCGCATTCACGCGGATTGGTCCGGTAGGGAATGAACCGGGACGCGATGGTGTCAGCTCGTAGGAGAAGATGCGGATCACGGTGACAGACTGCTGGACGCGCCCGTTGTTGTTGACGATCCGAGACATACTCTGGTTCTGTTGACCGAGAGAACGCACATTCGCCCATTGGGAAAGCGCACTGACATCCGGTTCGGCGACATCCGTCTCCGCACCAGACACCACGACCTGCACCTGGCAACTCTCGCCCAAATAGAAACTGGTGGGACTTGCCTTAATCTCGACCGTCACGGCAGAAAAGCCACGAACGGCGAGAAGCGAAAAAAACATGACAATCCAACGTTTCATTCCGTTTCCGCAAACCATTCGATCCGTTTTTTTGAGTCATTCAGTTTACCATAAAGCGGAACGGCTGAGAAGCTGAAAAGCGGAGCCGCCAGCGGGGCGCTTTGCGCCAGCTGAGAAGCGGGGAAGCTGAGAGGCTGAGGGCGGCAATGAAGAATGAAGAGAGAAGAATGATGGCGGCAAGCGCTCCCATTCGATTGCATTCGATAGCAATCGATTGCGATCGATAGTTTCCGGTGACACGCGACAAACGACATGCGACACGCCGCATTGGACTGGCGGCTAAACACCTGTCCCCATCGTCTCCATTGTCCCCATCGTCCCCACTTCTCAGCTTCTCAGCCTCCCCGCTTCTCAGCTGGCGGCGGCTTTGCCGCCGCCGCTATCGGATCATCAGGAAAGTGCCGGGGGCGGCGACGGTGCAGAGCAGCTTGTTATCCACGATGACCACCTTTGCCTTCACGGAGGGATTCGGGATGTTGCGGATCGTCCAGCCCGTCAGATCCGTCTCCGGAATCGTCGTGGCGGTGACAAGCGTGAACACGCCCAACTGTCTGTGCGCATCGACCTCGCAACTCGTGCCGAGCGTGACTGTGCCGTTGACGGTCAACGAGTCTACGATGTCGAGCCGTGCACCGTTGCCGAATTCGACGTCCGCGTTAATCGGGATTGCGGACTTCAACACGCCGCCGTCGTCAATGAAGACCGAGGTCTCGCCGAGGTCAGCGGAGGCAATTGTCAGCGTGGCGTTGGTCGCAACCAGACGGCTGCCGCCGCCTAGCAACGCGGGTGCGGCGTCGATCGTCACGTTCGCGCCGTTCGCCGCGCCGATGTCGCCGACACCGGTCACTTTGTTTGTCAGCGTGAAGTTACCGGTGACACCCGACAGGAGGAGTGCACCGTCCGCAAGGCGGATCGTACCGTCGATGTCCAGATCGCGCAGGAGTTGCGTACTGCCGTTCAGAATGAGCTGCGCACCGTCCGCGACTGCGACACGCGTCGATTCCGACAGGTTGTCGCCGCCCTTGCCCCAGAAGGGCTGGCGCGCGAGATAACGGATCTGCTCGTCGCTCAAGACGGTATCGTAAATCCGCAACTCATCCATCAGGCCTTTCGGATATTCGTGCCCCGCCAGCGAGCTGGGTTTCATCCCGACGTAGAAGTCCTGTGCAGGGACATTCATCGGTCCGATACCTTCCTTGTATGCGATTTCGTAACCATCAACTAAAATCGCACCGCCCTTGGAGTTGGGATTGTACTTGACCGCGACGTGATGCCAGGACAGATCGCCGGTTTCATACCGATAGTTGAAACGATCATTTGCGATATCGACATTGGCCTTCGGTGTGAACCGGAAAGTTTTGATGCGGTTGTTGAAAGAGTCAGTGGCGTTGCCGATCAGGTAGCAGTTCTGCCCTGTGTTGCCCCAGAAGAGGAATGCCCAAAGAGTATCGGCAGTCCCCTGTGCGTTCACCCAGAGCGAGATCGTGCACGGCTTGTCGCCCGTGGGGAGGTTCGCGGGGAAGGTGCCGTCGGCAGGCTGGAGGTAGTCAAACCCGTCGAGCAGACTGAGCATCCCGCCGGAAACCGGCGAATTCGCGACAACCTTCGCCAGACCGTTCACGGATGTGAGGTCGTAGCCGTAAGGACCGGAGTCCTTGCCGGGATTCGCCGCATCGTCAAAGGCGTAGTAGGCGACCGGTTCCGGTAACTTGTTCTCTGTCGGTTGGACACGGATGTACGAGGTCTGATCCCGGAAACAGGAGGTGATTTCCTCGACGGTGAGCGCGCAGGTATAAACGGCGAACTCATCGATCTTGCAGGTGCAGCTGTCGCCGTTCCAATACGTGCTTCCCAGATAGAGTGGAGACTGGGCGACATCTAGCCTGGACACGGCAAACTGGTTGCGGCACTCGCCGTCCACATACAGGTAGCAGTTCGTCTGGTCGTAGATGCTGGCGATCTGATGCCAGTCGCCGTCCGCGAGATTCGGGACGTTCACATTCTGGTTGTCGCCGAAGTGCGAGTACATGATCTCCGAACCGCGGTTGGTGCGCATTCCGTGAACCCTCGGCGCAACCGCCGGAACCGCGCCGTAGGAGAAGAGTGCCGTATGGCTGGACGACGCCACGTCCTTCACCCAGAAGATGACCGTGTAAGGATCGTTGCCGATTGGAAGCGGAATGGTCTCGGGCGACTTGAGGCGGCTGCCACCGTTAAATGAAACCGCCGTACCAGAGAGTCCCGTCGCGAGCGACGCGCCCGTGCCATCCTCCGTCAAGTCCATCAGACTGGCAGAGCTATCCTTCCACGGATTACTCGCGTCATCAAACTTGTAGTACGCCACCAACGCATGAGTTTTCAGCGGATTCTTCAATGTGAGCGTTCCCTCCGCCACCTCGAGCGTACCGGTCAACGTGCTGTGGCCAGAGAGGATGAGGTTGCTTGTCTCGCCCTTCTTCACGAACGAACCAGCTCCGACGATTTCACCGGAGTACGTCCGGCAAACATCCACATCGTTCGAGACCGTGAGCGTAACATTCTCCGCCACCTCGATCTTGCCGCGTGCGCTGTCGCTGTCCAGAGCCTTGATCGTCTGGGATTCGAAGAAGTGTACCGTTCCGTTCAGGTCTGCCCGGACAGTGGAATCCGCAGTCAGGACAGGGGAGTTGTCGAACCACTCCGCCGGAATTCGATCCGCAGCCAGCTCTCGCATCTGATGCGGCGTGAACGGGAAGTCCGTCACGATCACGTCGTCCATCAGTCCCTTAAACCCGACCTTGTTCGCCCAGTCACCGGCGATGACCTTGCCGATTGAGAAATTCTCAGGACGGAGATGCAACACCACCTTGTCCGCCGTGGCTACATACACGCCATCGACGAAGAACATCGTTTGCCCGTCCGTGCAGGATGCTGCCAGATGGTGCCATTCGCCGTCTTTGTACGGGCAGGAGAAACCTTTGTTGTTTCCCCAGTTCGAGAAGAGCCATTGCGTGTTACCGTTCGCGCGCAGACCGACTGTCGAGCTGGTTGAGTTGAAAAGTCCCCACCCGAAAACCGCGCACGACGTGTCCATATCGGCGTCTGCCTTGAACCAGAAGGCGAACGAGTAGTTCGATGCGCCGGATGGCAGTTGCCGGATCTCGTTGTTCTCTCCCGCACCCTTCAGACAGTTCGCCCCGTTGAAACGGATGACGGAACCGCGTTCCGCGTCGTTCTCGATACTAGGAGAAGTGTTGCCCACGGAAAGCAGCGTGTTCGTCAGGTGGCAGGAGTCCTTGCCGATGTCGCTGGCGTCCTCAAACCGCCAGATGCCGATCGGGCGTCTTCGTTTCAAAGCGAGGTCCCCGTTGAGGGTACCGACGGTCACTGCGTTCGTCTGGCTTCCCGTCAGCGTCAGGGTGCTGCCGCCGTTGACCTGCACCATGCCGTTGGAGGTGAAGTACCCGGGATAGGTGCTGTTCCCTTTGTTGCCGACGAGAAGGGTGTACGAGCCGAGATCAATTGTCGGCAGCAGGTTGGTTCCCGTCACCTCCAAAGCTCCCACGTTGGACTCCGTCATAAGGCGCAGAGGCACCGGGTTCGTCTCTGTCTGGAAACGGATTGTTCCCCGATTTAGGGTAGCGTTGAGCTGCAACAGACCGTCCTCAATGGTGATGCCGGCTGTCGTCTCTAATTCACGGTTGATCCGAAAGATACCCGGACCTGTTTTACGTAGGAAGGTACTCACGTTGGCGAAGTTCACCTCAAGGTTCGCGCGCCCATTCCGTACGCAAAGCTCATCCGCAAGCAAGAGCTTGGAGTTATTGTTGTATGGTTTGATCTGCCAAGGGTTGGTGCCATCGACAACATTCGACTCCGAGCCAAAGAAAAGGCTCTTCAGCCCGACTTTGGCTCCGGGGAATGTGACGATCGCGCCGGGCGGCAGCTCGGCAAAGTCAACCGTGATGTCCCAATGGTCACCCTCGACCGGGGGATTGGTAGCGTCCATCCAGTTCCCCGCATCCCACCAGTTGCCGCCGCTGACCGAGTTCGTCCACATGAACTCCGTACGCGGCACTTCCGGCTCCTGCGGATCGGGATCCTGAGGGTCCGGATCGCCGCCGGGTTCGTCGCCGCCGGGTTCGTCGCCACCGGGTTCGTCACCGCCGGGATTTTCTATACCCGGATTTTCGCCGCCGTTTTCATCTCCGTCAGCCCGTACTGCAAGCGGAAGCAAACATGCGCACACACAAATCGTCACCAGCCAATACCATACCTGTTTCATCCAGACCTCCTTCATTCCAGACCTGCCTGTTCAAATAAAGCAGAAATAGTTTACACCATTTCGCGGAAAAATACCACACCAAATCAGCAAAAAAAGCTCATCGAACTAGCAATATTGCATTTTTACATTAGGCGTGTCGCGTCGATTGCATTCGATAGCAATCGATGACACGCGACAAACGACACGCGACATGCCCCCTCATTTTTCATTCGTCACTCGTCATTCGTCATTTGTCATTTGTCACGGCTTCCTTCCCAGCTGACACGAAACGCCCCGCCACCGCCATTGCCTACTCCCTATTGCCTGCTGCCTTCTTCTCAGCTTCCCCGCTTCTCAGCTGGCGGCGTTAGCCGCCTGTCATTCGTCATTCGTCATTTTTCATTGCCGCCCCAGCGGCTTCCCCGCTTTACCTTTCCGCGGAGATATGGTACGCTATCTTCCGCAAATACAAAATACGAACTTGTTGTGTGAGGTGAATTGTGGTGAACCGTCTCTTGTTTGCAGTGGTGTGCTGTTCCCTTGTGGGAATGTCCGCTGAAAGTTTCGCGGCGACATTGTGCGAGTGGCCGAACGATAGTGCCGCGCCGTCGTTTCGTGTCGTGCCGGGACCCGACACGCAACTGGCCCTTATCGACGGATATGCGGCGGGCGCGAAGGGAATCCAGTTGCGCGGCGGCATCGGACAACGTTCTTTTCTGCGTTTCCCCGATCTCGGTTCTCGGTGCGACTTGACGAATAGCTTTACGGTTGAAGGGTGGTTTCAGAAGGCGGGCGATCCAGAACCTGGCCACAGTTGGGCATTAGCCGGTGCGCGCGACGACGCGAATGGATGGACGCTCGATCTGGCGCGGACAGACGAGAAGAAGTGCGTCTTCTCGCTTTTCGTGAGCGATGTACAACAGGGCGGCAAGTTGCAGTTCGAGACCTTCTTTCCCAATGCGAACCTTTGCGGGGACACGAACTGGCATCATGTGGCACTTTGTTACACGCACGACCGCAAGAACGGCATCTGGTCGCTTCTGCTCGATGGCATCTGGCAGGGCGATCTCTTCAATCCGTCGCGTCCGGACCGTTCGCACGGATTCCGCGACCTCGTGATCGGTGGACGTCCCTCATTTTCCTGTTCCTTCAACGGCAAGATTTCTCGCTGGCGTGTCTCCGACTGCGTGCTGACGTACGACGACCTCCTCTGCGAAAAGGTGCCGACGGAGTTGCCCGCCATCCGTATGCGTTCGCCCGTGGACACACGGTCGCTTGCGCAAAGCCCTCCTCACCATGATCCTGTGGATCCCCGGGACTCTCCGTGGAGTAGCTACTGGCGTTCGGCGTTCGCCCACGTCACGAACGTAACATGGGCCGCGCCTTTCACTACCTCCTTCAACCGCACCTACGTTTTCTGGACGACTGGAACGAACCGTTGTGACTACACTTGTCGCGACAAGGGCGGCAACTGGGAAACGAATACCTTGCACTTGGCATTGCCCGGAAACTTCGCCGGAATCGGCACGCCCTTCGCCGCCGATGGCAAACTCTTCCTCGCCTTTTCCAACGTGATCTTCACCTCATCATCGATTCTGACGGAGCGGAACTCGCGTCGCGTCTCCTTCACCGGAGAACAGGCGGCGCGTTACGGCGAGTTCTTCCGCCCCGACTTTTATCATCTGACGAATAACGTCGTGCTGCGTTTCTTCGGAAGCGATCCCCTTTACTCTGTCTATGGGACACGCGACGAGGGTGATGCGGTCAAGTGGAAAATCCCGCAGATCGCATTCTACGGAAATGGCGGAAAAATACAGGTCGAGGAGGTAATTGCAGAAGATGGCAAGTACTGGGCGAATATCAGAGGACGGTGGTATCCACTTCCGCACGTACGTTCACCCTATGCGCTCTGGCAGCAAAAATGGAATCCTGGTGACGGCGAGACCTGTTCGGTCCACGAACTTTTCGGTTGCGGGTACACGCGCTTCGTGCTCGATCTCCACGTCCAGCTCGACCAGACGGAAAACGGTGAGTTTTTGTTCAACACCGATAACGGAAGACGCGGTATCCGCGTCCGCAAAGACACGCTGAACGGCAAGAACATTGTTCGCCTGGATTTGATGATGGGGCAGTTTGGAACATTCTCCTACCACACGAAAGAAAACGCGCTACCAGCTCGCAAGGAACACCGCGTGACCTTCGAATGCGATCCCACCGCGAGTGCGCTAACGGTGAGCATCGACGGAAAATTCGCCGAGTCCGTCAAGATGAATGTGGTTGATCACTTCATGGGGCGTAACACTTCGCGAATCTCATCGTCCGTTTCAGATCTCACGTTGCAGATTTTGCTGGTGCCGTCCCGCACCCCGTTCGGCGCTACCATCCCGTAAGGGACGCGGTCTCAAATGCCCACACACAGAACCGCAGATCAGCGTGCAGCAACGTCCTCTGACGAATGGCGAGATGGAATAGCCGTGTAGCGGCGACACAGTCGCGAGAAGCGCACGCCGAATAGCTGCCATCTAAAAGCCGCTAAAATGACATTTTGCGGATGCTGTGATTATGTTATACTGGATGCCGATTTAGGGATGGGGATGATGAGCGCAAACTGTAGAGTCGAATTCCGGGATTGCACTTTCTCGGACGAGGAAATCGAGACGGCTGCCACTTCGGGCGGACTGTTGACGATGGAAATGGAAATCACAACATGTTGTAATTTCCGTTGCGCGTATTGTTATGTCCCCGGCGGCATCTCGTCGCATTTCATACCCTTCCAGTTGTTTCAGGATTCCGTGCTTCAGGCCAAACGGATCGGTTGCCGCCGTGTCATTCTGTTGGGCGGAGAACCGATGTTGCATCCGCAGATTCGTGAGATGGTCTCGTTCCTCCACGACGAAGGGATCGTCCCCGAGATTTTCACGAACGGAATCCGAATCGACCGCGAGACCGTTGAACTTTTCGATCGTTGCGGTGTCTTTCTGGTCATCAAGTGCAACGCGCTGGATCCCGCAACGCAGAATCGTCTCAGCGGAATTCCTACCGCAGACGAGACGATCCGTAACGCCTTTTCCGTACTCGTCTCATACCGGCGTGAGAAAATGAACGCGGGCGAGCCTCTTCCCGCATTTGGTCTGAACACGGTCATCTGTCGGGCGAACTACGCGGACATCCCGGACATCTGGCGACTGGCGCGCAATCACGGATTCCTTCCCTGCATCGAACGGATGAATCCCGTCAACCATGCGGCGGAGAACGCGACGTGGCTGAACATTTCGATTGACGAGACACGGGCCATGTTTGAACTCTTGGCGAAAATCGACCGCGAGGAATTCGGCAAGGAATGGCCAATCCAGCCACCGCTCGTGGGACGTCGCTGTCTGCGGAATCGGTATTCCTGCGTGGTCGCATGGGATGGCAGCGTAAAACCGTGCGTGGGAATCCCGATTGCCGTCGGCAATGTTCAGTCCACGCCTTTGGCGGAAATCATCGCGACCAGTCCGGTGTTACGCGATCTGCGCAATTACCGCGAGACCATCCACGGTCCCTGCCGCCATTGTCCGCAGCACGACTCGTGTTACGGATGCAGGGGAACGGCCTACCAGTTGACCGGCGATTATCTCGCCAGCGATCCCCTTTGCTGGAGGATTCCGCATCCTTCCGATTTACCGATACAACCAGAAACAAGGAGAGACGACAAATGAGTACCGAGAAAGATAATAGCCTTCTAGAGCGCCTTGCTTATCTGCGTGGAGAAATCAATCGGCACGACTATCTGTACTATGTGGAGGCGCGTCCCGAAATCGGAGATGCCGACTACGACAAGCTCTATCGTGAAATGTTGGAGATCGAAGCCGCCCATCCCGACTGGGTGACGCCCGATTCTCCCTCCCAGCGCGTCTCCGGCGCACCTATTGACGGATTCAAACAGGTGCGTCACGATCCGCCCATGCGTTCTTTGGACAAGACGCACTCCAAAGAAGAACTCCTGGAGTTCGACACCTTCTTGCGCAAACAACTGCCGGACACCGCGTGGGATTATGTCGTGGAACCGAAGGTCGATGGCGTCTCCCTCTCCTTGCTCTATCTGGACGGGAAACTGACGCGTGCGGCGACACGCGGCAACGGGGAGATCGGTGACGACATCACCGTCAACATGAAGACCATCCGCTCCATCCCGCTCTCGATTCCCGACGCGCCCGCAGTGCTGGAGGTACGTGGGGAATGCTACATGACAAAGGCGGGGTTTCTCGAATTGAACCGTCGCGAAGAGGAGGCGGGACGCGAGCCGTTCGCCAACCCGCGAAACGCGGCGGCAGGTTCCATGAAGTTGCTGGATCCGAAAGAGGTCGCGAAACGTCCCTTGGACGTGGTGATCTACGCTTCGGGCAAGATCAGCGGAGAGTCGTTCACGACCCATACGGAGATGATCGAACAGTTCCGCCGCTGGGGATTCAAAACCTCACCTTGGCAACGTCTCTGCGTGGATATCGATGCCGCCATTCAGGCAATCGACGAACTGGAGCAACTGCGCCACACTTTCCCGTTCGAGATTGACGGCGCTGTCTTGAAACTGAATCGTCGTGCGCTTTATTCGCAGCTCGGCATGACCGCACACGCGCCGCGTTGGGCGCGGGCGTACAAGTATGCGCCGGAACGTGCGGAGACGCAAATCCGTTCCATCACAGTGCAGGTCGGCAGAACCGGTGTCCTCACGCCTGTTGCGGAACTGGTGCCTGTTCCGCTCGCGGGATCCGAGATCGCGCGCGCCACGCTGCACAATGCGGAGGACATCGCCCGCCGCGACATCCGCGAGGGCGATCACGTGTGGATCGTGAAGGCGGGCGACGTAATTCCTGCTATCGACAGCGTGATCACGGAAAAGCGGACGGGAGCGGAGAAGGTTTTCCAGATGCCGTCACTCTGTCCCGAATGCGGGGCAGAGGTAGCGCAGCTTCCCGGCGAGGTGGCGATCCGTTGCACCAACCCGTCGTGTCCAGCACAACAGATCTGCCGTCTGGAACACTTCTGCGAACGGAACGCATTGGACATCAAGGCCATTGGGGAGAAGGTCGCCGAGGCGTTGGTTTCGCAGGGAATCGTCGAGGACATTCTAGACCTCTTCTCGCTTTCCGAAGAGACGCTTTCCTCGCTGGTCATCGGTGATGCCGAAAGCGGATTGCGGAGATTTGGAAAGAACGGAGTCACGGCTTTCCAAGCGATTCAAGCCGCAAAGGAACGTCCGCTCCACAACTGGCTCTACGCCATCGGCATTCCGAATATCGGTGTGACCGTTGCCGAGCAAGTTGCCGCCATCCACGCTGATTTCGCCGAGCTGGCCTCCTTGCGCATTGTCGAGCAGACTACGCGACTGGCTTCCCTCTACGCGCAGGCGTCCGAACTGAAACCGCGTTCCAAATCCCATTCGTCGTCGGATGACGAGGATGGCGAAAACCGCAAGGCGCAATTCGTCCATTGCTGCGGTGAGATTGGCGTGATCGGCGATTCGCTCGTAGAGAGTCAAGCGGCGACGAAAGTACCGAACACGGTTCTTCCTCCGGTCTATACCTGTGTTATCAAACCAGAAACGGCCAAATCGTTGACGAAATTCTTCACCTCGGAATACGGGAAAAAATTCGTGGCGCGAATGGCCGAACTCGGTATCAATCCAAAGCGGATCGTGAAACAGGCTGCGGCAAACGGAGTGCTTGCGGGACTCTCGTTCGTGTTGACCGGTACGCTCTCGCAACCGCGTTCGGTGGTCGCGGAGCAGATCAAAGCCGCAGGAGGAATCGTTCAGGACGCTGTCAGCTCCAAGACGGACTATCTGGTGGCAGGAGCGAATGTCGGGGCATCCAAGACTGCCAAAGCACAGAAACTCGGCACGAAGGTGATCGGAGAGACCGATCTCGTCTCGATGCTTGCCGGCAGCGTTGCGTCCGTTTCCATGCCACAATCCGAAAGCGAAACTGCGCCTTCCGCTCCAAAGGGAAAACCGCCCGTTGAAGAGGAGGAACCAGAGCGAGGATACATTCAAGGAGAGTTGCCGCTGTGAAGATTTCGATCCTCGTTGAACAGCATCGGGTTCCTCTGAATCGCAAGGCGATCACGACAATCGCAGCCGCGATTGCCGCCCATGCGGAAGCGCGTTCGCCCCGCGATCTGCGCCCGTGGCGCGAAGTGGTGATTCATCTGGTAGATAACGAGGGAATCGCGCCGATACATCAGGCAATCTTGGAAGACGACACCGTAACCGATGTCATCACGCAACGGTACGACCCGTTGCCGGGCGAGCCGGAAGGATTACAAGGCGAACTCTTCGTCAATGTCGAACGTGCGCTGGAAGTTGCCGCCGTCCGTTCCAAGTGGTCGCCTGATCAAGAACTGGCATTGTACATCGCGCACGGGTGCGACCATCTCAGCGGGGCGGACGATGCCACGTCCGTCGAGTACGATCGGATGCGTCGGCGCGAACTACGATGGTTGCGCGGCTGCGAGATTCAGCTCGGCAGTCTGGTGCGCAGGAGCTGAATCGGTGAATGCGCTGTTTCTCTACCTTCGAAATCTCTGGCGGGTGATTCGACACAGGGGCGTGACGGCAAAGGTGTCACCCACAACCGCGACTGGACAATGGGGCGAGACGCTAGCCGCCGATTTCCTGAAAAAGAAGGGATTCCGCATTCTGGGCAGAAACGTGCGACCGAACCGCCACAATGACGAACTCGACATCGTGGCGAAGAACAAGGATTACCTCGTGTTCGTAGAGGTCAAAACCCGATCTTACGAATGGCAGGGCATCGCCCCGGCGGCAGCTGTCAACCAAAAGAAACGCCATGCGCTCAATCGTGCGGCGGCAGCTTACCTGAAGCAACTGCGCTATCCAAAGCTGATTTACCGATTTGACATCATCGAAGTAGTCGGCAACCGACACTCTGCCGAACCACCCAAATTGAACCACATCGAATTCGCATTCCCCTTCGAACAATCCATCGGACTGTAACCGCTTTGCGGCTATTGTAATCGACAACTACCGATGACACGCGACAAACGACACGCGACACGCCGGAACGGACTGGCAAGACTGGTAGCTAAACCCTCGTCCCGGTCGTCCTCATTGTCCCCATCGTCTCCATTGTCCCCGCCTCTCAACTTTCCCAGCTTTACACGTAGCCGCTACTGCCTTCTTTTCATTCTTCGTTCTTCATTCTTATCTCTTCATTCTTCATTGCCGCCTCCGGCGGCTCTCGTCATTCGTCACTAGCGGCAATAGCCAGTCTTCAATCTGGCTTGATTCACGGGAAATTCGCTGATACACTGGTTCTGACGTCAGGCACTGAACGAAGTGAAGGAAGGAATGTCAAAATGAATGAGAAGGGGAACATCTGTGCGTTCTCGCCAGACCGAGTTTATCGTTACACGCTTCTGCACACGTGGCGGCAACCCGACGAACAACCGCACTATATCTGCTGGATTGCGTTGAATCCCTCCACTGCGGACGAGAACCAGCTGGATCCGACCTTGCGCCGCATTCGCGGCTTTTCACAGGCGTGGGGATACAACGGTTTTCAAATGCTCAATGCTTTCGCCTTCCGTGCGACAGACCCGAAAAAGATGGAGGCGGCTGTCGATCCCGTCGGTCCCGAAAACGACGCTTATCTATTGGCGGAAACGGCGAAAACAGACCGCGTGATTTGCGCGTGGGGCAATCACGCCGCCTGTTGCAATCGCCAAGACCAAATACGGCGGCTTCTCCACGATCGCCCGCTCTGTTACCTGCGCCTTACTTCACGCGGTTTTCCCAGTCATCCGCTTTATCTGCCCGCCTCACTCCAGCCAATCCCGTGGGAGTAGGGCCGCCAGCTGAGAAGCGGGGGCGCTTCGCGCCAGCTGAAAAGCTGAGAAGAAGGCAATAGGGAGTAGGGGCGGCAAAGCCGCAATGAAAGAATGAAGAATGGAAATGACGAGTGACGAATGCATGAGTGTGGTATGTCGCGTGTCATCGGTAGATATCGATTGCCATCGAATGCAATCGAACGGGAGGGGCACGCTTGTCGTGACCGTTTAGCCCTGAAAGCAGAAGCGCACTTTGTGAACTTTGCATGAGATATATTTTTTGGTTTTACAATTACCCCGAAATACACTGAAAATCGCGAGTTTCCTGAAATCCATTCCGTGAGTTCCTTGTATTCCGTGGTTTTGAGATTCCCGACAGAGGAATTGAGGGTGAAAAAACGGCAGTTATCCCTCATTTTCGCTTGAAAACACGGGGAATATGGTGTAAAATGCGGCAAAAAAGAGGTGAGAAACATGAAAAATTATAAAAAAGAAATTTTTTTGATTTTTTCGCTTGCATTGGTTTTTTAAATATAGTATAGTGGCAATCGTTTTCAGGCAATCCAGGTTGCCACCGGTGACGACCGGGACACAGCCTGAGAGCCGGTCGGTATCCGAGTGGGTGTCGATTGTCCAGGTCGCTGGATGGACTGCAGGGGTGCGGTTATGCAAGGCGACCATGAACGCCAGATGGGTGTCTGGCTGTTTCGAGCGATGGAACGCTCGGTTTGTACAAACAAAGGAAAAGTGAGTCAATGAAAAAGTTGATGATGTTTGCTGCGGCGGCAGTTGTCGCCGGTAGTGTTTCGGCTATCACGTTCTCCGTCGATGAGAGCAATTCTTGCGGTACGCAGAACAACTCCTCCTGCCCGTTTGTCGGCTTCGACTTCAAGCAGAGCGGCAAGCTGGCCCAGGAACTGACGAAGAAGGGTTACAAGACGGTTCAGTCCTTCTCCAGCAAGGGCGCGATCGGCCTCGTTTACGAAGGCGGCGCTGGTGGCGGAGAAGAGGACACCAACACGACCCAGGGCGTTGATGGCGAGACCACGGATCAGGGCGGCGATCAGGGCGATGACACGACTGGCGGTGACACGACTGGTGGCGATACCACTGGCGGTCAGACCGATACCGGAACCGATACGGGCGATGGCTCCAACACCAACGGCACGGAAGAGGCCGAGGATGAGTGCTGCCCCGCTCCTGCGACGGTGACGATGGTTGTCCAGCAGAAGGTCGACGGCGAGAAGGTCACGGTTGCCTTCCGCGAGCTCGGAATCACCCGCCTCTCCTTCTTCGGCAAGAACTGGGAGAAGGTCGCTGACGTGATTGACGGCGTTGGCAAGTCCGGCAAGTACTACGGTGTCGAGTCCGACCTCGGTTGGGCGACCGGCGACCGTGACGGCGTCGCGGGCGTTGCCCCTGTGTATCCGGAAGAGGCTGAAGATCTCGAAGTTTACTTCATCTACAGCGGTTTCGGCAAGGCCAAGATTGGTCTGACCAAGCTCGGCAAGGCCGGCGGCAACTGCGGAACGAAGGAAAGCGGCTGCGATCCTGACCTGATCTTCAAGAGCTACAAGGGCTACTTCGCTGGCTTCGCGAAGGAAATCGAAGACTCCATCGACGTCCTCGATTACACCTGCGAGTCTGGCTGCAACGTCGTGATCTTCGGCGGAACTTGGACTGCCAAGTTCAACAAGAAGCTCACTACCGAAGCCAAGATGCTGTCCAAGTACGGCGTCAAGCTCGAGGATGAGTAGTCTGACGGCAGCGTAAGCTGTTACACAAGGAAGGGGGTTTCCGAAAGGAAGCCCTCTTCTTTTTTTATTTTTGCCGAAGACAAAACACGAGCCGCCGGTGGCGGCAATGAAAAATGAAGAGAGAAAAATGAAGAATGAAAAGAGGGGAGTAGGCAATAGTGCCAGCTGAGAAGCAGGGAAGCTGAGAAGAAGGCAGTAGGCAATAGGGAGTAGGCAGTGGCGGCGGCAAAGCCGCAA
>JAFYDR010000309.1 GCA_017544725.1 Kiritimatiellia bacterium
ATCAAAAAGAACAAGCCCGAAATAATCGGACGTCCTATTACGGCTAAGGTTGCGCAGGATATGCGTAGGATGTTGCGCGGTGTGACGGAAATGGGGGGCACCGGACGCAGGGCTGCGATGCACGGATATTCCGTTGGTGGAAAGACCGGAACCTCGCAGAAGGTAGAAAATGGACGTTACTCCAGCACGGCCTATTTTGCCACGTTCATCGGTTTCGTCCCGGTTGAACATCCCGTATTCACAGTCTTGGTCACAATCGATGCGCCTCAACCGCAACACTCCGGTGGATTTGTCGCGGCGCCCGCCTTCCGCGAGATTGCGCAGTTCACCGCGCAGTACCTGGAAGTTCCGCCGGATCTGCCGATGGATGAGGAGGATGAAAAGAAGGCGGATGCTCCGCCTGCGATCGGTATCTTAACGGACCCTGATCTGATGAGTGAGACTCCGATTGAGGTCAATGGCGCAACGCCACTGACCCCGGTTTCATCAGAAGAGGATGATGACGATGATGACACGGAGGGTGGAAAAAATGAAGAATAAGGAACTGCGTATGCGTATTGTTCGGTTGGCTGGAATCTGTTTCGGTGCACTGCTTCTGTTCTCGCTTGTCTCTTGCCGTCAGGTGGATGAGCGCGAAATGACGGTCGCTCTTCCCGGCGTAACGGCTGCCGATACCAACAAGGTGGCATCGGCGATTCGTTCGATGCAGGGGATTCGTCCCGAGACGATCCGTTTCGATTTGGAGAAGAAGGTCATGACGGTGCGCTACGATTCTATGCAGTGCCGCCGGAAGAATGTGGAAATCGCAATCGCGGAACTCGGTTTCGATGCGAATGAGATCAAGGCAATCCCGCCCGAACCCACACCCACACCCGCACCAGCCGCTGTACCGGCCGCTGAACAGAAAAAGTGAAGAATGGGGGAATCCCGATTCATAGAGATTGAACGGTTTTTGGATAGCCTCCAGTTTGAAAGAGGAGAGTCTGAGAATACGCGTTCTGCGTATGCCTCCGACCTTTCCTTTTTCTTGGATTTTCTTCTGACACGCGGAATCTCCTCGTTGGAACAGGTGACACGTCAAGACGTGCTGGATTTTCTGGAGTCGGAACGAAAACAGGATCTCAAGGTCTCGACGCGTTATCGGCGACTCGTTGCGGTCAAAATGTTTTTCCGTTATCTGGTTTCGACAGGACGGTTGAAAAACGATGTGACGGATGTGATTCGTTCTCTGCGGAAAGATCATCCACTCCCCAAGGTACTCAGCGAGGAAGATGTTCGGACGTTGCTGGAGTCGATCTCTGGGCAACGCCCTTACGACTTACGTGATCGAGCTTTGTTGGAAATGCTCTATGCGTGCGGACTTCGTGTCTCGGAAATCGCCAATGTACAGTTGGATGATTTCGACTTGGAGGCAGGCTTGTTGAGATGCTGTGGAAAAGGTGACAAGCAACGTATTGTCCCAATCGGAATGGAAGCGATCCAGCGATTAGAACTGTATCTGAAGAGCGCACGTCCAGTTTTTGCGAAGGGGAATTTGGCGGAACGTCATCTGTTCCTGACTCGTCTCGCGAAGCCGTTTGGACGTACCGGGATTTTTGTCATGCTGGAGAAACGCGCCCGTGCCGCCGGATTATTACAGCAGATTTCTCCGCACGTTCTTCGTCATTGTTTCGCATCCCATCTGTTGGCGCATGGTGCCCAGATTCGGGCGATTCAGGAAATGCTTGGTCATGCGAACATCGCCACCACGCAAATCTACACGCATGTCAACTCAAACGAACTCCTCTCCACCCACGCGAAATTCTTCCCGCGTAGCTAGCAGGGATGTAAGGCAGTAGGGCAGTCCGCGCCAGATGGAATAAGCAGGATAGGCTGGGTAAGCTGAGAATGAATCGATAGCTGCCGAATGCAATCGATTGCACTCGAAGTTGCAGAGCCTCATTTCTATTTTAGCAACGAGGACATTGCCCCTCCCACGGCGGTTTTGCCGATTGGATTTATTTTGTTGAACCAATTTCAAAAACCTTTCAGCCATCCTGTTTTTGAAATTACCACAGCTTACTTGAAGTACTGCAATTGGACGGGAGGATGTTCACGTTTTTCCTTCTCTACTTCCGCTTGAAGTGTTCGAATGGCGGTGTCCAGCTGGACGTCTTCGCCTTTTGTTCGTAGGTTCAGGTCATCCTCGATGAGGATGTCGGGTACGGCTCCGTACTTATCCATGTCTCTTCCGTCTGGCAGGAACCACCCATGAGCCGGGAGGCGGATCTTCCCGTAATCCAGAAGCGTGGAATCTACCGTACCGATTACGCGTGCGCCGGTGGGTACACCGATGAGTTTTCCTCGTTTCATCGTTTTGATCGCGTGCGAGAAGATTTCTCCGTTGCTGGCGGTCGTTTCGTTGCAAAGCACCACGATCGGCTTGTCCCAGACCGGATGCGCCATGTACCCGCGCAGAAGGTACCCAGGAGTCGATCCTCGATAGACGGCATAGGAGTGAGTCGTGCAACAAAGCACTTGCAGAATCCGGTCCGCAACAAAACCGCCGGAGTTGTTCCGCACATCGATGATCATGCCGTCGCGTCCGTACCCTTCCGCAAAGATGTCCTCTTCGAACTGGTAGTAGTCCTTCATTTTCATCGCCGCGATGTCGAGATAGCCGAGCCGATTGTTGGAGATGCGGTGAACCCGCTCCCGCAGTTCGTCAGAATAGGCGCGCTTCATCAACTTGCGGATTTCGGGATATGTTGAGGTGCGGATTTGCACCTTCAGCGGTTCCGTGTCTTTGCGTTGAACAGTCAGTGTTACGATTGGTTGCGCGTATCCGTTCAGAACTTCGCTTTCATCTTGGCCGGTGGTGACAGGGTGGCCGTCCACTTCAAGGATGATATCACCCTGTTTCAGGTTTGCGGCTGATGGATCTGCGGGTCCGCCTGGAACGACATAGTTGACTCGCCATCCTTTGCCCTTGTACTCCGTGTCAAAAAGGACTCCCAGATGTGCGGTTGTCACAGCCCACGACTGGAAACCGGGGACTTTCTCCCATTCCTTTTCGTAGGTGGGCGTCGAGGAGAATCCGAGATGCGAGGCGTTCAATTCGCCGAGCATCATGTGCATGACGCGTGTGAATACCGAATAGGTCGGCGCATAACGGGCTGCGAGACGGTATTTCTCTTTCACCGCCTCCCAGTTTGCACCGTGGAAATTGCCGTCATAAAACTCGTCGCGCAATCTTCCCCAAGCAGTCAGGAATGCCAATTCCTGATAGTCGGAAAGGTCGGTCGTCTGGTAAACTTGGAAGGGGAATTTGGTCGTGAAGTGGGCTGGGAGTCCGCCGCTGATCCACAACGGTTTGTCGCCTTTTTTCAACCACCCGACGATCTGCCCGCTGGCATCCGCCATCTTTTCGGGTTTCAGTTTGTTCGGGATTCGGATCCGGTAGGTTGCTCCGCTGTTTTGGTAAACGAGCGTTCGACTGTCGGACGCAAAATACGGTTGCCTCCCATTGATTTGCAACCGGTGCACACGTTTATCTAGATCGGTGAAGTCGATGATAATGTCCTTGGCTTTCTCTTCTGTCTGAGCCGCTTGCTTTTTCTCTTTTCCAGCATCGCCGTCGGTTTGTTTCTGCTGTGCGACCTCCGTCTTGTTCTGGGGCGGTGCATTGGTGGTTGCGACTTCCGTTTTATTCTGCGACGGTGCATTCGTGGATGCCACTTCTGTCTTGTTCTGCGGCGGTACATTGGTGGTAATGTTCTTCCCTTGGGGAGCGGGGGCGTTATCGGCAACAAGCTTGCGCGCGTCGTTAAACTTCTTGGGAAGATCCTCCTTCGCTTCGTCTTCCGGATTCAGCCAAACATAGAAAATGTTGTAGAGTTCGGAATCGGGACGGACACCTGCGAATGTAATCAGCTTTCCGTCGGGAGACCAGCAGGGATCAACATCACTCTTGTAGCAACGGGAGAGATTGTAAGGTTCGCGCGAACCGTCAACAGGGAAGATCCAGATGTCCTTGTTGCCATAACAGTCGCCGATGGAGGCAGCGATCCACTTGCTGTCTGGTGACCATGCGTAGTCACCTGCACGGGCGGCGGCAGGTCCGGTCGCTATCTCTTTTCCGTCTAGACCGCAGATATGGATACGCCCTAGGGAGTCTTGCCAAGAGAGCCGTTTCCCGTCGGGGCTCAACTTGAGGTTCTCCTTCCGCCAGTTATCGGTGGTCAGACGTTGTTTCTTGAAGTTGAGGTTCTCCCACCATTGTCGATTTGTGTCAGCACGTTCTGCTTTCCAGATATCGACGCCGTCGCCTCTGTCGGAAAGATAGAAAAGCGAGTGACCGTGTTTAGAGAAGACGCAGTCGCGCTCGTGTGTACGCGTCTCTCCGTGAACCAACTGAGGAACACGCATGACGGTATCCATCACGTAGAGATCTCCGCCAGTCGTGAAAGCCATTTGCATTCCGTTTGCGGAAAAGGAGAGAGTGCCTCCCGCGTCATTGTTCCACAGTGAGGTGTAGAAGCGGCGGCGAGTGGCAGGACGACGCGGGGCGGCGTGTGCAGTCAGGATGATTTTGTGCGCCTCCTTTGTCGGTGTCCTCGGATCGATTCGGTAGAAGTCGAATCCCTTTCGGAATATCATCGTTGTCCCGTCACCCGACAGCGTTGGTTGCATGACGGAATCGTCTTTGAAGAAGGTGATCTGGGTTTCTTTTTTGTTGGCGAGGTCGTATTTCCAGACGTTCAGGCAACCGTCGGCTTCGGAGACAAAATAGAATCCTTTACCGTCGGGGGTCCACACGGGAGATCTGGATTCGGTTTCGCGCTTGAACAGGCAAGTGAACTGCATGTTCTCAATCGAATAGAGCCAAAGCTGGCGGGCGAGGGAGGAATGCGTTCCCTTGCGAAAGTTGGAATCTCCTTTCCGGGCGAAGAGAAGTTGCTTTCCATCCGGCGAAAGCGACGGATCGAATCCGTGGTTGTCGAAATAAATTTTCGGTGCGGCACGGCGGTCAGCGGGGATTTCAGCAATCCTTCCTGATAACGGGCTAATAGGGGAGACACTGATCTCCGCATGGATGAGCAAGTCGCGTCCGCCATGAATCCAGGCATAGGGATACATTTGTTCCGAGTGGAAGGTCAATTGCCGAACGTTCTCGCCTTGGATATCCATCACGAAAATTTTTCGACCTCCGTCTCGGTCGCTGCAGAACGCGACTTTCTGATCGTCGGGCGACAGGACAGGCCACGAGTTCTTCGACCGATCCGTCTGCAGCGGAGTCGCGGCTCCTCCATCCGTCGAGGCTTTCCAAATGGAGTCAGCCCATTCGAAGACAAAGAATTTTCCGTCATGGGAAAGCGAGGGACGCGTCCCCAGATAGATCCGTTCCTGTAACGAGGGCTCCTGACTGGTTGACTGCTTCTGATTCTCCGCGTCGGCGGAGAAAGACGTGGCAGTTCCGAAAACAAATGCGGTGACAATGAATGGTAAAATTTTCATGCGAGCTATTCTACACGAATTTGCCTCCGTTTACTATCGCGAAATTTTTAGGTTGGAGGCGTGGCGCGCTTCGCGTTCTTCACCACCGCCGTTTGAAAATGAAAACAACAGAAACAACTTAAAAAAACAACTTGTCTTTAGAGCGCGGGCTAACTCGCCCGCGTAGCACACGGCGGCTCTTCATAGCGGTAAGTTACAGGCAAAGGAGAGACGATGCGCGGACCGGTTGGTCCGCGCACCTCTTTCAAATGTTGTCTTCAAGTTGTTTTGGTTGTTTCTAAAATCCTCTCGTGCGTACGGAATGGGTGAAATTACGCAGATGCGCCCAGAGTCGTGGTGCG
>JAFYDR010000310.1 GCA_017544725.1 Kiritimatiellia bacterium
AGTTGCTCGATTCTCCAAATTCAGAGTCTCTAGCCAATCATTCAGGCGAGAAGCGAATCGATGCCGCGAGATACGTCGGTTACGTCGGTTAAGAAGCCCTTGCGTTGAGCTCACTCTGCAAGGCCCTCGCCAGCTGATCTGGACAGGATGTAGCTTTCCCTCCGCAGGGGATTCCCTTCAGCATGTTGATGACATCTTGTGCCTTCTTCCCGATCACGAGCCTTGCCACCGCCTGCGTATTTCCCGGACATCCGCCCACGAATTCACAGGCGGTCACGATCTGGTTGTCATCCACCTCGTAATGGATGGCTTGCGAACAGGTTCCCTGCGTGTAATAGGTCTTCATTTTGTGCCTCCTATTGGTTCTCTCCGGCATACGCCGTCTGCATCGGGGTGTAGAGTTGGACCCTCGTCCCTAATCCGGGGTCGATACTGCATTCGTCAACTCTGGTTTCAGCTGTATCCCGTACATCCATCCCCTGCATTGGAACAGTAGTTTACCAAACCTGAAACGGCGCCGCAATCTCGGAATTTTTTCTGTGAATTCCGTGGTTTGGGGATTCCTGCCGAATGTCAATTCCGCACCCGCCAGAGGGTACCCATGAGGCAAGTCTTCTCGCCTTTTTGTTCTGCTTGGTAATAGACCGTGAGAATTGTACCGTCGGGTAGCTGGACGGAGGCGGGGTAACCGAGGTCGCCGTTCCAGTGACCTGCCAGTTTGATCTCGTTTTTCACGTCCCATGTGCGTCCTTGGTCATCGCTCAGGCAGGCGAACTCGCCCAGGTCTCGCCAGCGACGACCATAGACGGAGAGCAACTTGCCGTCCGCGAGTCGGATGAGATGCGGCGGATAGCCATCCAATCCCACTGGCTTGGCCACAGTCCATGTCTTGCCGCCGTCGGAACTCTCGGACTGGATTGATCCCAAGAATCCGTCTTTCTTGTGTTCACAGCGAATCTGTACGACGATACGTCCGTCCGTCGTTTCGACTGCATGTGGCTCGTCGCATTCGTGCAAGATGCTGATCTGAGTAGGATGGGGGACTTCGCCGATTATTTGCCAGCTGCGGCCTTGGTCGCGCGACTCGACAGCGACGATCTTGCCGATACCCGCACCGAGGTTCTTGTGATCGACATCTCCGCTCTTGCCGAGATAGAGGAGTCTTCCATCCTTCAGTTGTATCGGACCGTGCGGCGCGGAACAGGGAGTTCGTACGGCCGGTTCCCATGTCTTGCCGCCGTCAGTGGAACGGCGTGTGAATGCTCCCAGTTGTTCCTCAACGTCTGCAGGAGGCAGTTTTTCATCGTGCTGCCACCAGTAGAACAATGGGGAACCGACCGTAAGCTTGGATCGGTCACGGATACAGCTACGATAGGCGATGGAAGTGAACCATGTCATCACGAGTGTACCGTCGTTCAACGAAACGATGCCAGAGTCACGGTCGTCGAGTATCGTGTTGCAGATGGTCACGGGGATACTCCATGTTTTCCCACCGTCCGTACTGCGGATCATTTGCGACTTGCCCCACGGACAGACATGTTCGTCACGGTCGCCAGAGAAGACGGCGAGGAGGTCGCCATTTTTTGCGAGACAAACGGTCGGCCAGCCGATGTACCGTCCCGGTTCCTTGCAGAGTGCTTTCGTCCAAAGGATTTCAGCACGCGTCTGTACACGAGCCGCACCGCAGATTTCATCAGCACCCAGTACATTGCTGACGAAGACACACGCGACGGAAAGAAAGACAATACTTTTCATGATCAAGTTCCTTATTCTCCAAATTGGTAAACTGATAGAAGCTGTTTTACGGCTTGAGCGAGGCACCTTTGCTGGCGTTTCCGACTAAACCGGAGTAACGGCGGAGCCAACCATCAAAGGGACGAGGTTGCCACGCCGGTTGTGCCGCCCGCCGTGCCGCGATTTCCTCTTCCGACAAAATCGCCTGCAGGGAACGGTTCGGAATGTCGATGTCGATCATGTCGCCATTGCGCAACAGTCCGATCAAACCGCCCTCGGCTGCTTCCGGCGAGACATGACCGATACAGGCGCCGTGCGTCGCGCCGCTGAAACGTCCGTCCGTAATCAGCGCGACGGACTCGCCGAGTCCAGCCCCGATGATGTACGCCGTGGGGGCAAGCATCTCTTGCATTCCCGGCCCCCCCTTCGGTCCCTCGTAGCGGATCACCACCACCATGCCGGGCTTGACCTGCCCGCCGAGGATTCCTGCGCACGCCTCCTCTTGGGAGTCGAAGCAGATCGCCTCGCCCCTGAATTTCATCATTCCTGGGGCGACGCCCGCCTTCTTCACGACGGAACCTTGTTCCGCAAGGTTGCCCCACAACACCGCCAGTCCGCCGTCTTGCGAATAGGCGGTGGAAATGGTACGGATCACTTCGTCGTTGTGGAACGAAGCTGCTTCCACCTCTTCCCCAAGCGTCTTTCCGGAAACGGTAGGGACATCGAGGTGTAACAGGTTGGGAATGTCTTGAATCCGTTTTAGGATCGCCATGACACCACCCGCCACATGGACATCTTCCATGTGGTATCCGCAGGACGGAGCGACTTTGCAGACGTTCGGGCAACGTGCGGAAAGTTCGTTGATCCGGTTCATGTCGTAGGCAACATCCGCTTCTCGTGCGATTGCCAGTGTGTGCAGGATTGTGTTGGTGCTACCGCCCATAGCCATGTCGAGTGCGAAAGCGTTGTCAATCGATTCTCGCGTAATCAATTCGCGCGGGAGCGGTCCGCCCTGCTTGGCCATCTCAACAATCCGTTGGGCGGCAGCTCTCCACAGTTCCTTACGGAGAGGATCGACGGCAGGGATGGTGCCGTTGCCCGGTAACGCCAGACCGATTGCTTCGCACAGGCAGTTCATCGAGTTGGCGGTAAACATTCCCGAGCAGGAACCGCATCCTGGACAGGATGTTTCTTCCACCTGGGCAAGTTGTTCGTCCGTGATTTGGTTCACTTGACGTTGCGCGACAGCTTCGTAAATCGTGTTGAAATCGCTCGCCTTGCCCGTTATGGGGTTGACGCCTGCCATCATCGGCCCGCCGCTACAGAAGATCGTCGGGGCGTTGACGCGCAAGGCACCCAGAATCATGCCGGGCACAATCTTGTCACAATTGGGAATGCAGAAGAGACCATCGAAGCAATGTGCGGTCGCCATGCTCTCCACGCAGTCGGCGATTAACTCGCGGCTCGGCAGGGAATACTTCATACCCCGATGCGCCATCGCCAGACCATCGCAGATTCCGATCGTGTTAAACTCAAAGGGAATTCCTCCCGCCTCGCGGATGCACTGCTTAACCCACTCACCGACTTGATTCAGGTGGCAATGCCCTGGAATGATATCCGTGTAGGAGTTGCAAACACCGATAAACGGTTTCCCGAAATCCTCCCGCTTCAATCCGAGGGCGAAGAGCAATCCCCGGTGAGGAGCGCGTTCCAATCCGACTTTGATCTGATCACTTTTCATGGTGTTTCCTTTCCCAAAAGCGAAAGCATTATACCATTGTAAAAGCGAGAGCGCAATGTGGGAGTTTGTTCGGCTGGGTGCGATTGCCGATTGTTGATGGCAATCGGGTGACTTGCTGATAACTTCTCAGCTGGCGGCTTCGCCGCCCCTACTCCCTACTGCCTAACACTCAGCTACTTTTTCTCGGCGTGGCATGTGGTACATGTCAGGTGGTGAATGTCGTTTGTACTGGAGGCATTGCGGTAGGTAGTGTCGAGTTGCCGCACGTCCCTGCCGCCGCAACGGGAAAAGGTCGGATGGCACTGGAGGCAGCTGTCGTCGGTCTTGCCCGAATGCGGATTGTGGCAAGCGGTGCAGGAAAGCCCCTCATGGACACCCGTCGGCGTTCTGTCGTCGCCGGATTTAGAAAGACCGCTGGAGAGCGGCGTATGGCATTGGAGGCAGAGTTTCGTGTTGCCATGCTGGGAAATGCGTACGAAACGTCCTGCCTCGGTGACGAGTTTCGGTACCATCAGATTCGTCGCGGCGAACCAACACTCATCAGCGCGGGAGTAGTAGAACACCCCGTTTGTCGCCACGGCGGGATCGGTATGACCCGCATGGCAGGAAAGACAGTTGATGGCGGGGCGTTGCGCCTGTCCGTCCGAGACAAATCGCCAGACCTTGTTGCTCCCGTCCCGCACCATTAGGTCGTCGAACGCGTGGTCCGCGAACATCCCGTGGCACTTGAGGCACTGTTCGGCGGGTTTCTGCTTCGCATTGTGTTTCTCGTCCTGCAGGAATTTTCCGTAGGGGCTGGCATGGCCGTTTCGGATCCAGTTCGCAAACTGGGATTGGTGGCAGCTCCCGCACCGACCGGTCATTTCGAGAACTTGCCTTTCGTCCATCCGCATTTCGATGTGACGGTCTTTGCGAAGGTGCGCCCAGATACGTTTGACATTGGCACGGAGCGCATGCAGAGAACCGACGGAGGAACCGTGGCAGGCTTTGCAATCGACATTCCGATGGGCAGACATCGTCCAGTTTGCGCACGATGCTTGGATCTCGTGGCACTGGATGCAGGTCTTGCGTGACGGCATCAGCTCAAAATATCCGGCTCCTCCAATTGCGACGCAGAGGAGGAAAACAAGAGAAACGGCAAGGCATTTGAAGATTGTTTTCATCAGTTCACTCCCTCATACTGTTCCAGTCGCGAACGATTCCGTCGCCAACGCGGAATCCGAGTGCCATGATCGTCAGAGCGGGATTAAAGCCGCCGATGCTGACCAACAACGAACCGTCGGCAATGTACAGGTTTTCCGTCTCGTGGACTTTTCCCCATCCGTTTGTGACGGAGGTCTTCGGGTCGTTTCCCATGCGGCAGGTACCGCCCTGGTGTTGTCCGCCGCCGCCGTACGGCAGGTTGTTACTTTTCCCCTGGTGCTGGACATGCTCGGCACCAGCCTTCTGTAAAATCTCAAACGCACGGTCAGAGAGGAAGTTGCCCGCCTTTACATCGTTGATATGTCCATTTCCCTCCGACCGCACAAAGGGCAATCCCCAGCAATCTCGCGCCGAATCATTTAAGACCACGCGGCGTTCCCACGTCGGCATGTCTTGGATCGGTCCGATGATTCGAATCTGATGACGGTAATAACGACGCATCAGGTCTTTGTGCTCCTGACCCCATGCGGACGTTCCGGGAAGAACGGATCCGTTGGCGAAGATGTAGGGCGTGAATTGGAAGTCCGTGTGCAGGATGCCGCCACCGACGAATCCCGGATTGTTGTGACTGAAGTCGCAGATCGCCACATTGGTTCCGGGACCGTCTTCGGTGAAGAGCTCGTCTCTCCAATAGCCTTTCGCACCGACATAGCGATGCGTTTGCACATTCCGTCCGACAACATCGTGCGCGTTCCCAATCCCATTGGGGAACCGCGATGTTTTCGATGCCAGCAGGAGTCGCGCCGTGCCGAGAGCTGCCGCCGCTAACACGATCACCTTGGCGTGCAGTTCCTGTAGTTGGTGATTCCCGTCGAAATACTTCACGCCGATCGCTTTGCCTGCGTCATCCATGATCACCTCTACCACCATGCAGCGGGTTCGGAGTTCCAAGTTTCCGGTTGCGAGTGCCGCCGGAATCACCGTGTTCTGGGTACCGTTCTTTGCGTCGATCGGACACTGGTATCCCACGCAGAAACGGTTGTGAATACAAGCGGGACGACCGTTGTAGGGAATGGAGTTTCGTAGCAGGGGAGTCGGGAACGGATGCAGTCCCTGTTGGCGGAAGGCGGCATCCATGATCTTGGACTCTGGCGTGTAGGGGAAAGGCGGCATGGGATAGTTTTTCTTGCGCGGACCGCAGAACGGATTCCCCTCATCGGAACCCGCTACACCAACCTCCCATTCCGCCTGTTCGTAGAACGGTTCCAGATCATCGTAGGTGAACGGCCAGTCGTCCATCGTGGATCCTGCCAGCTCGCCGTATTTCGACTTCAGACGGAAATCATCCGGAAGGAAACGCCAGCCCATCGCGCCGTACGTGACAGTCCCGCTGCCAACACACGCCGCGTTGTTGGGATTTACCACACCGTCATTTCCGTTGTCATGAAAATGTTCCTTGCGTGTCCGTCTTCCGTGCGGACCGGGACCTTGTACGAGACGCGGCGAACGCTGTCCCGCCAAATCGTCCTCGCCCATCGGATCCGTTCGATTCCATTCGCCACGTTCCAGCATGACCACGTGGATGCCGGCTGCCGCAAGCACCTTTGCGCAGCACCCGCCGCCAGCGCCCGAACCAACCACAATCGCGTCTGTGAATTCCATTGCTTCTCCTTAGGAAATCCGGTTGCGTCCGATGCAGGTGGGGACGAGAACCCCCAGCATCCTGTGACTCACATAGTTGAAGTTGCCGCCGTGTGCGGGTGTTCCGTAAAACCCCTGCTTCACGTGATCAACGATGGTACCGAAGAACTGTTGCGGTGTTTTTCCTTTCCACAGTTCTTTGTTAATCCGCCCCGACTCCGCCTCCTGCAAAAGCTTGGTCTGTTCTCCCCACGGAAGATCAGGGAACGATTTCCCCGCGCGTTGGACGGCAACGGCATCCAATGCGCCGAGCCATTCGCGGTACTTGTCGGCTAAATGGGCATAGGGGGCGTAGGACGCCAGTTGACGGTCAATGAACACGGTGACACGCGCTTCTTTTGCACCCGGATCCCGATCGGTCGGAATGATCTGTTCCGCCACCGCCTCCAGAATTCGAATCTCTGAATCGGAGAGTGTTAACCATTTGCCCTTCGGTGCCGCGCCGACGCGATCCAGTAAGTGCACCCCGCCGACACCCGCCGCGACACCGCTTCCAGCGACGGCAACCCACTTGCCGAACGTTCTCCGATTGACTCTTTCTGTTGTTCCCATCTTTCCCCCTTTTGATTGACACGGAACAGTATAGCAAAACGGAGTAGGGGAAGCAATAGGGCAGGGCGGCGGGGCGGCAAAGCCGCCAGCTGAGAAGCGGGAAAGCCGAGAGGCTGGTTAAGCGTGTTAAGCTGGTTAGGCGTGTTAGGCTGGGTAAGATTGTCGCTTGTCCCGTTCGTCTCGGTTGTCCTGGATGTCTCGTTCTGCGGAGCCGCCAGCAGGGCACTTCGTGCCAGCTGAGAAGCGGAGACAATGGGGACGATGGAGACAATGGGGACGGGGGTAGCCGGTCTCGCCAGTCCTGCCAGCCTCGGATGTCGCATTGCGCGAGCCGCTATGGAGAGCCGCCGTGTGCTACGCGGGCGAGTTAGCCCGCGCTCTAAAGACAAGTGCCTCGTCCGCGCCCTGCGCGGGAATATTCATGAGGATAACTTTGGAAAAGTACCGCATCTCGTCACTCGTCATTCGTCACTCGTCACTACTTCGCGCAGCGAAGTTGTTGTTTTCATTTTCAAAAGATGACGGTGAAATACGCAGATGCGCCCAAGCACGTCCTCTTTTTGTTTTCAGACTGGACAACGGGTGGAAAATTAGAGAGACTAGTGTCTCTTCTTTAATGGTTGGGAGTAACTATGGCTAAGCAAAACGTTTCGTACTTTTGGGCCGGCTTGATGGTCGGTGTACTCGTTTCGTGTATCGTAGGCGCAGTTGTGATTCGTCCCTCAAAGGGTGGGGGAACGGGAAGCGGCAAAGGACAGATCGTCCTGAAACTGGCGCACGGCTTGGATGAGCAGCATCCCGTGCATCAGGCGATGCTCTTCATGAAAAAACGACTGGAGGAATTGACCGGTGGTCGCGCTTCTCTCGATGTTTACTCTGGCGGCGTTTTGGGGAACGAGGTGGAATGTCTCGAACAGGTGCAGAAGGGCGAGTTGGGGATGACAAAGGTTTCCACGGCGGCCCTGGAGGCGTTTCTGCCGGAGATGAAGGTCTTTTCCGTTCCGTTCGCGTTCCGCAACCACGACCATTTCTGGAAGGTTCTCCATAGTCCGTTGGGGAAGCAGTTGCTGGCCGCCGGACAGAAGGCGAATTTTCAGGGGCTTTGCTATTACGATTCCGGGCAACGCGATTTCTACAGCACGCAGAAACCGATTCGTTCGGTCGCGGATGTGAAAGGATTGAAGGTGCGTGTGATGAACAGTCGCACGGCGATGGACATGGTGCGTGCGATGGGCGGCAGCCCCTGCCCGACGAGCTGGGGTGAACTCTACACGGCATTGCAACAGGGAATGGTTGATGCGGCGGAGAACAACTGGCCGTCCTTCATCACCAGTCGCCATTTTGAAGTCTGCAAGTATTTCTCCTGCTCCGGGCACCAGAGCATTCCCGACATGGTGATTATCTCTCGGAAGATTTTGCAGGGGCTGCCAGAAGATGTCCAGAAGGCGTTGCAGCAGGCGGCGGACGAGTCCGAAGCGTTCCAGCGTAAACTCTGGACGGAAAAGACTGAGGAATGTATTCGCATCGCGAAAGAGAAGAAGATCGAGATCATTACGCCTGATATCGAGAGTTTCCGCAAGGCCTGTGAACCGATTCTTCAGCAGAAGGACTATGCGGATATCCGTGATCTCTATCGCCAGATTCAGGAGACGAAGGAATGAGCGCGGCGAAACGGGTACGGAACGGATTGGTGAAAATCCTCCAGTGGCTGGTGATCGCAATGGTCATCCTGCTTGTCCTTGATGTGGTCTGGGGTGTTTTCACGCGGTTTGTCATGGGCAGTCAGTTGGCGCATCAGCTATTACAGGGAAAGGTCCCCGACAGTTGGTTGGGTCAAGCGTCTTATACCGATGAACTGGCTTGTGTTCTGCTGGTCTGGATCTCGATGATCGGCGGTGCGCTGGCGTTCGGCGAGAAGATGCATCTCGGCGTGGACTTCTTCGTGGGCTTGATGCATCCGACATCTCGCAGGACATTGGCGATGATTGTTCAGTTGTTGACGATTGCGTTGGCGATTGTCGTATTTGTGATTGGCGGATGGAGCGCGGCAATGTCGCAGATGACTCAGGAGCTGCCGACTATGCGTTGGTTGAGTCGTGGAGAGGTGTATCTGGTATTGCCCCTTGCCGGACTCTTTATCATCCTGTTTGCGACGGAGAGCCTGGTTGAGATTTACCGGAAACCGCCGGAAGCGTTCGACGGTTCACAGGAAGGAGGGAAATAGCCATGACAGGAATCATTTTGATCTTGGTCGTTTCTTTCTTCGTCCTGTTGGTGATGAACACGCCGGTTGCGGTTGCCATCGCCGGATCCTCTCTGCTTGCGATTTGTGCGCATGGCGGTGACGCCGGCTTTACGGTTGCGCAACGCATGGCGAACGGCGTGAACAGCTTCCCGCTGCTCGCGATCCCGTTCTTCATCCTCTCCGGTTACCTGA
>JAFYDR010000311.1 GCA_017544725.1 Kiritimatiellia bacterium
CCGCCCGCGGTGCGCGGGAACGTTCATGTGGATAACTTTCGTTTCGACGATGATGGTGTCGTCGTTACGCGGTGGACGCGACGGAGCGCGTCCCTCCCCATCCGTCACTGCAACCTCTGGTTGCTTACTTCTCAGCCTCTCAGCTTCCCCGCTTCTCAGCCGGCGGCTCCGCCGCCCTGCGAAGTTATAGGCAAGGTTACTTGAATAAAAGCGTGGAAACAGACCACTGACCACCAGGAAGCGGCAACGTCTTGTAGCGTCCTTTGTACTTAATGACGAGACGACGTCGCTGGATGCGACGCACGAGCGTTCCATCGCAGGCAACGACCAGCACGTACTCACCGTCTGGATTGCGGAAGAGAATCAGCCGCGTTCCATCCCGCGATCCCTCGACCTCCAGAATGTGCGCTCCCCGTTTCACGAATGGCCCGATATGGCGGAACAATCGGTACTGCGGCGAGTAGGTGACCTCGTGTGTCTCAGAATCGACGACCGTGAATCCGCCACAGAGGTGTGCACCCGTCGCCGGCGTCCCCAGTTCATCGAGGCAGAGGTTCCAGCTGGTGAACATTTCGCACCCGTTCTGCAACATCCCGAAGACCTTTGCCGCCCACCACCATTCCGTGCGCTCCTTGATAACGACGTGCGGCCCATTCTCCGTGTGGTAGAAGTGCAATGCCGGATGCTCTGCCTTGACGGGCGCCATGTTCGTCGCGTTGTCTGGATCGCTATAGCAATGCCAAGCGATACCATCAAGGGATTTCTCCACGTCAGGCTGCGCAAGCAGTGCGTTGACCCGCTTGATACCTTTTGCATTCGGATCGTGGTCATGCGCCCAGATTTTCGTTTTGAGACCCGCCTTGCGGAAAGCAGGCGCAAGGTGGTCCCTGACAAACGTTCCCTCCTGTTCCGCCGAATACGTACAGCAGGGGTATTGTCCCCCCGTCTCGCACATCGTTTCGTTCTGCGGCGAAACCGCATCGATTACGATGCCACGTACGGCATACTCCTGCACATACTTCACGAAGTAGTTCGCCAGCGCAGGCATACACTCGTCCTTAAGATTACCCGAGATCATCATCCCCGAAGTCTTCATCCAGCCGGGCGGACTCCACGGCGCGGCGAAAACATAGAGGTCGGGCTGGATCGACTTTATGGCCTTCGCCATCGGCACCAGGAACTCATCATCACGACTCAGCGAAAAGTGCCGCATCTCCACATCGTCCGGCGTATCATTGTAACTGTACAACCCCGTCGAATAATCGCTCGCGCCGATGTTCAATCGAATCGCGCCGAGGTTACATCCATCCTTCGAAAACAGGTTGTGCAAAAGTTTACCCCGTTTCCCCTCTGGCATATTTGCAAGCACCCACGCCGACGCATCCGTGAGCGAAGCACCGAGTGCGAGAAACTGGTGTTTCTCCTTCGCCGTGTCGATATCCAACGGCACTACCGCCGGATACGGATGAATCGTGAAACCAGGCGTCGCAATCTCGCGAAATCCCTTCGCCTCTGTCGTCTGAAAAAGACGCAGTTCCGTTCCACCCTCTGACGCAACGAAAGCTGCCGCCACCAATGCCGCAATCATCATTACAAAACCTCCAAGAATAACAACACCCGCACAGGCATGACCCTAAGTCATCACCATGAATGGAAGCCGTATTGTACCAAACGCCTGTATTTTCAGACAAGGAAAAACGCGGCTACGGCTGAATTCTGGACATCTAAACGCGTAAAAAACTGATGCCACCATTCGGCACCAAATTACTGGCGGCTATGCCGCCAGCTGGTTAGGCGTGTTAAGCTGGTTAAGCGTGCCGCCTTAAAAATGAAATGGTTAAATCGCAGTCTTCGACTGCTTGAAATCGGGCTTCGCCCTTTCAATGGATCGCACCGTCAATTTCAAGCCGCGCAGTGGCGATTTAACCTTTTCATTCGTCACTCTGGGCACATCTGCGTATTTCACCTTCGTCTTTTGGAAATGAAAACAACAGAAACAACTTAAAGAAACAACTTGTCTTTAGAGCTCGGGCTAACTCGCCCGCGTAGCACACGGCGGCTCTCCATAGCGGCAAGCGCCCCGCCCGAGCTGCGGGAACGTTCATGAGGAATAACTTGGAAAACCACCGCATCGCGCCACTCGTCACTCTTCACTCGTCACTACTTCGCGCAGCGAAGTTATAGCCACGAAGGGGCGAAGGTACACAGGCGGGGGCAAGCGTAGCGCCGCCCCCGGAATCAAGTAAAGGCACGTTAGCCCTGAAAGGGCGACGGAAAACGTCGCGGCATGGCGAGTGGCGGTAGATTGTTCTGCCGCTCCTTCAGGGCTTGGTGGATATCGGTCGTACCGCCGGGGGTTACGCTTCGCTCACACCCGTCTGTATAGGTGACGCCCTTTCAGGGCTAAACGGTCACGACAAGCATGTCGCGTTCGATAGCAATCGACAGCAATCGGCAACTACCGACAAACGACACGCGATATGTCGGAACGGACTGGCGAGACTGACTAGACCGGCGAGGCTTGCGGTTAAACACCCGTCCCCATCGTCCCCACTTCTCAGCTTCCCTGTTTCTCAGCAGGCGGCTTCGCCGCCCCTACTGCCTCCTCCCTATTGCCTACTGCCTTCGTCTCATTCTTCATTGCCGCCTTTGGCGGCCCCGCCGTACTTTGTGCTTTCGATTCGGCGTTGCGGTTCTGCCGGGGATGTTGTATACTGTTTTGATAACCTTTGAAAGGGTGTGAGTATGAGCAGAGTATTTTGGAGATGCGTTGGATTTCTTGTGGCGGTTTGCATGACCGATTGCACGGGGGAAGTTGCGAACCGTTTGGTTTCGGTGGACAAGGGAGGCGTACTGCGGTGGCAGGACGACGGAACGGAAGTTGCGTTGATGGGCGTAAACTACTATCCGCCGTTCTCTGTCGATTATCGGCGCCTGAAGGAGATGAACGCGGACTTCCGTGCTGTGATCCGACAGGATGTCGCGCATTTCCGTCGCTTGGGACTCGGCTGCATCCGTCTGCACTGCTTTGACCGCGAGTTCAGTCGTGCGAACGGCGAGATGATCGACAACGAACACGTTGAGTTACTGGACTATCTGATCGACATCTGCCGTCAGAACGGCATTTACACGGTGCTGACGCCAATCGCCTGGTGGGGTGGTGCCTATGCTCAGGAAAAGCGCGAAAAGGGATTCTCTGACTGTTACACGATGGAGGAGATGACGACGAACCGTGAGGCATGGAAGGCGCAAGCGCGGTTTCTCACAGAGTTTGTGCAGCATGTCAATCGGTTCACGGGAAAGCGATACGGTGAGGATCCGGCGGTACTGGCGTTCGAATGTATCAACGAACCGCTTTATCCGAAGGGTACGACAGACGCGACGATTACGGAGTACGTCAACACACTGGTCGATGCGATTCGTGCGGGCGGAACAACCAAGCCGGTCTATTTCAACAGCTGGGGTGGCAAGAATGCTGCGGTTGGCGCCTCGCGTGCGGACGGCGTAACGGGAAGCACCTATCCGACCGGACTAGTCGCGGGGCACGCACTCAAGAAACCGCAACTGGCGCGTGTCACCACGCGCTGCATCAATCCTGACGAGACGATTGCAACGAAGTCTCGCATGATTTACGAGTTCGACGCAGCGGACACGCCCGGTGCGTACATGTATCCCGTGATCGCCAAGATGTTCCGTTCCGAGGGCGTCCAAGTAGCGAATATGTTCCAGTACGATCCGATGATACTGGCCACGACCAACCTCAATTGGCAGACGCATTATCTCAATCTGATCTACACGCCGCAGAAGGCGCTTTCGATCGCAATCGCCGCCGAGGTGTTCCGTCTCATCCCGCGCGGGGAGAAGTTTGTCGCTTGCACAAACGAAGTCTCGTTCCCGCCGTTCCATGTCGTCGCCTCGCGCAACCTCTCGGAGCTGGCGACCGAAACGAAATACTACTACACGGCGGTACCGAGCGCACCGCCGAAGAACGCCGCCGCGTTGGAACACGTATGGGGCTGGGGCGACTCCCCTGTTGTGCGCTGGTCGGGGACGGGTACGTATTTCCTAGATCGCATTGCGCCCGGCGTTTGGCGTCTGCAAGTCTATCCCGACGTGATTCACTGCGGCGATCCCTACGACGGACTACACACGAAGCACGCGATGGCGTTGCCGACGGAACACGAGATGACCATTCGACTGCCCGATCTCGGCGATGGTTTCACAGTTTGGAAAACCGGTGCCCATTCCGTCTGCGCAACAGCGAAGTCCGGTGTGGCACGGCTACAATCCGGCGACTATCTGCTGACAAAGACGGCGATTTATCCCGATGTCGTATCCACGACAGATACGATGGCGCGCATCCCCCGTTATATCGCCCCCGAACCCGATTTGGATCCGACTCCGTATCTCAAGGTCGAGATGCCGCGACAGTGGCGAGCCCAATCGGGCAAAACGATGCCATTCACGATGGAGGTGTTCAACGCCACGTCCGTCAACGCCGTGGTCAAGGCAGGGATTCAAGCCGGACAAGGCGGGGACTACCCCGAAACAGTTTTGACGGGCGTAGATCGGTTGCAGTCGCTGGCGGTTGGAGCTTTGCCATTTGGTTTGTACAGCGTGGTTTTTTATCCACAGTCGGGAACAGGGCTTTTCAAGCAGTGGCCTGATTCAGCCCACGCGACGGCCTTCCAACCTGTCGTCTCAAAGCCGATTTCCCTGTTTGGAAACCGTGATCCCAAGACCCTGAGTTGCGCGAATGGTACGCGCATGGATTCCGCAGCGGAATGGACGGAACGTGGTCTAGCAATCACATGGACTCCGGCGCACGAGAAAAACGCCTGTGCCGGTCCCTGCTATCCGTTGGATTACATCAAGTTTCCCGAACTGCGGGAAAACGAGGTTGCGGGGATTCACCTAGTAGCGGAAAACCTCTCAACCAACATCGTGTGGGTAGAGATTGGTTTCCGTTCCCGCGTGAAAGGCGGCATTGCCTATAATGCAAAGCTCTTCCCCGGAAAAAACGACTGTTATATGCCGATGCCGAACCTAACGCCAGTCTGGGGACTTTCGCACGTCCATGAGTTTAACTGGCGCGACCTTGTTTCCGTCTCGTTCTACTCCGGGTCGTGGCTGTGGAAAGGGCATAACGAGATCCCAGAGCAACGCCTCTTGATTTCGCAACTGGAGTGGATTCCAGCGATTCCCGCGTTTGGGTTACGGCTCTGTCGTGACAAGAGAGAGTGGAATTTTTTCGATGTCCGAGAGGCGGTTCATGTCTGGTCGCAAGCTTGGCGTTGGCTGACGTTGGACGACCGTAGCGAACCTGCGTTACGGGTACAGGTACCCAATTTCAAACAACACGATGCAGCCTCGCTACGGACAGAGTGCGACGGACTGGATTTCGCAGAACTCTTCCCGTCCGGTGACGGCACACACGAAGAGACGCTGGTTCTTCATGTCCGCGCCTGTGATGATCGGACAGACCGCGTGGAGTTTGTGCTGGTTCAGGAGAACGGCGATCCGTGGGGCATAGATGTGACGCTTCCGAGGGAATGGGGTGATGTGCGCGTACCCCTGTCCAAGCTACGGTATTTCCAGCATTGGACGAAAGCTGAAACGCCGTCGAAGATACGTCCGACAATCCGTGCGACGCGACACTTCAATTTCTGTTACGGACGCTGGCTTTTCCCGAACACCACGGATGTGAGTCATGGGTTTGAAATTTCGAGTATTCGCGTCGAGTAACGGCGTGGGAAACGGAGGTTAGGAATGAAAATGAAACGGTTGTCTGGATTGTTCTGTCTAGCGGTTGCAGGATTCTCCTTAAGCGGATTGGCGGCAACAAAGTATTTAGACGAGTTCGATCTGTCGAGCATGACCTGCGGATTGGGTGGACGACCACAGGCACGCAAATCGTTGTTGGGAAACGCGATTCGCTTGGGCGATAAGACATTCGCGCGTGGCGTGGGAACCCATGCGGACAGCGTGATGATCTTCGACACGGATGGGAACACGACCGCATTTGACGCCGTTGTCGGGATCGACAAGGAGGCGCTGGATTACAAGGGCTGGGACTGCGGAAAGGGTTGGGGATCTGTCTCATTCCGCATCTATGCCGACGGCAAGAAGGTTGCGGACAGTGGCATCATCAAAATCACGGATTCGCCCAAAGCGTTCCACGCCGATCTGACTGGCGCGAAGACCATCGTGCTAGAAGTTGCGGACGGTGGCGAATGGGCGGGCTACCGATTCGGACACGGGGACTGGGGTGACGCGAAGTTTACCGTGAAAGACGACTCTGTGAAACTAGAGCCGACGCGCGATGAGTCGTTGACGGAACAGTACGGAATCCTGACCCCGACGGAAGGACCGAAACCCCAGATTAACGGACCTGCCGTTTTCGGTGTCCGTCCCGGCCATCCAATCCTCTACCTGATCCCCGTAAGCGGCGAACGTCCGCTAAAGATCACGGTCAACGGGTTGCCGCCCGGTGCGAAGTTCGATGCCGCGACCGGTATCCTTTCCGGTACTGTCACCAAGGCGGGGGATTATCCGCTGACGGTCTTTGCGCAGAACGCGAAAGGAAAATCCGTGCGGATGATTCTACTGCGTGTCGGAGAGAAAATCGCGCTGACACCGCCCCTCGGGTGGAACAGTTGGAACGTGTGGGGAAGCTCAATCACGGATCAGAAGGTTCGTGCCGCTGCCGACGTGTTCCACAACACCGGTTTAGACCGCTACGGTTGGTCTTACCTCGTCATCGACGACTGGTGGCAGAACCGTCCGGGCGAAAAAGACCGCAAGGATGTAATGGGGCCATGCCGCACGTCAGACGGAAAAATCGTCCCGAATGCCAATTTCCCCGACATGAAAGCACTCGCGAATTATGTCCACGCATTCGGTTACAAGATCGGACTATACTCCTCTCCCGGTCCCACCACCTGTGGCGGATGTGAAGCCAGTTGGAAACATGAGAAACAGGATGCGGAGACTTACGCGGAATGGGGGTACGACTACCTCAAGTACGACTGGTGCAGTTACGGGCAAGTAGCGGGGAAGGATGACAAGTCGCGTGAATATGCCAGCAAGCCGTATGCCCAGATGGGAGCGTTGTTGCGTCAGCAGAACCGCGACATTTTCTTCGCCCTCTGCCAGTACGGCATGGCGCATGTGGCGGAATGGGGCGAGTCGGTCGGCGGAAACAGTTGGCGGACGAAGGGGGATCTGAAGGACAGCTGGCAATGCGTGGTGCAATGTATAGACACCCAGCGCGACGATTGGAAATACGCACACCCCGGTTGCTGGAACGACCCCGATATGATGGTACTGGGTTGGGTGAGTACGGCGGGCGGTCCCCACTACACCTACCTGACGCCGAATGAACAGTATTCGCACATGAGCCTGTGGGTATTGCAAGCTGCCCCCATCATGCTCGGTTGCGATCTCACCAAGATTGATCCCTTTACGCGGAATCTGTTGGTCAACCGCGAGGTGCTGGAAATCCATCAGGACGAACTGGGGCAACAGGCGCACCCCGCCTTCCACGATGAGGCGACCGACATCTGGGTCAAGACACTGGCAGACGGCAACAAGGCGATCGGCGCGGTCAACCGTTATCCCTTCCGCCGCAAGGTCTCGTTCCTGCTTTCCGATGTAGGTCTGGTCGGCAAGCAAATCCTGCGCGATGTCTGGCGGCAACAGGATCTCGGCGTGGTGGATGGATCCTACGAAGTCTCCATCCCACCGCACTACACCGTCCTGCTCCGTTCCCGTCGTGCGGAATAACCGTGAAACGGCTTTGCCGCCCACACCTTTTCACGACACGGTGTCGCCAATCCCTTGACCACCTTGGGGCTGATATGTTAGACTGATCCGTATTGAAGCGGTTCAATCTTGAGAAGGTAATCGTGAACGTGTTCTGTTTGGGAGTCTAGTATAGAGAAAGGATGTTATGGGTAGAAGAACGACAAGTGAAGGTCATGAGAAACTCATGAAGTACACGCGAAGGACGTTCATCAAGACTTGTGCGGCGACAGGATTCGCGGGAGCGTTTGGTATCGTACGGCATGTCGAGGCGGCAGCTGGCGACATTTATCCCGGATGGAATCCCGGTGAGCTGGACTTGCACTTCGTCTATACGGGATGTGGTGAAAATATGTTTTATCGCCTACCCGACGGCACGGCTATCCTGAACGATACCGGAGACTACTACCGTCCGTACGATCTGGTGAACGTACCGCTTCTGCCTTCGCCCGAACGACTCGGCGGAGAGTGGATGAGCCGCTATGTGCAGCGTGTCTATCCGGAGAAGATGATCGATTATCTAATTTTCTCTCACTGGCATGTTGATCATATCGGACACGCACATTTCGATCTCAAGGAAACACCGAAAGCGGCCTTCCGCTTCAAAACGCTCGCGGACGGCACACGCATCAACGGATTTCTCTGCGTGGCGCAGGATTTCGGATTCCGGCATTACTTCGACCACCAGTATCCCGCACACGGCATGTACAAGACACAAGACGCATCGATGACACTGGTCGAATCTTGGATGAACAAACAGAAGGAAAAAGGACTGATTTGCGAGCCATTCAAGGTTGGTGCGCTCAACCAGATTGCCCTCCAGCGTGATCCTGGCAAGTATGCGAATTTCTCGATCCGCAACATCTGCGCGAACGGTCGCCTGTGGGACGGCAAGGACGGGGTACGCGACTATGCCGCCGAGTACGTGGCACGGACAGGAAATGAACGTATTCCGCAGAACACGCTTTCGCTCGGATTTGTGATGCAGTACGGCAAATTCCGTTTCTGGGCGGGCGGCGACACGCAGAACATTCCGACATCCAAGGCGGGCAAGGGACTCCCCTACGAGGACTTGGTGGGGCAGCGAGTCGGACAGGTCACGCTCTGCAAGATGAACCACCACGGTTGTGCCAACGCGATGAGTGAGGCGTTCGTACGCGCCGTGCGCGCGCAGACATACGTCTCATGCATCTGGTGCGCTGGGCAGGTCAACAAGACAACGCTAGAGCGCATGGCATCCCCGACGTTCCACACCGGTTACGAGCCAATCATTCTCCCAAACCTGATGCCGAAATGCCGAGTAGAGAGTTACAAGGACCTCGACTTCATGAAGAACATCGCCACAAAAGGACCCGCGCATGTGGTGGTGAAGGTCCTACCGGGCGGAACGGACTACCGTGTCTATCTGCTAGAGGCACACGACGAGTCGATGCGTATCCTCGCCCGATTTGACCGCCATGTAAGCTAAAGCGGCGAAGCCGCCCAGCGGGATAAGCGTGTTAAGCTGGTTAAGCATGTTAAGCTGAGGCACTTCGTGCAGTGACGGAAGCCCTGAAAGGGCGTCACCTATACAGACGGGGGTGAGCGAAGCGTAACCCCCGGCGGTACAACCGATATCCCCGTTGCCCGCGACGGGACAGACTGGCGAGGCTGGCGGCTCCCCCCCCGTCCTCATTGTCCCCATCGTCCCCTCTGTCCCCGCCTCTCAGCTTCCCCGCTTTTCAGCTGGCGGCATCGCTGCCCCTACCGCCTACTCCCTTTTGCCTACTGACTTCTTCTCTGCTTATCATGCCTAACCGGCCTAACACGCTTAACCAGCCAGACGGCGTAAGCCGCCTACGCTTATCATGCTTAACTCGCTTAGTTGGCTCATTTGGTTTACCAAACTTGAGATTCTATGTCTTGATGTAAAACGGTTTTGCGGTTTCAGGAAATTTTCGGAGAAGTTCTTTGTCTTGCGTATAAAGTGTACATCCAAGCTCCTGTGCCAGTGCCACAAATTGTGCATCGTAACCTGATATTCCGTGTTCCTCGACCAAAGCAAAAACGTCTTGCGGCATGGGATCACGTTCAAATGGGCGTAATGTTGTAACCAATGCAGAGAATATGGAATCAGCCATAGTTGGATTCATACCCCTGACTTTGATCATGGTGGAGAAGATATTCATCACTTCATACCGCCAAAGCCTCGGCACATACCATTCTCCGTCACGATTACGCAAGTGGCGGGCAGATTCCGTAGCAGCACTTTCAAGGACACAACTGGCTATAAGATTCGAGTCGGAAACAATCATTTGCGTCCTGCCTTCTTTGCAGAGTCGATCTCGGCGAGTGTAACCCTTCCTCCGGGAAGTCGAATCGGTTCAGGGAACGTAGCTTTCTCCGTCATGTTTTCCATACACCACTCAAAACAATAGATGGCCTGTTGCGCCATAGATCTGCGACTTTCCGTTGCGGTTCTTCTGAGCCAGTCGTGAACCCGTTCAGGTGCGTTCTTGATTAATATTGCAGACATAGAAATTCTCCTTTGGGTTGCAAAACGGTATCATTATACTATAACCCCTTTGAAATTTCAATAGGAACAAAAAACTGGGCAAAGACACCGCTCAACTACATTTCTTCACTGGTTTCTCTTGCCTATAACTTCGTAGGGCGGCGAGGCCGCCCAGCTGAGAAGCGGGGAAGCTGAGAGGCTGAGAAGTAAGCAACCAGAGGTTGCAGTGACGGATGGGAGGGACGCGCTCCGTCGCGTCCGATTGCGTAACGACGATGC
>JAFYDR010000312.1 GCA_017544725.1 Kiritimatiellia bacterium
AAATGGTTGGCTGAGAGAAAAAGCAAAGACCCCGCATTCCGCGATGTTCCCGAAACCATTCCCTCGAATCTGTGGAACCGTGATAAGCAGAGCGGCGCGTACACGATCTTCCTGCAGGAGATCGAAACGAAGTTCGCGACGCGGATGCGCGAGTTTCTCCGAAACGAGATGAAGTGCAAGGCGCTGATGACGAACATGAGCAGCTGGATGAATCCGGTTGCCTACCAGGTACCGCGTTCCCTCTGCTACGATTATGTCGATGACCATTTCTACGTGGATCATCCGAATTTCTTGGAGACACCATGGCGTCTGCCGAGCCGTTGCGCCAACCGCAATCCGATTGAGGGTGACAAGATGGGGGCGCAGGAGGTCGTATTCCGTCGGTTGCTTGACAAACCGTTCACCATTACCGAGTACAACTATTCCGGTCCCGGTCGTTTTCGTGGTGTCGGTGGAATTGCGCTGGGAACGATTGCCTCGCTGCAGAACTGGGGCGGCGTCTGGCGGTTTGCATGGAGTCACAGCGAGTCCTCAATCCGTAATCCAGAAAAGGCGACGATGGGATATTTCGACATGGCGGGCGATCCGCTTTCGCTCGCTGCGGAACGTGCCTCGATCTGCCTCTTCCTCCGTCAAGATCTTCCGCAGTTGAAACGGACGTATGCGATTACCCTGCCCGAGAAAAAGTTGACCGGTGATTTCTCCTTCTCTCCGCTGAACAAGACGGAATGGCCGTGGATCAGCTGGTTCGCGAAATTCGGAACGATCGTCAGTGATCGAGAGTATCCCGGTGCAGTTTGGTCGGATGCCTTCCCGGATGCCTATAAGCGCAGTTCCGTTGAAGTCCGTCAGCGGTTGGGAATTTCGAACGATGCCGCACAGACGGCTGGAGATGGCGCGGTTCAGATCGATGCGAAACGGGGTACCTTCTTGTTGACGACCTCGCGGACTTGTGGCGGCTTCTCGGAAAACGGTGTGATTCGTGCGGGCGCATTGACCGCCGATCTCGGTGAGACAGCGGCGACGGTTTGGGTCAGTTCTTTGGACAAGACTACGATCCGCGATTCAAAACGGTTACTCCTTACCCATCTGACAGATGTCCAAAACGAAGGAATCAAGTACGCGGATTCAGATCGCACCATTCTGCTGGCATGGGGCGGTACGCCGCACTTGATGAAGGCTGGGAAAGTCGCCGTGCGTCTCTCGCTTGCCCGTCCCGAGTCTTACCGCGTGTATGCGTTGACGACGGGGGGAACGCGCCGTTTCTCGCTTCCTGTCACTGCCTCGAATGGAGTCTTGTCATTCACGGCGGATGTCGCTGCGGATCCGCAGAACGCGACATTCCTGTATGAGATCGTGGCTGAGTAAAGGAGAAAGAAAAGATGAAACGGATTTTGACTGGTTTGTTCGTTGATCCAATTCTGAAACCTATTTGTTCGAATCTTTTACAACCACGGAGCGCTCGGAAAAACGAGAGTTTTCTGAAATTTCCATTCCGTGAGCTCTGTGTATTCCGTGGTTTGACACTTCTCTCCGTTGTGTGTGTGTGTGTTACCGGATCGCTCCGAGCCGATGCGCCTCGTTGTATCAGCGGAATCTATCCGAATCTCGCGATGTTCAATAACGAGGGAGAGTGCGGTACGGGGGCGGTCGTTCCTTGGCAGGATCGGCTTTGGGTGATTACGTATGCGCCTCATGCGCCGAACGGTTCCAGCGACCGCCTGTATGAAATCACACCCGACTTTAAACAGACTGTGCGCGAGGAAAGTGTTGGCGGAACGCCCGCGAACCGAATGATTCACCGCGAGTCGGGACAGTTGCTGATTGGACCGTACCTGATTGATACGAAACGGAACGTTCGAGTTATTCCCCCTTCGCGAATGTATGGACGCCTGACCGCGAATATGCGCCACCTGACGGATCCCGCGAACAAGATCTATTACGCTACGATGGAGGAGGGTTTCTACGAGGTGGATGTGCATTCGCTGGAGGTTCGCGAACTCTATCGGGACGGAAATCGGCAGAAAGAACTTGCGGGCGACCTCTTGCCGGGATACCACGGCAAGGGTGCATACTCGGCGCAAGGACGCGTGGTCTATGCGAACAACGGGGAACGTAGCTCACGCGCTTTGTGGGATCCGACGACGACATCGGGCGTGTTGGCGCAGTGGGGAGGCGATGGCAAGCCGTGGGAGATCGTGATGCGCAACCAATTCACCGAGGTGACCGGTCCCGGCGGCATCTACGGCAATGCCAATCCCGCGACGGATCCCTTGTGGTCGATCGGATGGGATTACCGTTCCTTGATTCTCATGTGTCTCGATGGTGGCAGGTGGTATCGGTTTCGCTTGCCGAAAGGGAGCCATTCCTACGATGGCGCACACGGCTGGAACACCGAATGGCCGCGTATTCGTGAGATCGGTGAATCGTCACTGCTGATGACCATGCACGCTACCTTCTGGCATTTCCCGAAAACTTTCTCGGCGACAGAAACGACGGGAATCCGTCCCCGTTCCAACTACCTCAAGGTGGTCGGAGACTTCTGTCGTTGGGGAGACCGCGTCGTGTTGGGATGCGATGACAGCGCAAAGTCTGAGTTCCTGAACAAGCGTCAGGCAAAGGGAACGATTAAGGGACCGGGACAGTCCAATTCCAATATCTGGTTCGTCAAGCCCGATGCTCTAGACACGCTCGGCCCCGTAATCGGGCGTGGGGCGCTTTGGTCGCATGACACCGTGACGAATGGTGTCCCTAGCGATCCGTACCTGTTTGATGGGTACGTGAATCGCTATCTCTATCTCACCGCCGATCAGCCGGTCGCGTTTTCCGTAGAGTTCAATGACGGCAAACGTCCGCTCTCTGGCG
>JAFYDR010000313.1 GCA_017544725.1 Kiritimatiellia bacterium
AAGTCTCTCCTCGATTCTTCATCCTTTTCCAACCGTTTCAAAACGCAGAGGATGATACCATTTCTCGTGCGTCTAGCCAATAAGAATGTGCATTTACCTAATAACTTCGCCTCGTGAAGTGGTGACGAGTGAGCCGCCAAAGGCAGCATTGACGAATGACGAGTGATGAAATTAATTGGGCTTCGCCCTTAGTGACGAATGAAATGGTTAAAAGGGTAAATCGCCGCTGCGCGGCTTGAAATTGGCGGCGCGATTCATTTAAAGGGCGAAGCCCGATTTCCAGCAGTCGAAGACTGCGATTTAACCATTTCATTTTAAGGCGGCATCAGCCGCCTTAAAATGAGTCTCTTGCTTAAAGTGGTGCTTCGCCCCTTAGTCCCGCAAGGACACTTAGCCCGCGTACCGGCACTTAACCCCGTAGGGGCACTTACCCACGAATGGGAGGGGCAACGTCTCCGTTCGGAATGAAGAATGAAAAACTGTAGCATTTCATTTGGAGACGTCAGCCGTCCGAGAGTGGCAACGTCTTCCCTGCCTAACTTTACACGCTTAACCAGCCTAACTGGCCTCAACTTCCTGTTTGTTTTTTTGTTGAATCGGGTGTAAAATATGCGCTTCTTTTTTCACGGAGTATGAAGTATGAGCGAAGAAATTGCCTCTGGAAGCGAGGTTAAGCTTCCACGTCCACAGATCGATGCGGACGAGTGCAAAAGTTGCGAACGTTGCGTACAGGCCTGTCCGAAGCAGTGTTTGGTTATCGCCGACCATCTGAACCGGCGTGGCGTCAAACCCGCCCAGTACAAGGGCGAGGGGTGTATCGGTTGCGCGATTTGCTTTTACAATTGCCCGGAACCGTACGCGATCAAAATTTTGAAACCCTAACAGCGAAACGGAGAAAGAAGATGACGACAAAATTTATCAAAGGAAATGAGGCGGTCATCATTGGCGCGCTTTACGCTGGTTGTGACGCCTACTTCGGATACCCCATCACGCCGGCCAGTGAAATCGCGCATGCCGCTGCGAAGTGGTTCCCCTCCGTGGGACGTGAATTCCTCCAGGCGGAATGTGAAACCGCAAGTTTGAATATGCTTTACGGCGCAGCGGCTGCAGGTGCACTTGCGATGACCGCCACAAGCGGTCCTGGCATGAGCTTGATGCAGGAAGCGATTTCCTACATGGCCGGTGCAAACCTCCCCGGTGTGATCGTCACGGTGATGCGCGCTGGCCCTGGACTCGGCAATGTCTATCCGGAACAGGGTGACTACAACCAAGCGGTCAAGGGCGGCGGACACGGTAACTATCAGTGCATCTGTCTGGCTCCAAACAGTGCACAGGAAATGTGCGACCTGACGATGAAAGCGTTTGAACTTAGCTTTAAGTACTTGACGCCCGCAATCGTGTTGTGCGACGGACTGCTCGGACAGATGATGGAAACGCTCACTCTGCCGGAACGCGAGATGCCACGTCCGGAGACATCAAGCTGGGCCGTTCACGGCAATGCCGAGACGCGTCCGAATCTCATTACATCCATCTTCCTTGATGCCCCTGCACAGGAGGAACACAACATCCAGCTACAGGCGAAATACGAACGGATGAAGGTGGAAGTAGCAAGCGAAGAGTATCTGACCGAGGACGCCGATTTGGTCTTGCTCGGTTACGGTATTTCCAGCCGTATCGCGCGTACGGCGGCGGAGGTACTCCGCTCGCAAGGATATAAGGTCGGTGTTTTCCGTCCGATCTCGCTCAACCCGTTCCCGATCGATGCGATGGCGAAAGCGCTGGAGGGACGCCGCGCAATGGCTATAGAATTGAGCAGCGGTCAATTCCGCGATGATGCGCTGATGCATCTGTCGCGCGATGCCAAACGGTATCAGGAAATCGGTCTGTGCAACCACATGGGCGGAATCGTGGTTAGCGTGGATGAGGTGGTAGCTGCCGCCAAGAAGTACATGAACTGGGCGTAGGACGAGTCAGAGATTGGCAAAAGGATTTGTGAAATGAAAACAATTCAAACTGTCGGAATGTATCCGGTCTTCAATCGAAGCGGAAAAGAGACGCGCGCCACGCATTACTGTGCAGGCTGCGGACATGGCATCATCCACAAATTGATCACCGAGGCAATGGTCGATCTCGGTATCCAGGATCGAACGATCATCGTCAACCCGATCGGCTGTTCGGTATTCGGCTATTACTACTGGGACTGCGGGAACGTAGGTGCTGCGCACGGGCGGGCCTCTGCCGTTGGCACGGCGATCAACCGCGTGAAAAAAGATGCGGTTGTCATCTCGTATCAAGGCGACGGCGATCTCGCGGCGATCGGCTTCAACCACACCTTCCAAGCTGCAAATCGTGGCGAACACATGGCGGTGTTCTTCGTCAACAACGCGATCTACGGTATGACTGGCGGACAGATGGCGCCTACCTCGCTCGTCGGAATGAAGACGAAGACCTCTCCGTTCGGTCGCGATCCGTTGACAATGGGATACCCGACACACGTCTGCGAAATCTTCAACCAGCTGAAGGCTCCCGTGTTCATTGCCCGCGTCAGCGTGGCGGACACCAAGCGAATCATGCAGGCCAAAGCTGCCATCCGCAAGGCACTGGAGATACAGCGCGATAAGAAGGGGTATGCGTTTGTCGAACTGATCTCCCCCTGCCCTACCAACCTCGGCGTCAATGCGTTGAAGGCTGCGCAGTTCTGCATCGATCAGATGGAAAAGGAATACCCGCTCGGAACGTTCCGCGACGAAACTGCAAACGCTGAAGTACGGCAACCTGTAAAAGGAAAACCATCACCCAAGGAATTTTTCGAGGACGATAGCCATCAGGTTCCGCCCGCCGTGATCGATCCGGCGGCAAAGGAATTGCGGCTCAAGTTCACAGGTTTCGGCGGACAGGGCATCCTCTCCCTCGGAATCTGCGTGGCAGAGGCAGCGCGCGAAGAACGTCGTTTCACCAGCTGGTATCCCAGCTACGGCCCGGAACAGCGCGGCGGTTCGGCACAGTGCTCGGTCGTTATTTCCGGTAGCCCCATTGGAAGTCCGGCGGTTGATCACCCCGACGTTCTAGTCTGCATGAACCAGCCGTCTTACGAACGTTACATCGGTGATGTGGTTCCGGGCGGCGTGGCGATTGTCGATAGTACGGTTCCGCTGGAAGTGGCACCGCCGGAAGGCGTGACTGTCCATCGGATGCCCGCCATCGATCTCTCGTTGCAACTGGGCGTGCCAAAAGCAGCCAACACCATGATGCTTGCCGCGCTAATGAAACTGGGCGTGACAGGATTGCAGCGGGAACATCTGCTCAACGCACTCTATGCCTCCTTCAAGAAAAAGCCTGAGCTGGTGGAGAAAAACCGTGTCCTCGTCCAAGAGGCAGAAAAATGGATTGAGGAAAATCTGCTGAAGTAGCGCGTACCGCACGATCAACAGAAGTACCAATCAGGGCGCATCCGTTCCTCAATGGATGCGCCTTTGTTCATTTTCGGTGTGTCCAAAAACTCTAACCTGTCTAGAAGTTCTAGACACTCAAATGCAGTCGATTGTAGTCGATAGCCAACCAGGCTCATCTGCGTTTTTCGTCGCCAGTTCATCTATCGTTTGAAACAGAAAACAACAGAAACAACTTACAAAAACAACTTGTCTTTAGAGCGCGGGCTAACTCACCCGCGTAGCACACGGCGGCTCCCCATAGTGGCAAGTTACAGGCAAAGGAGAGGGGCGATGCGCGGACCGGTTGGTCCGTGCACCTCTTTCAGAGGTTGTATTCAGGTTGTTCATGTATTTTCCTAAAATCTCTCGTGCGCATGAGATGGGCGAATTACGCAGATGCGCCCTAGCCAACCGCAAACAGTGGAAACGCCTTGACGGTATGCGCAAAATCGACTAGAGTAATATTCAACAACTGATTCGGATGGCACGTGTCTGGTATCGGACTGGACAGTGTCTCCGTAGGTGGTGTAGTGAAAGGATGGACATCTTATGAATCGACTGGGGATTGCGGGTATTTTGCTTCTGACAAGTTGTGTTTGCTCGTTTGCTGGAATCGACTGGCAGGCAAAGAAATCGGATGTGTGGCTGGGACATACACGATTTTATTTCGACATCGAAGGTGTCGAATGCTGGGTCGTAGAACCGAAAACGCCCAAACAAGGAAATCCCTGGATCTGGTGCACCGAGTGGCCAACGGCATTTACGGATCGTACGGGTACACCAATGTTCCTCGCGAACGGATATTACTTCCTCTATGCGAAAGTGGGGTACATGTGTCTGGGCGGTGATGTCTCGCTGCAGAAGATGGATGCGTTCTACCGGTTCTTCACCGCAAAGGGATTGCGCACAAAAGGCGTTTTCACCGGCGTGAGCCGAGGTGGACTTTATGCATTCCGCTTTGCGTGGCAACATCCGGAACGAGTCACCTGTCTGTATGGTGATCATGCCGTTCTTGATTTCAAGAGCTGGCCGCTTCATATCGGCGACCGAAAATTCAATGCGAAGGATAACAGTGGATTCCAAGCGGTGAAGCAAATGTACGGCCTGCAAACGTGGGAGGAAATGCTGAGTTACCCATACAATCCCATTGACATCCTGCCAAAAATTGCGGAGGCGAAAATCCCGATCGTTCTGGTAATCGGAGATGCAGACACCGAGGTGCCGCCGGAATTCAACTCCAACATCGTCGAGTATAGGTACCGTAAGTTAGGTGGCGAGGTCAAGACGTTCCGCTATCCGAAATATCAACACCATCCACACGGAGTCGATAATCCCCACGAGCTGGTCGATCTCATCGAATCGTGGGACCAAAGGTAGTTTAGTCAGCTCGCCAGTGCGCAAATACTGATTGGAGGAAATCAATGAATAGGAACTTGTTTTCTCGGAGAAGTTTCTTACAGACGGGGACGGCTTTTGTCGCTGCCGCCGGAATGCCTATCGTGACTGGACGTGCAGAGACGCCTATGCCCGCTAAATCCGCCGAACGACTGCGGATTGCCCACATGTGCGACCCCCAGTTCGGATTCTCTTCGCCATCGGAACCGGAGAAATCCTACGTAAAGGATTTGGCAATTTTTGAAAAGGCGATTGCAAAAGTGAACGAGCTGAAGCCGGACATTGCGCTGATAGCCGGAGACATGACACACATCGCCGCCGATATAACGCGTGATTGGCCGCGACTGCTGAAGCTCTTCACCGTGCCCGTCGCTGTCGCACCGGGAAACCACGATCTCGGTAACACGATTGTACACGAAAACCTTGAGCGTTACCTGAGCGTATTCGGATACGACTACAAGCGATTCGAGGTAAAGGGATGGCGGTTGCTGGTCGGCAACTCGCAGTACTGGCAGACCGTGAAAGACAAGGAAATCGTAGAACGGAAGGAACGGTACGGTGCGTGGGTGAAAGATGAACTGACGGCAGCCGCATCCTCGTGCGGAGGTCATGTGATTCTCGCCTCACATATTCCGCCGTTCGTATCCTCGGTCGGAGAGAAAGGCTCCTACGAGAATCATCCACAAAACGGACGAAAGGAAAGGATCAAGTCCTACCTCGAGGCGGGAGTTCGATTCTATCTGTGCGGGCATCTGCACAAGACGCTCATGCGCGGCTGGCAAAATCTGACGCTTCTCAATGCTGAGGTAACCAGCCGCAGTTTCGACGAACGTCCCCTCGGCTTCCGATTGTTCGAGGTCTCCCCCGATTTCACCTACTCATGGAACTTCATTAGTTGTTGAAGGAGGAGAGTAAGCAGTAGGTATTAGGCTGTTAGGCATGTTAAGCTGGTTAAGTGCCCCTGCGGGGCTAAGTGCCGCATTAAAATGAAATGGTTAAATCGCAGTCTTCGACTGCTTGAAATCGGGCTTCGCCCTTTAAATGGATCGCGCCGCCGATTTCAAGCCGCGCAGCGGCGATTTGATCTTTAATCATTTCATTCGTCACTTAGGGGCAGCGGAACCGCCAACTAAGAAGGGGGACGGTGGGGACGATGGAGACGGTGGGGACGAGTGTTTAACAGCCAGTCTCGCCAGTCCATCACTTAATAGCGCAAGCCACACTTAGACGCACCAGCGACACTTAGCACCGAAGGCTCACTTAACTTAAACCGCCTACCAATCAGCGCGTTCGGGACGAATACCGAAACGGGAATAGAACGAAGGGGGTGTTGGAGAATGGAAGGAGAGTCGGCGTCCTGAAAACGGATGGTCAAAGGCAAGATCCTGAGCGTGGAGGTAGAGTCGTTTTTCCTCGACCTGATCTGCACCGTATTTCTCGTCTCCCACAACGGGAAAACCGGACTCGGCAAAGTGAACACGGATCTGGTTCTTGCGTCCCGTCAGTAAATTGATCTGCACGACCGAAACATTGCGGTTGGTGGCAAGCACGAGATACTCTGTGCGTGAGAGCTTTCCGTCCGCTGGATTTTTCACGGAATAGACATAGAGGTCTTCGTCCTCCGCCAGATAACTCTCAATGATATCGTGTTCCCGTCTCGGTCTGCCGTGTACCAATGCAAGATAGTACTTGGTGTTCTGTTGCCAGTTTTCCTTGATGCGATACTGTGACTCTTCGTTTTTCGCAAACAGGAGCAATCCAGAGGTTTCACGATCCAACCGATGCACGAGATAGGCACAACGGGAAGATCGCGAATTCCCTTTACGCAGATAGTTCGTGACCGCGTTCTCAACCGTGAACGGCTCCATGCGGCGCGTGTGCGTGGTCAGGATTCCTGGTTGCTTGTTGACAACAATCACATCGTCATCCTCATACAGGAAATCGATTCCGCGAGGACGGTACTTGGCCGGAATTTTGGGAACCATTACGACTCGCCTCCGCCGTTCTTCCTGATCTCCCTGAAATAGGCAAGGCGCTTGCGAATCGTCGCCTCGTACCCCTCCTCCGTTGGCTGGTAGTATTCGCGATTTACAGGCAGGTACTCCTGCTGTACAAAATGCCCGTCGTAATCATGCGGATACTTGTATTCCGGCGCAGCTTCCTTACCGACCGCTTCAACATGCTTGTTCTTCAGGTGTTCGGGAACCGCCACGACGCGTCCTTGACGAATATCTTCCAAAGCGGCATCAACGGCAAGGTAGGCCGCGTTGCTTTTGGGGGCGGTTGCGAGATAGGTCGTGGCCTGCGCCAGCGAAATGCGGCCCTCTGGCATTCCGATGAACTCGACCGCTTGCATCGCGGCGACCGCGACCGTCAATCCACGAGGATCTGCATTTCCAATGTCCTCCGACGCGAGGATGACCAATCTCCGCGCAATGAAACGAGGATCTTCCCCTGCCTCAATCATCTTCGCGAGCCAATAAACCGCTGCGTCGGGATCGGATCCTCGTACGGATTTGATGAAGGCTGAAATGGTGTCGTAGTGTCCGTCCTCGCTCTTGTCATAATGAACCATTTTGCGTTGAACGCAATCCTCCATCACGGCGGCCGTGATACGGATCACGCCGTCATCCGTCGGTTGCGTCGAACGCACTGCGACCTCCAACGCGGTGAGCGCACGACGTCCATCCCCTTCGCACACATCCGCGAGAAAATCAGCTGCCGCTTCGTCCAATTCAGCGTGATACCGTCCCAAGCCTCGACCTCCATCCTGAAGGGCACGGTAGAGCAGTTTCTTGACGGCATCGGGCGATAATGAATGCAGCTCGAAAACCAGCGAGCGGGAGGTAAGCGGCGTGTTGATGAAGAAGTTCGGATTATGCGTTGTCGCACCAATCAACGTGACCGTGCCATCTTCTACGTAAGGCAATAGTACGTCCTGTTGCGATTTGTTGAAGCGGTGAATCTCATCAACAAAGAGTACAGTCCCCTTCCCTTGTCGGAAAAGTTTGGCTGTTTCGCAAACATCGCGGAGTTGCGCAACGTTCGAAATGACGCCGCTCGTTCGTTCGAACCGACGTTTCGTGACGTGGGCTATCACCTCCGCCAGCGTGGTTTTCCCGCAGCCGGGCGGTCCGTAGAAGATCAGATTGGTCAAGCGGTCGGCCTCGATAATCCGACGCAACAGTTTCCCCTCGCCCAAGATGTGATCCTGTCCGACTACCTCCTCCAGTGTGACGGGACGCATCCGTGCGGCAAGCGGTTGGCGATCCCATCCGCTGTCATCCGAAGCAGTCCGTTCGCGTTCTTCTTCCGGATCATCCGTCTGAAAGAGGTCTTCCTGAATGTTCGCTCGTCTTTTCATTTGAGCCAATTGTAAAAACTCTCTGTTCTCGATTTTAACCACGGATTACTCCGAGATTTCCGGTTATTCCGTGGTTTTGAAACCACCTCATTTCCCCGCTTCGCGACTCTTCTCGATCCGCTCTTCCTGACCGATACGCAACAGGTATTCCGTAGGTTTAGCGGAGACAACACGGTAGTCCGTGACGTGGCCGTCGCGCCACACGATATCCACCGTGAATCCGCCGCGCGCTCGCAATCCGGTGACTTTACCCGTGTTCCAAGCTTTTGGCAAAGCGGGCAACAGATGAATCATCCAACGTCCTTTGTCATCGCGTAGATGCGACTGCAGAAGCATTTCCGCGATACCAGCCGTCGCACCGAAATTACCGTCGATCTGGAATGGCGGGTGAGCGTCAAACAGGTTTCGGTAGAGACCACCGGAAACGCCCTTTTTCGTACCGACAGGTGTCAGGAGATTCGAAAGGATTGTCGCCGCATGATCTCCGTCCAGAAAACGTGCCCATTCGTTGACCTTCCAGCCCATCGACCACCCCGTGGCGGCATCTCCGCGATAGATCAGCGACTGACGTGCGCCCTGAAATTCCTTCGGTGAATCCCGCCATGTGATGTCCGCACCCGGATAGACGCCCCAGAGATGCGAGAAGTGACGATGCTGGTTTTTCGGATCGTCCCTGTCATCCATCCACTCCTGCAACTGTCCGTGCTTGCCGACCTGATTGGGTGGCAAGCGTACGACCTTCTGCGCCAACTCCTTCGCGAAATCTGCATCGATGCCGAGAATCTGCGTGGTCTCGATACAGGCACGGAAAAGTGAACGGATGATCTGGCAATCCATGGTCGGTCCCGACACCAAACCGCCATGTTCAGGGGACATAGAAGGACACGTTACGAGCCAGTGCGTTTTCTCGTCCTCGATCAGGAAGTCCGCATAAAAACGCGCTGCGCCTTTCATAAGCGGCCACGCCGTATCGCGGAGGAACGCACGATCCTGTGAATAGAGGTAATGCTCCCAAAGATGAAGCGACATCCAACCGCTACTCATCGGCCACAATCCCCATGCCGCGCCATCAACAGGTGTCGTCCCGCGCCACATGTCGAAGTTGTGGTGACAGACCCACCCACGGCAACCGTAGTAGATCCGTGCAGTCTCGGCTCCGGACTCTGCGAGGGCAGGCAACGCACGGAAAAGAGCCTCGTGGCATTCCGGCAACGCCGTCACCTCAGCGGGCCAGTAGTTCATCTCCGTGTTGATGTTGCAAGTGTACTTACTCTCCCACGGCGGATTCAAGAGATCATTCCAGATTCCCTGCAACGTCGCCGGTTGCCCGTCCGCACGGCTGCAGCCGATCAACAAGTAGCGACCGAACTGAAAGACCAGCTTCACGAAATCGGGGTCGGTCTCACCGCGTCCATAGTGGGCAAGGCGCTCATCCGTCGGTGAGGCGGAGTGTTCCGTACTAGGCAATTCCAACACAACACGGTCAAACAATGCACGATGCGCCTTGATGTGGTCATCACGCATGGTCGCGAAGGGAACAGCGACGATCTCGTCCAGCGTCCGATTGACGGATTCCTGAGGATTCCCTCCCAGCTTTTTCCAAGACTCCACGTTGGTCGAAGCTGTCCAGATCAGTTCTATGCTGTCCGCGCCGGAAACGTGCAGACGGGTATCGGCTGTAATCCGTGCATTCGCCCCGTGCGCCCGCACAATTCCCTTGATGACAAAGGCGACACCATCCTCTTCGACCTTTCCGTTCACCTGCATCCAGCCATCGGCATTCGCTTGGGACGTGTGGATACGATGCGGTGTCGTCCACTCCACATCGCAAGACAACGCGCCAGGACGCCCCGCAACAATCCTGTGCACCAACAGCCCCGGACGTGTGTACGGCGCAAAGGTTTCCTGTTCGTAAACGAGTTCAGCCGAAGAAAAGACGGAACGGACCACACCAGTCTGCAAATCCAGATCGCGGCGATATTTGGAGACGGAATTGGAGGTAACACTCGGAAAAGTAATCCAAAGATCGCCGCACGGCTGATACGCCTTTTGCCGAATGGGATCCCCCATGAATTCCTTGTTCGCCAAAGCTGCCGCCTCCTTCTGCTTACCTTCCTTCACAAGACGACGAATCTCAGGAAGGAATTTTCCAGCATTTGGACGAGCGTAGGAATGTGGACGACCACGCCAAACCGTGTATTCGTTAAACTGAATCCGATTCTGCCTTTCCGTTCCGAAAACCATCGCGCCCATGCGACCGTTCCCAATCGGCAACGCCTCCGACCACTTGGCGGCAGGTGTCGTGTACCACAGCATCGGCTCGGCGCACACGCTAGTGACTAGCAATCCAAAAAACAAGATTGCGCCAAGCGATGCGAGAGACCGACATTCCATGACACGTGAAGAAATTCCCATTTTCATCCATCCTTTCTGTGTAAGCTTTTAGCTTCTAGCTGTTGGCTTTTAGGCTTCAGCATACGTCACATCCATCTCTTCTGCGCCTCTGCGCGAGGATGCGGGGGCGTAGCGGTCGCGACAAATGCGCCCCTCCCATTCTAGCCTCTCCACGAGACAAACACACTCGTTGCTAACTCCGCGACCTCCGTGTACCTCTGCGCCTCTGCGTGAGAAGATGGCGGCATAGCGGTCGCGACAAATGCGCCCCTACCGTTTTGGGCAACGAGGACGTTGCCCCTCCCGTAATCGACGGCTATCGATTGCATTCGACGGCTATCGATAGAACTGCCAAAACCGGATTTACGCATCACGCTTATTTCGCCTCTGCTGGTTTCGGTGCTTCCGCCGGTTTTGCCTCGGGCTTTGGTGCCTCAGTCGGCTTCGCTTCGGCGGGCTTCGCTGCCTCTGCTGGTTTCGGTGCTTCCGCCGGTTTTGCCTCGGGCTTTGGTGCCTCAGTCGGCTTCGCTTCGGCGGGCTTCGCTGCCTCTGCTGGTTTCGGT